>CACITD010000007.1 GCA_902589475.1 uncultured Alphaproteobacteria bacterium | reverse complement strand
ACTGTTAAAACCGACGGCTTAGCAGACTTACCAGTAGAAATAAAAGTATTGATTAAAATTGCAGGAGACACGTTGGAAGCAGATTTTTCGGGGTCCTCTAGTCAAGTTAATAAAGCAGTTAATTGTCCCCTTTGCTATACACGAGCAATGACCAGCTACGCTATCAAGTCTGCTCTCGCACCTGAATTACCGAATAATGAGGGTGCGCTTAAACCATTAAAGTTGCTAGCACCGCCATCAAGTATTGTTAATCCTAGTCATCCAGCATCAGTTGGAAGCCGGGTTTTAACAGGACATTTCATCCCAGCTTTGATAATGCATGCTATATCAGAAATTGCTCCTGAGAAAATACTTGCTGGATCGGGTTCACCAATCTGGTGCGTTAATCTTAACGGATACCAAGTAGATGGCACTAGAATAGCAGGTCTATTTTTCTTTAATGGTGGAATGGGGGCGTCTTCATCTGGTGATGGCTTATCATGCACAAGCTGGCCCTCTAATATTTCATCGACGCCAATTGAGGAGATAGAACAACGTTACCCAGTCAGATTCAAACAGCGCTCCTTACGCTCAAACTCTGGCGGTAATGGTGCATTCAAAGGTGGTGACGGTCAAACTGTGGAATTTCAATATATTGGAAAGAAACCAGGAGTCTTCGCCTTCTTAGCCGAAAGAACAAAAATTCCGGCAAGCGGAATTGTCGGTGGCGAAGACGGGGTTAGAGGTCGATTGGAATTAAACGGAGACCCCATCGATCCTAAATTACAGCATGTAGTTAATCCAGGAGATTATATTTTACTCGCGACTCCCGGCGGTGGTGGTTATGGAAAAACCTTTTCAAAAGATTGAACAAAGTTGCAATACGCAAAAACTCTAGATCTTCTTTTTGAAATTAATCGGCAGCCTGTTACTAAGTAGCATAAGAGCTTCCAGGGGAGAGCTCTGTTGCCAAGCCGCAAATTCAACTAATTCAATTTTCTCAGGTCCCTCTCCACCAATTAGAGTTGTTTCGTCACCTATTTCTAAGTCGGTACCATCCTCAACTTCAAACACAAGATGCTCAAGAGATACCCCCAAGACCCGACGTCGTTTACCCTTAAAAAGGACTACGGGTCGTTTTCCTTCTTTAATAGATGCGTTTCCATCATGTAAGCCAAATGGCACAACACCCGTTCGCGATAAAGTGCGATTCCTATGATACGCGCCGGATCCGGGGCTCGGGCCATCCCTATGGTCGGCAACGTGAATAACGCGACTTTTGACAGAAGTTAAGACTGGTAAGAATTCATTCATACTGGCAGGTGGCTCGGTTATGGATGATAAACCATATAAAACATGGCCAGGGCAAATAGCTGTGCATTTATCATCCATGCCCATGATTAATGCTGAACTTGCTAGCGCTTGTGTTATAGGGATTACATGGCCTTTTTGTTTGATATTTTTGAGCATTTCATAAAAAAGCGATAACCTCTCTCTTGTAAATTTCATACTAATATCGTCTTTGAAAGACAGGTGTGTATAGAGACCCTGAACCCAGAGATTGGGCATATTTTTTATTTCTTCTAAAAAACGTAGGGTGTTCGGAAGACTTATTCCAAGTCTACCCATACCGCAGTCAACCTTAATAAAAATGGGATGTTGGTAATCATCTTTGATAGCTTTTGCTGCTGCGGCTGCAGAACGCGCCCCAATTAAATCGTAAACCGTTGGGATAAATCCCTCTTGAATAAGATTTTTCATGCCTCCAGGTAAAGTACCGGCTAACATCAAAATTGGTGTTTTAACTCCTACTCGACGTATTTCCTGAGCGTCTGAAAAGGATCCTGTCGCCAACATTTCAACACCTTCCCGTTCGAGAACTTGCGAGACTGGAATAATCCCGTGACCGTATGCATTTGCCTTTACTGAAGCAATTATTTGAGTTCCCGGCGTTAAAGATTTTCTGACTATGCTTAGATTGTGGCGTAACGCTTCTGCGTCGAACTCTATCCATGTAGGATGAGTTTCATTTACAGCCTGGTTTTCAAGGGCATCATGAAAAATTGGCTCAACCACCGGACTTAGTGATTTCCAAAACTGAGTCATATTTCGGCACTCTTAAAACTAAGCTGCTTTCCTTTCTCTCCATTTCAACATGCTTTGCGCCCTGTATATCTAACTTAAATATGTCTTTGGCAGTTTCGAAAACCAAGGCACCAAATATTGCATCCCTCCCCTCAAGACCTGAAGCAAGTTGTCCATACCGCTCCTGATATTCATCTTCTGAGTAAACGGTTATACAGCCTCCCCCGGGGATCTCTACACTTTTACCGAGAGACTTTTTAACTAAAGAAGTCCCGAGTAATTTGATATAAAGATCAGCAGATTTTACGGGGTCTCTGGTCACGACAACTATTTCGCTCACTGCCTCTATGCCGTTTCTGTGGCTCTGCCACTCCGGCCGCCAAACGAGTTCCGGGGTACCGTGCTCACAGAAATAAACTCGCCCCTCCAGAAATACCCCAGGCCTAACAGTTACTGTCCTAAATTTAGCATCGGTTTTGCGTCCATCTAATTCGACCGGCCTACTAAACGATTTGGGGGGATCACCATCCATTTCTAGTTCAACTAATTTCTCAAACGTTTTGTCCACATCGCTACTTTTAAAAACCAAACCATTTATACCAAAGGGCGCAGTAGTAAGATCAGGGCGAGAATTTGGATTATCAGCTACTCCATGTTCGGGAAAGCCTATCAACTCCATATAGTCACTACCAAACATCATCAGGTGATTTATTGAACCGAGAGTATGATATCCCCTTGGCGTTAAGGTAAACCCAAGGTTTGAAAAGACTAATTGTGCTAGGTCCATATCATCCTTAACATTTATAACAACGTGATCTAAATAATTTTCACCCATAGTAATTCACCTTTCCCCAGCCATCCTTTGTATTGCCTGCAAATGTTCATCAAGATTTTTTAAGCCAGACTCTGCAGTACGAAAGGTAAATTCATTTGCCCCCATATTTTCCCATTCGTTCATAACCTCTCTCCACTCACCAGGCCCAGCTCCCTGATTTGCAAATACTGTTGCGTTTATTCCAAGATCATCCGGTTCTTTGCCAGCCTCTGCTGCTGATTGACGAAAAACAGAGATCATTTTTTGTGCCTCATCACTTGGATCTTGACGAGGGAACATGAACCAGCCGTCCCCTACAGCCGCGGCTCTGCGAACAGCGACTTCTTTCATTGCGCCAATCCAAACTGGTATTGGCCTTTGCACAGGTTCCGGATTTATGCCTGCACTTTCAAACTTATGAAACTCCCCATTATACTCGACAGTTCTATTTGACCAAAGTTTTCTCATAACGTCTATTTGCTCGCCAAACCTCTTAGCGCGATTACCAAAAGTCATACCAAGTGCATCGTACTCTACTTTATTCCAGCCTAGTCCCACACCTAATCGCAAGCGACCGCCAGATAGAATATCAATTTCCGCTGCCTGTTTAGCAACTAGTACCGCTTGTCTTTGCGGAAGAATCATGACGGCTGTGCCTAGCCCAATTTTTTGGGTAACGGCTGCCGCGTACCCCATGAGTACCATGACCTCATGAAACATATAATCACGGGTGTATTTATTCGCAAAAGTGGCCCCACGAGGCGCTTCCTCACCCAACACATGATCAACAAAAGTAACAAAATCGTAACCAAGCCCTTCGGCTGCTTGGAGAAAATCTTTTATAACAATTGGGTCAGTACCAATCTCAGTTTGAGGAAAAGACAAACCTAATTTCATACTTTATCTCCAGGCGATTTTGATAGAATTGAGTTAGCTTCTTCGATCTCTTTCAGAACATAAACTTGAAAATTAAACATTAGTTTATTAGTTCAGGCGGCCGTTTTGAACGCTGGCGCTATTTCTGTGGCAAATCGGGTCATGCTAATCTCTCTAAGATGTCTAGGCCATCCTTCCCTTGCGCAATTTAAAATGAAATGATTGAACCCCAAATCCCTATATTCTTCCAATTTACCTGAAATTGTTTTTGGGCAGCCCACCAATTGATTATCAAGGAAGCCATCAAGGTTTGCAGGATCCGCCATTTTCCTCAGGTTACCAAAAGTCTTGGAAAATTGCTTGTATCCCTCAATACCTTTCCAGTGGTCTGCGTCTGCTTCGTAATGATCTGCCTGAAGTTCAAAAAATTTAGCCATGTAACCTCTAGCTGTCTCCCTTGCCTCTTCGTCACTATCAGCCACGACACAGTTCGTCGAAATTGGTCGATCTCCGGGGACAGAAAGACCTATATGATCAGCTCTCTCCTGCCAACCTTCTGTAACCTTTTTTAGCATATGCGGCGGAAATTGAGTGTTGAGCAGGATCGGCATACCCATATCTGCGTTTCCTGCGGCACTCTCTCTGCTTCCAACGGCACCATAAAAAAAGATCTTCTCCCGATTGGGGGTCGGTCTAATCTTAACCCGCCTACCAACATTGTAGTGCTCTCCGCTATGTTCAATGGCTTCACCCGAGAGCCCTTTGTCTATTAGTGTAATGGCTTCTTTAAATCTGTCTTTTGCAGAGGACATATCAATATCATAGGCGTCATATTCCAATTTGGCCGTGCCTCTACCAAACGCTAAATGTAATTCACCGGCGCATAAGTGACTTAGCATGGAAATTTCTTCAGCTAATCTCAACGGGTTATACCAAGGAACGACAAGTACACATGACCCTAAAGATATTCCAGGAAACGCTGCAGCTAAATGTGACATGAGAATAAGGGGGCTCGGAGTTGGGAAATAGTCAGTAAAATGATGTTCCAAAACCCATGCACAATCAAATCCAAGCTCATAACCAAGTCGACAATCTTTTATCATTTGGTTATATCGAGATTTATCGTCACCCGTATCATTCCCGGTTGAGGCAGCTACAGCGGTAAACCCAAACTTCAATGAATTTTTCATAGACATTTTTTCCCATCAAGAATTTGCATTGTTTTAAAGTTATAGCCTTCTACAAATACAAGCTACTGATATGTAGGAATATTTACAATATGGAGCGAACTACAATCAAAATTTTAAATTAACAACACATTCTGAATTCAATTTTCAATTCTCTTAGACACAGTTGGATGATAAGTTAAACAGAATCATAGTCTCTTAAGAATTCTCAATGAAAAGCTCAACAACACTTACAAAAAAGAACGTCTATCGAATTCTCGAAAAGCTGAACAGTATTTTATATAACTGCGAGGATAATAAAATTCTTGAGACAAAACTAACAAAATTTAGCATGCTAGCCGCATCACAGTTAGGCGACATGAGAGCATCAGAGAAACCTGGGAGTCTGAAAAACGGTGAACAACAATTCACTGTTGCTGGTTTTTTCATGCATCTAAAAAATGATCAGAAGAGTGTCTTACTAGCGGAAATAGGATTTCCTGCAGAACAACACAGACTTGTTATTCCCGATAATCTCGGTCACCCGGGATGGGTAGTTAAAAATGAAAAGCCACTATTGTTAGCAAATACAGACGAACACTCGAACTTCGAACAAATTCTCAAAACGGCTCGAATGGGCTCCGCTATTTACAGCCCGCTAACACTGAATGGCAAATTTGTTGGGCAATTTATAACGGCTTCGCAAGCTCGGAACACATATGATTGTGAGGATTTTATCATTCACCAAACCATAGCAAAGTGCGCATCTTTAGTCATTAATGAGTTTGGTTGGCGAGCTGTCATATCTACAATCAAGAGTTAGCCAAAATTTTTGTTTGGGATAAAAAAGGATACTTATTTATTACGAGCTATTATTGCTGAGTATAGATCTTTTTATCACTAGTTAAACGCTTTTAATGGCCCTTAAAATTCGGTTTCCGCTTGTTAAGAAAAGCATCAAGTCCTTCTCGTCCATCTTTTGAGTCAGCCATCTCAGCAATTAATCGTGACTCTTGCTCTAGTTGAACTTCCAAAGATTGATCATAAGTGCGAGCCAGTAATTGCTTTACAGCTCCATAAGCTTTGGTCGGCCCAGAAGCAAGTCTGCTTGCCAACTTTTCTACTTCCCCATCCAATTGCTCGCCATCGCAGACGTAGGTAACGATACCCCATTCTTGCGCTTCCTCAGCAGACAAAACTCTATTCGTAAGCATTAATTCCTGAGCCCTTCTGAGCCCAACAAGTCGAGGAAGATAATATGAAGAGCTCCCGTCGGGCGATAAACCGGCGTTTGTGTATGCCATCGTAAATTTCGATGATCGGGATGCAAAAACGATGTCCGCAAATAAAGCCAAGCTGAACCCTCCCCCAGCAGCCATCCCGTCGACCACTATGATGACTGGAATTTTACAATTGTGGAAGCGCTGTATTCCCTGGTGCAGAACGGCTGTTAATTCGATTAGTGTACCTTCAATTTTGTCCATTTCAGTTGAAAAAAATTTTAGGTCACCGCCGAAACTATACATTGAGCCAGCTGCCCCTATCACAATGCATCTAACATTCGAATCAGTGGTCGACTTTATAGCAACATCCATAAATTCGTGGGCAAATTTTCTATTTATGGAGTTTCCGGCGTCTGGTCTGTTAAATTCAATTTTTGCCACCCCGTCATTTACAGCGTATTTAATAGTTTCATATATCATTAAATGTTCCAGTCCATAACTAATCTGGCTAAAGTGGTTCAGTAGCATCTATCAACCATGCACCATCATTATTATTTAACAAAGGCAGTAATTCTTTACGAACCCATGCATGATAATTATTAAGCCAACTTTTTTCATGATCCTCCAGTAATTCGTTAAGGATCATGCTCCTGTCGAACGGAGCCAATGTTATTGTCTCAAAACTTAGCATTGCGCGTTCTGAATTGGGAATTATTTCTGACTGAACCACCAAGAGATTTTCCAATCTGATGCCGTACGCGCCCGATTTATAATACCCCGGTTCATTGGAAACTATCATGCCAGGTTGCAACGACACTGAGTTAGGTAGTTTCGATATACGTTGTGGTCCCTCATGTACCCCTAGATATGAACCAACACCGTGACCAGTTCCATGATCATAATCTGCACCAATAGCCCAGAGAGGTGCCCTAGCGAGCGCATCCAACTGTGACCCGTTTGTGCCAACGGGGAATTTGCTTGATGCTATCGCGATGTGACCCTTCAGAACTCGCGTAAAATAATTTTTTGCTTCGTCACCAGCATCACCGACTGCTATCGTTCTGGTGATATCTGTAGTCCCATCTAAATATTGGGCGCCAGAATCAACCAGGTATAAATCTCCCAACTCAATAGTCCTATTTGACTCTTCCGTTACACGATAATGCACTATCGCACCGTTAGGGCCAGAACCTGAAATCGTATCGAAACTAAGGTCCTTGAAGAGTGGATCTTTTTCGCGGAAATTTTGCAATTTTGTAGCCGCATTCATTTCATCCAATTGCCCTTGTTTTGAATTAAGTGAGAACCAGTGTAGAAACCTAACAAAAGCGGCCCCATCGCGGATATGAGCAGCACGCGTCCCTGCGAGTTCCACCTTGTTTTTCTTTGCTTTTGGTATCAGTGTTGGATCATCTCCGTGGACTATACTTATAGATGAGGAATTAAATTTCTCTGCGACCCAAGCCGGGCACGTCTTTGGGTCTAAGCGTATTTTTTTACTGCCACGTGCCAAGATATTTAACTCGGAGCCAAACTCCTTAATTGGTAAAATTGACACTGCATTTCCAAGATGATTTCGTGTTTCGTCGATAATTTTTCTTTGGTCTACAAATAGCTTTGCATGGCCTTCTTTATTCAACATCAAAAAAGACAAGGGCAACGGTGTTCGTGCAACATCGGAACCTCTTATGTTCAACAACCAAGCAATCGACTCTGGCGACGATATTATTACTACGTCCTCCTCATTCTTCATCATTTCATTGTTAATGGTGTCAAATTTAGATGCAACTGCTTCCCCTGCATAAATTTCAGGATGAGGAGTAATGGGCCCTAACGGAACGGGAGGTCTATCCAACCAAATTTCATCGATCAAATTCTTAGACAACTTTATTGCTTTGGCATCTTTTGATGCGAGTAAGGTAGAAATTTTTATTACTTCATCACACGTGTGAAGCCAGGGATCAAAACCAATACAATCATTTTTACTCAAATTGGATTCTAACCAGTCTAGAGGTAGCATTTCTGCAGTATTATATATTTCAAAATGTTTCTCATCTACCTGGTCTCTTATCTGAAGTGTATAGCGTCCATCCGTAAAGATTGCTGCCCGTTGCTTTAGTACAATCGCGAAGCCAGCTGAACCATCAAAGCCAGTTAGCCAGGCAAGGCGCTGCGAAGACTTTGGTAAGTATTCACTCTGATATTCGTCAGCCCTCGGGATTAAATAACCCTGCAAATTTTGCTTTTCCATCATTTTTCGGAGTGAAACCAGTCGCTCCTCACTAGAGGCAGTGGTGTTTTTGATAGAACTCAGAAATCTGTTCTTTCGCATTGCACTGAGCTTTTTCCCCAGTTCGGAGGGCATTGGATGTAAGACCATCGACATCCAACTAGTATCAGTTTGAGGCAAAGCTGACGCATTTACCCCGTCGATGATAGAAAGAATGTCGGAAAGAGACTTTGAGATATTATTTAATTTCAGAAGTTCATTTAGTTCGTCTGATAACTCGTCTAATGACGGCTTTTGATTTTTCAAAGCGTAAGTTTGTTCTTCCCCCAACATCCAATCTTTTACCTTTTCTCAATCGTATATCAATATCACTCTTTTAATTAGGGACACGATAATTTAAGTCCTCTTATATTTGAGAATGAAAGTGCTCCACTCCTTCAATCTCTTCCGTGATACTACTCTAAATCCAAGAGAATTATATACTGCTAAAATCTCTCTTTCTTGGGTTTTCAAAAGACCACTCAAAACTATATGACCTCCACTCCGCAGGAAACTAGAAGAGTGAGGCGCGAGAGCGACCAGCGGCTTTGCCAAAATATTTGCCACTATAAGATCGTATTTTTTTCTCGTTCCGGGCCGAGCCCTAGGAAATCCATTGCTGTGTTTGCATCTAACCTGCCGCCATACCTTATTAACCTTGATGTTTTCCAAAGTTGTTTTGACCGCGTCATAGTCTATATCCAGTGCCAGGGTCTTAGCCGAAGGCCAAAGTTTTACAGACGCTATTGAGAGAATTCCTGACCCGCAACCAAGATCCATAATCCTTTTAGGTGAAATGATTTTAAATAAATGTAAGAGCGATAACAAGCAACCTGCTGTGCTTTCGTGGCTCCCTGACCCAAAGGCTCTACCTGCCTCTAACTCTATATTTAAATGTCCATTTGCGGTTTTTGGCCTATTATGCGAGCCGTGTATCAAAAACCGGCCGTAATACAAACGGGGAAATGACATTCTATTTTCAGCTAACCAATCTCGATCTGGTAACATTTCAATACTGAAATCTGTAGGCTGAAGATTAAGTTGTTGCACCAATTCTCTTACAACTGCGTTTACCTCGTCCTCATCAGAAGTTGTTTTTGAAATCCCGTTAATTTCCCAAAATTCTGTCCCACTCGATTCAAATGTTGAAATTGCATCAGTACAAAACTCTAGTCTTTCAGAAACAATGTTTACATCTTTTTGAGGCACTTTAATATTTACTTGTAAGCGCTTGTTCATAGCTGCCTAACAAACCTTGAAATAACTTTTTTCTCGCCAGCTTTATCAAAACCAATTTCTAGTTTGTCACCGTCTGAACGTTTTACAGTACCCATCCCAAATTTTTGATGAAACACCCGATCACCGGGTGCAAAAAAAGTTTCGTCGACAGTGACGTCGTTACGGGATCTATCCTCCAGTGCAATCTTGGTGTTTAAAGGAGTTGCAGACTTTACACTTAAAGACTGACGATCTTTCTTACGCTGCAGGTGCGTTTGACCGAAGAAATCATCCTGACCCCAAGTTTCAGATTGAACTATTCCACCAAAAAAATCGCCCGATAAACCCATTTCATCAAATTGCTCTATTTCACTTTCGGGAATTTCCGATACAAATCGCGACGGAATGGAACTCTGCCAATTACCATAAACCCTTCGATTTGCAGCAAAACTTATCTCTACTGTCTCTCGTGCGCGGGTTAAACCAACATAAGCTAACCTCCTTTCCTCTTCTAAACCCTTTGCACCGCTCTCATCCAATGATCTTTGGTTTGGGAAAACACCTTCCTCCCAACCAGGAAGAAATACCTTGTCAAATTCAAGACCCTTAGCGGCATGAAGTGTCATTAAACTTATTTGTTCCGTCGTATCATCCTCTGCATTTTCCATGACAAGGCTAATATGCTCTAGAAATTGACTTAACCCTTCAAATTCTTCGAGAGCGCTTACAAGCTCTTTCAAATTTTCTAGTCGACCTGGTGCTTCGGGCGATTTATCCTTTAATAACATCTCCGTATAACCAGATTCATCGAGAACAGTACCAGCCAGTTCTATGTGATCACTATGATCAAGCATTGAGCGCCACCTGTTAAAATCATCAATCAATTTAGTTAGACTTTTTCGAGCTGCAGGCCTCAGTTCATCGGTATCAATTATTTTGGCAATCGCCAGCCACAAGGATATAGATTCTAACCGAGCAAGATGGTGGATTGATTGGAGCGAGGCAAGACCAATACCACGCTTCGGCTTATTGAGTATTCGCTCCAATGCTAAGTCGTCGTCCGGCTGATATATCACACGCAAGTAAGCTATAGCGTCACGAATTTCCATACGCTCATAAAATCTTGCACCCCCTATGACCTGGTACGGGACACCTAGCGTTAGAAATCTTTCTTCGAATTCTCTTGTTTGGAAACTGGCCCTAACTAGTATGGCCATCTCGTTAAGTGAGACACCTTTTCGTTGATATGTCTCCACCTGATCACCAACTGTTCGCGCCTCTGCTTCTCCATCCCATACACCTCTGACGATAATTTTATCCCCATCATTTCCGTCCGTCCAAAGGGTTTTTCCTAATCGATCTTCGTTATGCGCTATCAATCCTGAAGCTGCTGTTAAAACTCTCGAAGTCGACCTGTAATTTTGCTCAAGACGGATAACTTTGGATCCAGGAAAATCGTTCTCAAAACGGAGAATATTACCAACCTCAGCACCGCGCCAGCCATATATTGATTGATCATCGTCACCTACACAGCAGATATTTTGTCTACCTTGTGCCAAAAAACGTAACCATAAGTATTGAGCTACGTTTGTGTCTTGATATTCATCAACTAGTAAGTGGGTTAGGCGGTTCTGATACTCCCTTAAAACATCAGGGTTTTGTTGAAAAATAGTCAGGCAGTGCAATAATAAATCTCCAAAGTCCGCTGCATTCAGAACAGAAAGCCGGTCCTGATACTGACTATAAATTTCTGCTAATTTCACATCAGAGTACTGTTTAGCCTCATCATCACTTACTTTTTCTGGCGTAAGCCCCCGGTCTTTCCATCTCTGAATAACTCCAGATAAAACTCTTGGCGGCCACTTTTTTTCATCTAAATTCTCAGCCTGCATTATTTGCTTAATGAGCCTGATCTGATCATCAGTGTCTAGAATTGTAAAATTAGGTTTCAGGTTTACAAGCTCCGCGTGACGTCTCAGTATACGCGCTCCCAAAGAGTGAAAAGTACCTAGCCACACTTGTTCCGCCATCGGACCAATAATGCTTGTGACCCGGTCACGCATCTCCCTGGCAGCTTTATTCGTAAAAGTTACTGCTAAGATTGACCACGGCTTGGCTACTTTCTGGGCAATAAGATGAGCAAGCCTTGCTGTTAAAACCCGTGTTTTTCCAGTGCCTGCGCCTGCTAGGACGAGTACGGCGCCGTCAACTGCCTCCACAGCCTCTAGTTGTTTTGAATTCAATCCTTGCAAATATGCCGCGTTAGACGTATTGCCAGCATTCTTAGAATTTGATTCATCACTGAAGTTTAAGCTTGGCATCTATGCGATCATCCCAGCCTGTTAGTAAATTTTTTAAAATTTATGTATCTTATTTGTTAGTATATGAGTCGTTGAAAAATTCATACTATAAGAGTTCAAAATATAACTTTTGAATAACTCCAATATTAAATTTCGTCTGAATTCAATACAACATTACTAACGATTTTTGTTTTTACTCTCATAGTAGAACTTATTAAATAACTTTACGAAGAATGTGCAGACATGAATATACAGGTAAGACCAGGAACCATAGAAGATTGCGACACTATTCACACTTTTATATTGGAGCTTGCTGATTATCTTGGTTTTAAGGAAAAGGTGCAAGCCACTCCCACAGATATCCGCCGTGACGGTTTCGGTTCAAACCCAAAATTTCACGCAATTTTAGCTCACGATGCTGGCAAGACAGTTGGGGTAGCTGTGTATTTTTTTACCTACAGTAGTTGGGCCGGACGTAAAATTCTGAACCTACACGATATAATAGTGTCAAAGTCTAGTCGGCGCAGTGGTGTGGGACGTCACCTCCTGAGCTACCTAGCAAAGGAAGCAAAAAAAAATGATTGCGCTAGAATAGACCTAGAGGTTCGATCTTTTAATGAGGCACGCAAATTTTATGAAAAACTCGGATTTACTCAGGATCATTCCAATTTAATTTATGAATTGAACAAGGCTGATTTTAAGAAAATCAGCCTAAGGGAAACATGAAATCAAACCGTCCAAGAAATTTAGATGATATTTTCGCAGGTACTACTTGACGCACTTTTTAAAACTCTTCAGCAAAATCGACCATTATGGTACATGGTTAATGCCATCTGGTGTCATAATAGGGTTATTATTTCCTAACCTTACCATTCTTACAAAATCCTTTGCTGAAACAACCGTCATCCTGATGTTGACCGTGTCAATATTTCGGCTAGATCCCGAAGAAATATTAATCGCCTTTTCAAAAATACGACTATTATTTTGCGGAACGTTTTTCATATTAATTATAATTCCATTGCTGATTTTTCTTGCAACAATACTGATAAATATTCCCGCAGAGCTTAAAGCTATCCTTGTGGCGTGGGGAAGCTGCCCGCCGCTAGTTTCGATGCCGGGTCTTGCTTTATTGATCGGCTTAAATGGGACGGCAGCCCTTTTAATTTTATTACTAGCAACGCTGGCATTTACACTAACCCTTCCAATATTATTGGCGCTACTAACTGATAACAGTATCAACATTGATCCCATATCTATATCGGCTAAGTTGATGATAATTGTGTGCCTTTGCACATTGGGAGCACAGGTTCTTCGAAAGTTCTTAGGGAAACAGATGGCTAGAAGGATCGACCCTGCAGCGGGTGGTCTAATTGTAATTTTAATGGCATTTTTTGCTGTGACAATAATGGGTGGCATTCACAATGTCTGGCCAACCAACCCGTCGAGAGTGTTGACATTTTTTCTGGCTGCAACTTTAGTTTGCATTTTATCACAACTAATCTGTGCCATTGTGTTTTGTAAATTTGATAGATCAACTTCAGGTACAATTGCCCTCGCCGGTGGAAGCAGGAATCTAGCACTATTATTACCCGTTGCTAGTGGAGCGTTTTATGAAAATCTCTGGTTATTTTTAGCGGTTATTCAAATACCAGTATATTTTCTTCCTATCATATCGAAACCCCTATACCGTAACATTTATTTAAAGGAGTGAAGCCCATCAGAGCTATTAATCCTGAACTTGAGCATTATTTATTTTTCTTGGACGTCAATTTTTTGGTATAAAACGAACATGAGTATAGTAGCCTGCTTAATGCAACCAAATTGTCCTAAAATGCGAATAGGTTTCGGAATTCAGCCACTGGTTATCCGATTGATATTTGAACTGAGAAAAACCTTTGAAACTAATAATACACGATACTTTGATACTGCTGAGATTAATCAAGATTGTCGATAATGTATAAAAAATTTATTCGTTGCTGTATTTTATTGAGCAGTATTTCGTTAACTTCATGCAATACGACAAGTCTAGAGTTTCATGCCGATCCTCTTGAACTGATAAACCGTAAAGTCTTTACTGCTAACGACACTGTGGACCAAGCGCTTCTTCGGCCAGTATCTTTGTTCTATCGACGAATCACCCCGAAATTACTACAAAATGATATAAATAACTTTTTGCAATGGCTGGAAACACCAAACGCTCTTGCTAACAATCTTTTGCAAGGAAATTTCAACCAAGCAGAAACAACCTTAAAATACTTCCTTTTGCAATCATTCTATCTAGGGCACGTAGACTTAAAGGCTAAGTATGGCTTAAATTTTCAGAGTGAAGATTTTGGTCAGACACTGGGGTCATATGGTTTTCAGTCAGGACCGTACCTGGTACTACCGCTCCTTGGACCCACAAATCTGAGAGATAGTATTGGCCGAGCGGTAGACGTTTTCCTCAACCCGTTAAACTACTTAGGCACCGAAAGTAGCAGGACGGTGTTTAGTGGTACCAGGGGAGCATTCGAAGCCCTTACTTTTAGAGCAAAATATTCAAAACAAATTGACGAGTTGAGGGAAAATTCAATCGATTACTATACACGAGTTAAAACAACTTATAGCCAACGCCGTAACGCGTCTATAAACAACGGGAAGATAGAAAACAGTCCAGAAACAACGGAAACGATAGATGCTTTTGACAATCAATTCCTTAAACTTCTAGATTAACGATAGTTATTAGGTAATTATTTCCGTACTAGACAATTACTGAGTGAGAATTATGAAAAAGTTCATTGGTGCGATCTTCGGGCTCCTCATTGTTATTAATGCCGCTCATGCAAAAAACAACGAATTAGGGAAGCATGCCGAGGATTTCATCAACTCCTTAAGCAGCCAAGTTGCTGAATTAAATCAAAATAGATCGCTAGATAATACAGCACGCCAACAGAAATTCATGAAACTGGTAGAGATGGGATTTGATTTACCATGGATTGCGAAATTTGTTGTAGGGCGCCCTTGGAAAACTGCAAGCCCTGATCAACAAAAAGAATATTTGAGTCTTTTTAAAAATTTAGTCGAGCTGACATATTCAAAGCGTTTTATAGATTATTCAAAGCAAAAAATCATAGTTTCGGGTCATAAACTGGGGAAACGCAAGTTTATTTTCGTAGAATCACAGCTTGCTGATCCAAAGAACCCAAAGACCAATGTAAACATCGTCTGGAGATTGATTCAAAAAGGAAATAGTTTCAAGATAGTGGACGTAGTCATAGCTGGAATTAGCATGGCCATTACCCAAAGAAACGAATATTCAGCGGTGATAAAACGCAATAATGGGAGTTTTGACTCACTTCTGGCAGCAATGAAAGTTCAAATCAAAAAACTCCGCAGTGCCTCTTAATAACTAATTAAGCTCGAATAATTGGCTTATATTTTATACGATGTGGCTGGTCTGCATCGCTACCAAGTCGTCTGCGCCTATCCTCTTCGTAAGCTTGATAGTTACCCTCGAACCATTCAATATTACTATCACCCTCAAATGCTAAAATATGGGTGGCAATTTTATCTAGAAACCAACGGTCATGGCTGATGACTACTGCACACCCCGCAAATTCAAGCAGTGCTTCTTCCAAAGCTCTTAATGTATCTACATCCAAATCATTTGTCGGTTCATCTAATAATATAAGATTTGCCCCCGACTTAAGCATTTTTGCAAGGTGAACACGGTTTCTTTCACCACCAGACAGCTGTCCGACCTTTTTCTGCTGATCTGCCCCTCTAAAATTGAACATCCCGCAGTATGCCCGGCTCTGGATTTTCCGCTTGCCTAGTTCAATTTCATCGAGCCCGTCCGAAATTTCTTCCCAAACGGTTGAATTCGGGTTCAAATCATCTCTTGATTGATCGACATACCCCAGCTTTACCGTTTCTCCCACGTTGATACAACCGGCGTCGGGGCTATCTTGCCCCGTAATCATTCGAAACAGTGTTGTTTTTCCTGCTCCATTCGGCCCGATAACACCCACAATGCCTCCGGGTGGTAATTTGAAAGACAAGTCGTCGACAAGAAGCCTATCTGAAAAACCCTTCACGAGGTTAAGTGATTCGATGACTAGATCTCCAAGACGAGGTCCTGGTGGAATGACTATTTTGGCGTTATCTATTGCTTTTTCCTGGTTCTGGTTGAGCAGGTCTTCATAGGCGGTCAAGCGGGCCTTGCTCTTGGCCTGTCGTCCTCGTGGCGAGGCTCTGACCCACTCTAATTCATTAGCCAACGACCTCTGCCTAGCTGCGTCATGTTTACCCTCCTGCTGAAGCCGTTTTTGTTTTTGTTCTAACCAACCTGAGTAATTTCCCTCAAATGGGATACCTTGGCCCCTGTCAAGCTCTAATATCCACCCAGCAACTTCATCTAAAAAATACCTATCATGCGTAACCGTAACTACAGTTCCCGGGAAATCATGAAGAAATCGTTGTAGCCAGGCTACAGATTCGGCATCAAGGTGATTTGTCGGCTCATCAAGTAATAAAAGGTCTGGGGCAGATAGCAATAATCGGCATAAGGCGACACGGCGTTTTTCTCCTCCTGACAAAGGCCCTACGTCTGTATCACTTGGAGGTAAACGCAAAGCGTCCATCGCTATTTCCACATGTCTATCCAGATCCCAAGCGTTAGCAGCATCAATTTTTTCTTGTAGTTCTGCCTGCTCTGCTAGAAGCGTATTCATCTCCTCATCGGTCATTTCTTCTGCAAATTTGGCACTGACTTCATTGAATCTATCCAAAATCATCTTCGTTTCCGACATACCCTCCATGACCAATTCCTGGACAGTTTTTCCGGCTTCTAACTCTGGTTCCTGAGGTAAATATCCCACTTTTACTCCTTCGGCAGCCCAGGCCTCTCCAACAAATTGGGTGTCGATGCCTGCCATGATCTTGAGCAACGTGGACTTGCCTGCTCCATTGGTCCCCAAGACACCTATTTTTGCTCCTGGGAAAAAAGAAAGATTAATGTTCTTTAAAATCTCTCTTCCTCCGGCAAAGGTTTTTGAAAGACCATTCATGACATAGATATATTGATAAGAAGGCATTACTCGTCTCCAGGATTTACCAAGCTATTTCTTTTAAGTTCTGCAGCAAGCTCTTAAACGCCTGCGTTCTTTTTTGCTCGTATCTTATCACGAATATCTAAGACCCTTTGAGCACGAGCGACCACTGGCACATCGATCATTTTACCCTCAAAAGCAATCGCACCGTCCCCTGCAGCCATTGCCTCGTCGTATACTTTCACCATGGCCTCCGCGCGATTGATTTCAGTCTCCGTTGGGGTGAATGCCTCATTTAGTATTGGAACTTGCCTAGGGTGTATGCAAGCGCCACCATCGAACCCTAACCGGCGCGCAACCATTGCATTGGATCTAAACAGGTCTAAATCTGTGAATTCTGCTATGGAGCCTGGATAACCAATGGGAAGTATTCCTGCCTCCCTTGCTGCAACTTGGACCGTTTGGTAATAGCTCAATAACGACATACCCTCAGGCTCAATCATGCCCATTTCAGCGGAAAAATCCTCCTGTCCTAGTGCGATTGCAGATAATCTTTTTGATGAACTAGCTATAGACCTTACGTTGGAATACCCACGAGGTGTCTCTATCAGCACCATGAGTTTTGTATGACCAATATCTAGGCCTCTTTCCTCCTCAAGCTCAGTAATAATTTCACATAGAAAATTAATTTGATCTGCAGAATCAACCTTTGGCAAGACCAACCCACAAACCTCGGGCCAAATTGATGCTTCAATATCGGCAACCGCCATACGTAATGGTCTATTGATTCTTACTAAAACATCTGCCGACCCTCTAGCTACTAGTTGCGCGGCATCTTTCACTAATTTTCTCGCTGTGTCCTTTTCCTTGGGTGCAACGGCATCTTCGAGATCTATTTTAATTGCATCGGCACCCCGTTCATGAGCCTTTTCAATAAATTTCTCACTAGTTGCCGGCACGTACAGCATCGACCGCCATAAAGGCTTATCCTTATCTTGCATCAAATCACTCCTTGCTCTTCAAGGGTTTTCAAATCAGATTTTGAAAGCCCAATTTCCCGAAATATTTCTTCATTATTTTCACCAATATCTGGTGCCTCACTTCTCATTTTCGCTGGTGTTTCCGACAATCTTGGTATAGCGGCATGAGCTGGAAGTACGCCTGACTCAACATCTCTGTCAGGCAAGTTTACGAGTGATCCTCGCTCGATGATATATGGGTGGGACGATAATTGTTCTATATCAGCCACTGCACCAACCGTTACATCTGCTTTTTCAAAAATGTCCAAACACTCTTTTTGCGTGTGAGATTTCATAAAACTTGCAACAATTGGGTCCAGCAAATGATTATTTTTTACTCTGTCTGTATTTGTTTTAAACCTAGGATCTTCGATTAACTCAGGCTTACCAATCGTTTTCATTAGTCGTTCCGACATAGCCTGCATAGAGGCAGAAAGTGCTACGAATTTCCCGTCTTTGCACTCATACACGTTCCGTGGTGAAGTTGTTTCAGATAAGCTCCCCGTCCTTCTCGGTATTGCTCCTGAGATAGAATGGATTGCTGCAATTGGCCCCAACACTGAAAGGATAGGCTCAAATAATGAAAGATCAATAATCTGGCCGACACCTTTTTTTTGTTCAATCTCCCTAACCGCAACCATTATTGAAAATGCTCCATAGAGCCCCGCTATCATATCAGCCAACGCAAGTGGTGGAAGAACGGGAGGTCGATCGTCAAAACCATTCATCGACGCAAATCCTGACATTGCTTCAACGAGACTTCCAAAACCTGGCTTATGACTCCAAGGCCCCGTTTGCCCCCAGCCTGAAATTCTGACAATTACTAATTTCGAATTGTGTTCCAATAATGCCTCAGGTCCTAACTCCCACTTCTCCAAAGTACCCGGTTTAAAGTTTTCAACTAAAACATCGGCCGTCTTAACTAGTTTCAACAGCAACTCTTTACCAAGTGTTTTTCTTAGATCTAAGCTTATACTTTTTTTGTTACGACAATAAACTTTCCAATGTGTGCTAACACCCTCCGTCTTCCAGTTGCGGAGATCATCTCCAACCCCTGGCCTTTCTATTTTTACCACATCAGCGCCATAATCAGCCAATACGTGGGTGACCATATTACCTGAGACTAGCCGCGATAAATCTAGCACTCTAATACCATCGAGGGGCGCATTAGCTTGTGGGTCAAACATTTCATTCGGTAATTTAAAAGTCATTTGCCAAAACCAAATTTTTTAATAGTTTTACAAAAAGATTTGAAACTGAGGCCAGTGAATAAATAAAGGTAATTCGTTTATCGAACACGCGCCTAAGTCTTTTTTAAAAAATATTAGTTCGCCAGCTGCGACGCAATTTCCAAAAACCTATCAACTTCCTTTTCCGTTGTGTTAAAACTAGTGACAAGGCGCCCAAAGATATATCCTTCATCTTGTCCCCATGTATAAAATAAACAATTCTTCCTCTTGAAGCCATCTGCTAGTGATACCGGCATTTTAACGAAAACCATATTCGTGTCCACTTCGTGTAAAATGCTAAACTGTGACAATTTTTGGAGCCCTTTCCCAAGCTGCTGAGCTCTTAAATTAGCGTTTTCAGCAAGTCTCAACCACTTGTTTTCTTCTAGGTAGGGCAGAAGTTGCGATGATAAAAATCTATGTTTTGAGAAAAGATGCCCACCTCTTTTTCTTCTAAATTCAAAATCAGCCGCTTTATCTGGGTCAAAAAAAATAACTGCCTCGGCGGCAAAGACGCCGTTCTTGGTCGCTCCTAACGATAAAACGTCGATGCCTGACTTCCACGTAGCCTCCGCTGGCGTTACACCCAACGAGACGATCGCGTTAGCTATCCTGGCCCCATCCATATGTAATGACAATCTATGATATCTTGCCACATCAGAAATAGCAGCGATCTCGTCTATAGAGTAAACTGACCCTATCTCGGTAGCTTGAGTGATGCTCACTGCAGCTGCAGGCGAATGATGAACAGGAGGAGCAGGTGACTTAACTTCCAGCTTCGCTCGTAAAATTTCCGCGGAAAATTTTGCCTTTTCTCCGGATAATAGAGATAATTTGCCGCCGCCTATATAGAACTCGGGTGCAGCACACTCATCTTCCTCTAAATGAGACTCTTTATGACAGTATACTGACCCATATGGAGGACAGACTACCGAAAGTGCCAGCGCATTTGCAGCAGATCCTGTTGCAACTGGGAATATGGAAACTCGTTTTTCAAAGATCTCGTTCGTTATGGTTTGTAATTTCGATGTAAAAACATCATCACCATACGGCATGGCTGAGGACTTGGCAGCCTGTTCTACAACTGAAAAGATTTCCAAATCGACCCCAGATGTGTTGTCGCTAGCAAAGTTTATAATATCTTCGTCCAAATTAGGCTGACCAATCATTTAGAAAAGCTGAATGTGAGACGCCCAATTTGTTTACCGTCATCCACATTATAAAAAATTATGAAGTTTTCACCCTTATCATCCTGAAACTGCACTCCTATTTTATCGCCTCCTATTACAACATCTTTTAACTTAAAACTTTTCGGCATCTCTTCCGTCAAAGAATATGGCACCTCAGAAGAAAAATTTGTTTTTGAAGTTAACCGTTGAAATATCGTAACTATTACAATTATTAACCCGGCAATGATCATTACACCCATTACCACAACAAGTATTTTTAAAAATTGAAGTGATTTAGAGCCATCCCTATTTAGCTCTTCATGATTTTGGTTTATTTTGTCATCCATGGATACTATCAACAGCGAAAAATTAGAACTTATAGTAGAAGAAGATACACTAAAAACAACGCCACCTAGACTTGACCGTTGGCTTGCCAAAAAGATGGACTTAAATGCCGGACTCCCCGCTTTATCAAGAACAAGACTAAAACAACTCATATTAGACGGTTACGTGATGCGAAACGGTCAGACAATACGAGACCCGTCCGCAATCGTCAAACATCTTCAAAAATATAGTGTTGTTATTCCAGAGGCAGTGCAAGCAATTCCAATCCCAGAAAAGATAGATCTAACTATCATCTATGAAGACAAGAGCTTATTAGTCGTTGATAAGCCTGCTGATATGGTTGTGCATCCAGCACCAGGCGCTTTTACCGGTACATTGGTTAATGCCTTGTTAGCACACTGTGGTAATAGCCTATCAGGTATAGGTGGCGTAAAGCGCCCAGGAATTGTTCATCGTTTGGATAAAGATACTACAGGGCTAATTGTGGTTGCTAAAACTGATGAAGCCCATCAAAGTTTAGTCCATCAATTCGCTAGTCGACTTATCCGACGGACCTACAAAGCCTTAATTTGGGGAAGCCCCACAAGAAATTCATTCCAAGTCAATGCTCCGATTGGTAGAAGCAGGAGAAATAGAAAAAAAATGGCTGTGGTTAATACGGGTGGGAAAGCAGCCATAACAAATTTTGAGGTGCTTAAACGATTTGGAACTACTGCATCACTGGTAAGCTGTAGATTGGAAACTGGCCGGACTCATCAGATTCGAGTTCATGCATGTCATATTGGCTCCCCTATTATCGGCGATCCTGTATATGGAAGCGGAAAAATGCGAGACGGGGTAAGTGACGAGCTTAGAACTAACATTAAGCTAATGAGACGTCAGGCATTACATGCCGGAAAATTGTCTTTCAAGCATCCAAAAACCAGAGAGATTTGCTGTTTTACTAGTCAGTTACCGGACGATATGCAGTCATTAACAGAAATTTTTAAACGCAATTTGGTGTGATTTTATCAATTTTTTGCAAAAAAATTGAATTTATACCTTTAAAATGTTATCATTGATCCCCATTTACGTAGTGGGACAACCAACTCGGAGTTTTAAAATGGCGTCTGGCATAGCCCTCTTGCCAAATTTAACAGCTGAAGGAAATCTAGCTAGGTATCTGAATGAGATCCAAAAATTTCCAATGCTGCAAGCTAACGAAGAATATATGTTAGCTAGAAGATGGGTGGATCATGAAGATACCGAGGCGGCTCATCAGCTCGTAACTAGCCACTTACGACTAGTGGCCAAGATCGCTATGGGTTATCGTGGATACGGACTTCCTGTCGCTGAATTAATTTCCGAAGGGAATGTGGGAATGATGCAAGCAGTTAAACGCTTTGATCCGGAACGAGGATTTAGGCTAGCAACCTACGCGATGTGGTGGATACGAGCGTCAATACAAGAATATATCCTACATTCTTGGTCACTAGTGAAAATGGGAACGACAGCAGCTCAAAAAAAGCTATTTTTCAATTTACGCAAGCTGAAAGGCCAAATGAAGGCTATAGACGAAGGAGATCTTTCGCCTGAAAATGTTACAGAAATAGCATCCCGTCTAGATGTTCCTGAACATGAAGTTGTAAGCATGAACGCAAGGCTCTCAGGACCGGACCATTCCCTTAACGCGCCACGATCGGTCGAATCGGAGGGCGAGTGGCAAGATTGGCTGGTCGATGAGTCTCAGGACCAAGAACAATTATACGCCGATAGAGAAGAATTAAATAAAAGAAGCAAACTTCTTCTGTCGGCAATGGAAACATTAAATCCAAGAGAACAGTATATTATCCAGAAACGACGGTTATCAGAGAACGCCGCGACATTAGAGGAACTTGGTTCTGAGTTTGGTATCAGCCGAGAGCGAGTTCGGCAAGTCGAGGTAAAAGCTTTCGAGAAGTTACAGAAAAACATCAAGACCCAGCTCTTGGAATCAAACGAATAACCAGGCTTTTATAGGTTCTACCAAGTTCATTGAGCACTTCCAGCGTCCCCAACATCTTCCTGCTCCTTGTTGCTATTGCCGAGACTACTGCCACTCTGATTTGACTTTCGATCACCAGAAACGCCTTCACCCCACTCTTCAACCAGCCTCACTTGACGCTTTTTTAGTCGTTCAACCGAAAGCTCTATTCGAGCTTGGAGAAATATCGAAACAATCGACGGCGCAACCAAGTATATAGTCCAGCCAGCTGATGACGAGCCTAAAACCATTAGCCAATTGAATGGGTCTGAGAGAACTGAAAACCCCATATCGAAAGAATGGTCTTTTGTCCAAAGAGTAACAAGCAGAGGCAACGCACCAACGAAATTTAAACTTCCGACACTAACAGTTTTATACTTTTCTTTTCTGCGATCCGTTGCGTAAGCAATAAACGTCGGTATCATGCCAACAGTCAGAACCATAACGGTTGGCAGAGTAAAAATCATAGTTCCAGCTACAACCATTACCAAAACAGCTTTAGTCGCCGAAGCACTCGCAGACCTATTAGCCATACTGAAAAATACCCACCCCTTTATAAACCATTAATTTTTCATAACCTCTGATCCACTAGGCCAAATAAATCATTACTATTACTGTCGTTCCAATACTAGCTATTACACCAGCTATGACGGCAGCTACTTGTTCTCCCAACTCGCCAGCTAAATTTTCTTTCTGCTCAAGTCCAGCGTCCATGCGGTGAATTTGAGCAGAACACTCTTCATATTCTTTTTGAGCTTTTCTGTAATTCTCTTTATCAAGTTCCATAACCTTAGAATCATCTAGAATACGCATTAATGCTACTACAAATCCCGTCTCTGCAGCTTGAACAACTTGGCGCTCTACTTGATTGCGCAATTTATTATTATTGAATGACTGGACGGCTGGGTTAGTAAGATCTTTTAGCCAAGCGCAAAGTGCTGGTGCCGCACCGTTACTATACACGGATTGGACGCGGGCAAGTATTCTCATCACCTTTAAGGCTTCATCAGCGGGGCGATTGTCTTTATGCGTAAGAGGTCGCATGATCCTTTCATCTATATGCTCGGAATGAGCCGATAGAAAGGCTGCAATATGTCTATCCATTGGCATAGGCGGTAAGTTATCGCTTTGAGCTACTGCCTCCAAAGCAGGTATTAGTTCTGATGTTTTCGTAATATAAAGATGCTCTATCATTGGACTCACGCAATGCTGATAAGGGTTAAGTTCATATAAAACTCTCTCGATACCAAAACCCGCGCCCGGCAAATTTATAAATCCTTCAACTTTTTCTAATACCCCATAGAAGTTCATAATCTCACTTTTCACTCGACCTTGAAGACCCAACCAAGTCTTAAGAACGCCAGAAACTAGTAATTCTGCTATCTGGTTTCTGGTGACCTCATCATCAAAACCAACTGACAGAGTAGTGCCTATGCCATCCACGTGAGTTGCGAAACCACCTAATCTTATCGGGCCCGCAGGATCGAGGGCCAAAATGACTTTTGCTATAAGCCTTGGGTCTTCCGCTCTCGGAGCTGACTGTATAGCCTGGATGCTCCCTATTGCTTTATTTAAATTATTGACTATCTGCTCGTCACTTAAACTCCTCTGTATCCAGGTGTCGAAATCCTGACCACGAATTATATCGCCCGATAAGTGCCAATTTTGACTTAGCCCATGCGCTGCAGATCTTATATTTTCGTGATCAAATCCAGCAATGGGTAATGGTCGGGCTGCCTTGGTTGGCAGCTTTGCTTGTTTAGGCGTCATGCGTCTACCATTAGCCCAGAGCTCTACATCAGAGAGCGGCCAACGTTCAGCCAGATCATCCGCTAATAAGCCTCGTAAAATTTCTATCATGTTTTGTTGAATTCTATGACTACCAACTATGCTCGCATATGAGCCGATATTAATCCTATCTAGCATAAACTGGTATGGATCCTCTATTTTAGTTACTGGTAGTCTTCCGATTAACAGACTTAAAAGAGTGACACCTAGAGAAAACAGGTCATCAGAAGGCGTACCCATTCCCCTACCAGCATCATTGGCCATACCTGTCTCAAGTGTCTCAAAACTTATGGGTTGGTTATATCCAGGAGGCGCAGATATGCATTCACCGAGCATGATAAGGCGTGCTGAATCATCCGCATAAAATATGTTGGATGGTCTTATATTTCTGTGAGTTAAACCGCGTGAAGCCAACTCTCTAAGCGTGGCTATGGCGGGTGTTAAAAAACCGCCTATAATTTGATTATCACTGAGTGGCTGAATAACTGTATCAAGTGTTTCGAAAACTCTACTGCCGAGTGGTTTTTCACAGATCAAAACAGGCTGCCTCCGGCCTGTGGGAAGCCAATTTACAACACCGCTGTCGACCGGCTTTACCAAACCTGGGCCTGGAAAATTTTTTAATCCCTCTAACAATTCCGTTCGCATTGGTACATCTGCGTCACAAATCAAAGCAATTAAACTGGATTGCCCGTCCGTAAGGCTTTTACAGACATGAGCTTTTGCTGTAGGCGAGTCGTAAGCAGGTAGATGAAGCGAGTCATCTATCTCAAATTGATCTTTTAGGACTACTATTCCCATTTCCGATACCCTCTATGGTCTAAGCGAGGTCGAACCTAAATCAATCAATAGGTTATAATTTTCTTCTTTCTATTTATAAAGTATTTGATTTAATCCTTAAATGGATCTTTTACTAGAATTGTATCTTCGCGCTCAGGACTTGTAGATACTAAAGCCACCGGCGCCTCAATGAGTTCTTCGATTTGCCTAATATACTTTACAGCATTACTGGGAAGTTCTGACCAAGACCTAGCCCCACGCGTACTTTCTGACCATCCCTCTATCTCTCTGTATAAAGGCTTTACAGCTGCCTGGTGCTTAGAAGAGCTGGGGAAATAGTCGATTCTACTTCCCTCAAGTTCATATCCATCACAAACTTTCAGTGTTCCGAAACCGTCTAGTACATCCATTTTTGTCAGTGCAATCCCAGTTATCCCCGAAGTCTTGATAGCCTGCTTGACCATTACAGCATCAAACCAACCACATCGGCGTTTCCGACCTGTTACCACCCCAAATTCATGGCCTCTCTCTCCAAGAGTTTGGCCAATCTCGTCCAGTAATTCGGTTGGAAACGGACCACTACCAACCCTGGTGGTGTAGGCTTTAGTAATTCCTAAAACATAATTGATAGAAGTTGGTCCCGTGCCTGTTCCAGCAGCAGCTTGTCCTGCGACTGTGTTCGAAGAAGTAACGAAGGGGTAGGTTCCATGGTCGACATCTAACATTACACCCTGCGCACCTTCAAACAAGATCCTGGAACCTTGCGCTCGAAGTTCATCCATCTTTCTCCAAACTGGTTGAGCAAACTGCCGTATATCATCACTAACTGCCATTAGATCTTTAAAAGTTTTTTCTGCGGAGGCTATTTCTTCGTCCGCATCCTTGAGAAAAATATTATGGTATGCGAATTGGTCTTCTAATTTCGATAACACTTGATCGGGACTGTCTAAGTCTGCAACTCGAATACCACGCCTTGCCACTTTATCTTCGTACGCAGGACCTATGCCCCTCCCTGTAGTCCCTATTTTGTTTTTTCCTCGTTTTTTTTCTCGAGCCAAATCTATTTTTTGATGAATATCTAAAATGAGAGAAGCATTATCCGCTAAGACGAGTTTGTCAGGAGAAACAGTAATTCCATGTGCTGAAATTTTCTCAATTTCGTTTAGTAATGCCCATGGGTCAACAACAACACCCGAACCAATGACAGATAATTTTTCTCTAACTATTCCTGACGGAAGTAAGCTAAGCTTATAAGTTTTACCATCAACAACTAGCGTATGACCGGCATTGTGGCCACCCTGAAAACGGACTACCGCATCAGCTCTCTCAGACAACCAATCTACGATTTTTCCCTTTCCTTCATCACCCCATTGGGCTCCTATAACTGCGACATTTCCCATTACAAATTATTCCTGACTCTTGAGCTAAATTAAGTTAACCTAGTTTTTTTGGCCTGTTATTTGAAAAAATGTGAGAGCAATTCAAGCGTTTCGCCTCTTTTTCAAGACTGTCTAACTGCTGAAATAGGCTCACAGTTATCCACCCATCCCGCCTAAGTGATCTCAAGACATCTCTGTTTATCGAATGGGGTACCAATAAGCGGTTTCTACTAACCGGTTCCGGGAGGGCTCGAATCACAGTCTCCATATATAATGTAAACCCGCAAGAACCGGTCGACTCACCATCATTCAAAATATACCGGCCACCTCGGCCAAGTTCACCCCGTACACCCTGTGAAAAAAAACTGAACCCAAGTCCACTATAATATTCAAAGCCCCTGCTTTCCACCGGATCAATAGTGATCTGGAGATTATCATCTTCCTTTGCAATAAATGCTGCAACCGCTTCCAGACGATCAAGAATCGGGCTGACTAACTTAGGAAGGGATAAAGCTTTTAATTTTTTAACGCTACTATCCCAGCAACCGGCTGCCTCAATTAATCCAGTAAATAAACCAGCGTTACTTCCGGCAAGCTCCTGTATCGCGGAAGAATCTTTCTTATCCAGTGCTGTCCTTAATTTGGGACCTATTTCCGTTGTTATGCCAATTTCTTCTACCAACTTTGGAATCAATGCGGGTGTCGTGATATCTATCGTTATTGATTGCACACCTACGTTAGACAACGCATCATATGCTAAGTAAATGACCTCTATATCTGCCAACGAATTATCTTCACCAATAAGTTCTGCACCTACTTGAACTAATTCCCGTTCAGGGTTCAAGTCGTCAGGCATTACCCTTAAAACTTCACCTGCGTAACACAATCTCAACGGGTGATGAGTATGTCCTAATCGACTAGAAGCAATTCTAGCAACTTGTGTTGTTAGATCAGATCGAACACCAAGCATTTTTTGCGAAACGGGGTCCATAAGCCTAAACGTGCTGTGAACCATGGCTTCACCGGGGCCTGAAAATAAGGTATCCTCATATTCAATGAGTGGGGGTTTAACCCTCTCATAGCCTGATAATTCAAAAGTATTTATTAGCCCTTCAACAATAGAGGCCTCATGGGCAGCGTGGGGAGGTAGTTGATCCCTAAGACCACTAGGAAGCAATGATTTGTTGATAGGGTCTCTATCTTCCTTAAACGTCAAGGAAAATACTCCAGTAATTTATAAACAAGCTGTTTAACGCTAACACACTTTTAACATTTAATAGAGATGAATGACGTATTAGATCAAGAAAGTTTTCTATTTTTTTAGTTTAAAAATTACAAACAGGTTATAAATCACTATTTCCATTTCTGTTAAGGATTATATCTATGACAAATTGCCTGCACAATCATAACCGATGGGGAGAGGGTGACCAGACAGGTGCCGCAGGTCACCTCCTAGATCAAAAGACCACATTGTCTGCACTTGGGAAAATTCAATCTGGTGAAATTATAGACCTCAGTCGTACGATAGAGATGGGCGCCCCTTTTATGCCACCCAACCAGACCCCTTATATAATTTCATCTTCGGCGACGGCTAAGAACAGTATGAAAATTAGGGAAAAAATGGGCGCCAAAAATAAAGTTGGAGCAAATCTTGAGAGAATTGAGATGACAACGCATGTTGGAACTCATATTGACTCACTGGGGCATTTTTCAATTGGCGAGCACCTTTATGGAGGTCACACAATTGAAGAAAGTGTTGGTGATTGGGGTTTACTTCAACTAGGAGTTGAAAATATACCCCCGATAATAACACGAGGATTGTGCCTGGATCTATCAAGATTAGATGGCGCTGATTGTCTAGAAGCTGGCCGACCGATTACATCGGATGATCTAAAGCGGGCTTATGACGACCACAACATTACCCCCCAAAAAGGTGATGTCGTCCTCATTAACACAGGTTGGGGCAAGCATTTTATGCACGACAATGCCAAATACATTTCGGGAGAACCAGGTCTAAACGAGCAAGCTGCAAGATGGTTAACGCAAAATGACGTTGTGGCAATCGGTGCTGATAACATGGCTGTTGAAGTACTTCCTGGAACAAACCATCCGGATGTTATGATGCCAGTTCATCAACATTGCCTCGCAGAAGCAGGCGTACACCTTATTGAAAACCTCGCACTGTCGGAGATATCCGAAAGAAGCGTTAATGAGTTTTGCTTGATAATGCTTCCCGTTAAATTGAAGGGCGCAACAGGATGTCCTGTTAGACCAGTAGCAGTGATCTAACTCTGCTAATTTCCACGCTAGTTCTTATTTTAAAAAAGGGTGAGAATTAGATCATTGGTCGGATTGGAAGGTCAGGTAATTTGCGCGAACGACCTGCGGCAGAGAACGGACATCAGATAAAACTGCGTCAGAAACATGGCCTTCAACTTCTACTAACGCAAGGGCTTCGCCGCCGTTTTCTCGACGACCAAGGTGAAAAGTCGCAATATTTATACCTTCATTCCCTAACAAAGTACCTAATGCCCCAATAAACCCTGGACTATCATAATTTCTTATATACAAAAGATTTTTTGCAAATTCCGCCTCAATTTTAATGCCTTGAATATCAACAAGCCGCGCTTGTGTTCCAGCAAAAAGAGTTCCAGCTAACACCCTTGTGCGTGATTTACTTCCAACTGAAACTCTTAATAAGGTCTGATAATCGCAAACTCTATCGTGTTTGATGGTTGATATATCGATTCCCCGACTATTGGCTATCAGTGGCGCACTAACAAGATTAACAGAGTCCATTGTGTGCTTTAAAATACCCGCTAGGATTGAGGAAACGATAGGAGCATGATTGATTTCTGTCGCCAATCCTTCGAATTCGATCTCAACTTTTTCTATTGCATCATCAGCCACTTGCCCCGCAAAACTTCCAAGTAACCCTGCTAACTTAATGTATGGCTTAAGGATTGGTGCTTCTTCCGCGGAAACTGCGGGCATATTTAGGGCATTGCTGACAGAACCTGTGTTAAGAAAGTCAGACATTTGTTCTGCGATTTGTAATGCAACCTTCTCCTGCGCCTCCATAGTCGAAGCACCAAGATGCGGCGTCGCGATGACCCCTGGAACACCAAACAAAATATTATTTGTTGCGGGTTCTTCGGAGAATACATCTAAGGCAGCACCCGCCACGTGTCCGTCTTCTAAAGCAGCCTTGAGGTCCTGCTCAGATATTAGACCACCCCGCGCGCAGTTTATAATCCGCACACCTCTTTTCATCGAAACTAACGCTTCCGCGTTGATAATATTTTTTGTCTGTTCCGTTAATGGTGTATGAAGAGAAATAAAATCTGAATCTGCCAATAAATGTTTAAGCTCTAGTTTTCGAACGCCTATGCTTTCTGCCCGCTCTTCAGTAAGATAAGGGTCAAAAGCTGCGACTTTCATTTTCAAACCTTGGGCTCGGTCAGCCACAATCGATCCAATGTTTCCGCAACCAATTATTCCTAATGTTTTGCCTGTTAATTCAGTGCCAACAAAACGTGCCTTTTCCCAAAGTCCCTCTTGAGTTGACCTATCAGCTTCGGGTATTTCGCGTGCGAGAGCACAAATCATAGAAATGGCGTGCTCTGCCGTTGTCACTGCGTTACCAAAGGGCGTATTCATAACGACGATACCGGCGGCGCTTGCAGCGTCCACATCTATATTATCTACCCCTATACCTGCTCGGCCTATGACCTTGAGATTACTTGCCGCTAAAATTAACTCTTTAGTAACTTTGCTCGCAGAGCGGACTGCCAAGCCATCATAATGGTGAATTTCCCGGCCCAACTCTTCGGGCGACATGCCAGGTTTATAGTCTACGCTAATTCCTTGGCTTTTAAATATTGCAACAACGTCTTTACTTAATTTGTCAGATACTAAAACTTTCGGCATTAGTGTGCTCCACGACCAGCAGTATTAAGCTAATTGATTAAAATCAGACTTGATGTCGTTGTATGCCCAGTCCAACCAGGGCAACAAACAAATGATATCTTGATTCTGTACAGTCGCGCCTGTCCATAGACGTAGCCCTGGCGGCGCATCTCTGTATCCATTAATATCAAAGGCAACCCCTTCCTTTTCCAGGAGTTCGCTTATTAGCTTTGGTATTTTAGTCTGCTGCTCGTCGTGAAGGGCTAAAAACCATGGATCAATTATTTTTAAGCAAACTGAAGTGTTCGACCTATTTTTTTCGTTTTGGACTAAAAAATCAGCCCATTCGCTCTCTTCAACCCATTTAGTTAGGGTTAGTAGGTTTTCATCACACTTTTTCTTGGCAGCGTCCAAACCACCTATATCCTCAATCCAATTAACGGCGTCTAACGCATCTTCCACACAGATCATAGACGGTGTGTTGATTGTCTCGCCTTGAAATAATTTTTCGTTAACCTTCCCATTTTTTGAAAGCCTAAAGATTTTTGGGATGGGTCGTTCAGGTGTGTACTCTTCTAATCTAGCAATGGCTTTTGGCCCTAATATTACCATTCCAAAACCGGCCTCTCCACCCAGCACTTTCTGCCATGAGAAGGTAACGAAATCGAGCTTTTGCCATGCAATATCTTGAGCAAAGACAGCACTAGTAGCGTCACATAGCGTTAGCCCCTCACGATCATTCGGTATCCAATCTGCATCGGGGACCCGAGCACCTGATGTTGTCCCGTTCCAGGCAAAGACAATGTCCCGGTTGAATTCAACCTTATTAAGTTCTGGTACATAACCGTAGTCGGCCTTTAGGACCCGGCAATCAGGAAGACGTAGCTCGTTGACAATATCATTTGCCCAATCGCTACTAAAGCTCTCCCACACGAGAACATCGACGCTGCGAGCACCAAGGAGTGACCACATACCCATCTCGAACGCACCGGTGTCCGAGGCTGGCACTATGCCCAACCTGTAATCGCTCGGAAGTTTAAGAACGGAAGATGTTTTATCGATTAGGTGTTTCAACTTCGCTTTGGCTGGAATAGACCGGTGTGATCGACCGAGGACCGCTGACTCCAAAACTGATGCTGACCAGCCTGGGCGCTTGGCACACGGCCCCGATGAGAACATGGGGCATTTTGGCACAGCCGTGGGCTTCATGCCTGAAATCCTTTAACAGTGTTACCGCTAGGTGGGAAGCGGCGACCCGGTGGGGAACATAGTTTTTAAGTTTGACAAGTCAATAAAATTTTTGCTTTTGCCAAAATTTAGCGGAAAAGACTATGGTTTTTGATTATCTCTATGAGTTCCCAGAAAAACGTCTTTATCTGTCGCGCCCCGAAACATAGCTGATTCGCATGGCACATTTCTTGCTTCCATACTGATAAATGGTCCGAAGGAGCTCACAATGAACCAAAAAAGAAAAAAAACCGATGGCATTACTGTTCGCTCTGGTAACGTCTCATCAAATTATCAGCCAGGTTTTGCCTCCAATGATGAGAGCATCCCCAGCCATAATGATGCTTCTGAACAATTCCATAGTTTGGATAGTTTAGAAAAACGAGATGATTTGCGTTCGTCACTCCCTAAAGAAATACAACTAGCCATAAAGGAATGGGCTGCATCGTTGAGCAAATTATCATGGAAATTAAGGCGCCGTGCTATAACTCGTTTTTCCGGATCATTTGCTGATAACTTTCTTGCCATTGTTCCTGAATTGTCTGAGGAAGAATATGATAGTCTGCTTCTTTTAGGTACTACATGCATGTTGGAGGAACTTGAGCACGAAATGCCTATCACCGAGGAAGATCAAGCTAAGTGCTACTTAGAGAGTATTCACGATCACCATAGAGAAATGGCGAATGAGTTTCTGCAACGTTATAAGGGAGTAGACCAACAACTACACTAATATCCAGATAATTTATGTAGCTTCCATAATCATCAGCATTTCTCGACGGTCTGCTCAAGAGATCCAAATATCGATTGACCATCAGAAGCAAACATTTCCATCGTAATTTTATCACCATATTGTAAAAACGGGGTATGAGGAGCACCTTCATTAATAGTCTCAATCATTCGGATTTCGGCAATGCATGAATAGCCATGCTGCTGATCAGAATTTGAAATAGTACCAGAACCAATTATCGTACCAGCACGGAGTCGCCGTGTTTTCGCGGCGTGGGCAACTAGTTCTGGGAAACTGAATGTCATATCCACACCAGCGTTCGCAAATCCTACTTGTTTTCCATTCAATTTGACCGACAGCGGGAGATGAACCTTGCCATCCTTCCAGCTTTGGCCAATTGTGTCAGGAGTTATTGCCAACGGACCGAATGCGCTTGGAGGTTTACCATGAACGAACCCAAAACCTTTGTTCAACTCATCTGGTATTAAATTTCGGAGACTGATATCATTCACTAACATAATCAACTTAATGTGCTGCTCGGCCTTATTTTCAGAAATCCCTAGCGGAACATCATCGACTACTACTGCCAGTTCACCCTCAAAGTCCACACCCCAATTTATGTCTTTTATTTTTATTGTTTCACATGGCCCTAGAAAGTGATCTGAACCCCCTTGGTACATCAAAGGATCTACCCAAAAGTTTGCTGGAAGTTCAACACCACGAGCTTTTCGCAATAACTCCACATGAGTTACGTAAGCAGAACCATCTAGCCACTGATATGCTCTAGGAAATGGAGCACTGAGCTTGCTTCTGTCATAAGGAATCGCGCCTTCAGCTACTCCTTTATCAAGCTTTTCATATATCCTCTCAAGTTTTGGTGATACTGCGGACCAGTTTTCAATTCCGAGCTGCCAATTGTCTATTACGTTGTTGACGGGAACCATATACCTAAGACAGCGATCCACCAGCACCGGACAACCGTCGCGAGAATTATTAGAAATAGACCCTAACTTCATTTAGTTTCAGTCTCGTGTTTAGTCCAAGAATAAAGGTAATCGTCAACTTCTACATTATCTGGAAGATCAGCCACCGTTAACGGATCTCTAGTATCGATCATAACTGCATATTCATCCGTTTCGGCTTTTTTTTGCTCAAGCATATTATTTAGCGCCTTAGGATGCGGTCCGTGTGTAAATCCAGCTGGATGAAGTGTCATCATCCCCGCTTCTATGTTATCGCGGCTAAAAAAATCTCCCGCATGATAGAAAAGGACCTCATCATAGTCATCGTTATTATGAAAAAAGGGTACTTTCAAGGCACCTGGGTCTTTTTCAAAAGGCCTCGGACAAAATGTGCACACAACGAAACGTTCGCTCACAAAAGTGGTATGTGCGGAAGGCGGCAAATGATAACGATGGCTCATCAATGGCCTAAAGTTCTTAACATTGATTTTTAGCGGCATCAATGAACCATGCCAACCCACAGCATCGAGCGGGTTATAGGGATATTTAACAGTAGAAATAATATTTTTTCGTTTGATCCTTATCTCCCAAGGTTCAATGTCTCCATCTACCGTTTGTTGATCAAGAAACTTATCATCAATCATTGGAGTATCTAGCATTGCTGGATCAAAAAATGCGTGAACCCCGACTATACCTTTGTCAGGTAAAGAAATACTTGTATTTGTAGATTCAATTAACAACATACTGACGGGAACCTTAACTTCAACTCGCCACATGGTTCCTCTCGGGAGCAAGACATAATCCCCAGACGTAATTTCGAACCGACCAAAATCGCAATAAATTCCTCCTTCTCCAGAGTGAATAAAGAGCAATTGATCACCATCTGCGTTTCTGACTAAATGTTTCATACTAGCACTTGCTCGCCACATCCCGATGCGGCAATTCTCGTTGAATAGCAGTTCAAAACTATTCCAAGGACAATCCAGATTTTGACTAAGTTGGTTTAAGTTAAATGCACGAGGGCGAAGTGGACCATCCCAATCTATCCAGCCAGTCGGTGGATTACGATGATAAATATGAGCTGACGGTCCGAAAAAACCTTCTTTACTTATCTCACGTTCGTAGGTGCCCTTAGGTAAGTCCGCATGCGCTTGGCGGGATGCGTTTCCCTCTATCTTTGGTATGTTTATAAGATGTTTCATCCACTCGCCTTCCTTACAGCAATAAGCCTACGTCATGAGCATCTCCAACAGACCTAAAGAGCGGCCGTTTTTTGGAGCACGAGATATCCCACTATTGTTTGACGATACTCTAAGAATGCTTAATGAGCAAACAAGAGAGAAGGAGAATTTAGATAATTATAACTTACCGTGACAATGTTTATATTTACGTCCACTTCCACATGGACAAGGCGCGTTTCGGGGAACTTTTCCCCAAGTTGACGGGTCATCCGGATCTATTTCTTGGCTAGCTGTATTTAACAAACGCTTTGGACCTTGGCTAACTTCCCTAGCCTGATAATCTTCAGCGGAGTTTTGTTGGCCACTCATTTCTTCGTTATCGAGTTGAATTTCTAAATTAGAAAGAGCCCCCGTTATGGTATGTCGAACGCTTTCTAGCATTTCATCAAATAAATTGAATGCTTCACGCTTGTACTCATTCAGTGGATCACGTTGGGCGTACGCCCTCAAATTTATCCCCTGCCTTAAGTGATCAAGTGCAAGGAGATGCTCCTTCCATTGCTGATCAATAACTTGTAACAAAATACTTTTCTCTGCCATTCGAAATAATTCGGAACCATAGTTAGCAGCCTTTTCTGCCAATCTTCGATTTGACGCCTCCAGGAGTCGCTCTAGTATCTCCTGGTCAGCTACACCCTCTTCGTCAGCCCATTTTTTTATATCTTCGTCTAAGTTTAGAGTGCCAGCGACCTCTGCAGCCAATGTATCTAAATCCCATTGCTCATGGTATGTGCCTGCAGGAATTGTCTTATTAACCAAACTTTCAATCACCTCGTGCCGCATATCTGTCACCGTGGCATTTACGTCTTCAGCGTGCATTATTTCGCGGCGTTGCTCATAAATGACCTTTCTTTGGTCATTCATTACATCGTCGTACTTTAGAAGTTGTTTTCTTATGTCAAAGTTTCTGGCTTCAACCTTTTGTTGTGCCTTTTCCAATGCTTTATTGATCCAGGGATGAATTATAGCTTCCCCTTCCTCAAGTCCTAGTTTTTTAAGCATTCCATCCATACGTTCGGACCCAAATATCCTCATAAGGTCATCCTCTAAGGATAAAAAGAACTTCGAGGCTCCGGGATCCCCCTGTCTTCCCGACCGGCCTCTCAATTGATTATCTATACGCCGACTTTCATGTCGTTCTGTGCCGATTACGTAGAGGCCATTTGCTCCAATAACTTTATTTTTTTCTACACCTACTTCCGATCTAATTTCGTTTTCCCTCGCAGTGTCGTTGCCATCCGTCTCATTAGCAATTCGCATTTCAGCATGGCCGCCTAACTGTATATCTGTTCCCCTCCCAGCCATATTAGTAGCAATTGTGACCGCACCGGGAGCGCCAGCCTGCGCTATAATTTGCGCCTCTTGCTCATGAAATCTAGCGTTAAGAACCTGATGTTCTATGCGCTTTTTTTTCAGCAACTTAGATAATATTTCTGACTTTTCTATAGAAACTGTTCCGACAAGAGCAGGCTGGCCACGTTTCCTACAGTCTTCTATCAGGTCTATAATCGCAGACCATTTTTCATTTTCAGTTCTATACACTTCATCGTCTTCATCTTGTCTATTAACGTCAGTGTTAGTTGGTATCTCAACGACATCAAGTGCATAGATCTCCGCAAACTCCGATGCTTCCGTCATAGCTGTCCCGGTCATTCCTGCTAATTTGGGGAAAAGCCTGAAATAATTTTGGAATGTTATGGAAGCTAATGTTTGGTTTTCGTTTTGGACTGTTACAAATTCTTTCGCCTCAAGAGCCTGATGAAGTCCGTCAGAGTATCGCCTACCTTCCATAGCTCGACCTGTAAATTCATCGATGATGACAACCATATCGTTACGCACCATGTAATCAACATCCCGCGTAAAAAGCTTGTGGGCTCTTAGTGCCTGATTGACATGATGAACAACCGAGATGTTCTGGCTATCATACATTCCCTCCCCTGACACCAACTCCTTTTCTTGAAGAAGCTGCTCTATTTTTTCGGTCCCAGCTTCAGTAAGCATGACTGTTCGCTGTTTTTCGTCTTTCTCGTAATCGGCATCTAAGAGCTCAGGAATTAATTCGTTTACGTTACGATAAAGTTCCGAACTATCTTCTGCCGGGCCTGAAATAATCAACGGCGTTCTAGCTTCATCAATCAAAATAGAGTCGACTTCATCAACAATCGCAAATTCGAAATCTCGCTGACACATATCTTCGAGACGAAATTTCATGTTATCTCTTAGATAGTCAAAACCGAATTCATTGTTCGTTCCATATGTAACGTCGGACTGGTAAGCCATCTGACGCTCTTCATCAGATAAGCCCTGAACGATTACGCCAACAGAAAGGCCTAAGAACTCATAAACTGCACCCATCCACGCAGAGTCTCTTTGGGCTAGGTAATCGTTGACAGTTACGACATGCACCCCCCTACCCTTCAAGGCATTTAAATAAACCGCGAGCGTTGCAACGAGTGTTTTACCCTCGCCTGTTTTCATTTCGGCAATCTTGCCCTCGTGAAGAACTATACCTCCCAATAACTGAACATCGAAGTGACGTTGCCCTAAAGTACGTTTGGAACCTTCCCTCACAGTAGCAAAAGCATCTACGAGAAGATCATCGAGAGTTTCACCATTTTGAATTCGTTCTTGGAGCCAAGGTGTTCTAGCCACAAGTTCTTCGTCACTCAGCTTTTCAAGTTCAGGTTCTAACGCATTTATTGCGTCAACCGAAGCCTGCATTTTTTTCAACACTCGGTCATTTTCAGAACCAAATAATGTTTTTGCTAAAGCACTTAACATCCCTGCTTCCTGCTAAGTAGTTGCGAAACAAACGCGCTATTGCGATAAAACGACGACAGCAATACGCTCTGCACTTCATCCTGTCAATGTGGTGTTTTTTTCAATGAACAACAAGGAAAAATTTATTTTACGTATTCTGTAGCTACCAATAGGGCATTAATGCTATCTACCTATAATACGAACTTGTTGCTACAGCAGATATATGAAATGTCTATCTTTTTTTGGCATCAAGATCCAGACAAAAAACTACAGCCAAGGGCATATGAAATGATGGTAAGTTTTAATGTAAACTTCATGAAAAAATTATCTAAGTATAGCATCGCCTTATTCATTTTATGCTGCGGGTCGGCTATTGCACAAACGACTTCAAATACGAATAACATTTTAAAGGATGCAGAAAACAAACTCGTAGCCAAGGTCGAGGGTGAAAGCATCTTTTTAGACGAGATACTCGAGATGGCAAAACAGTTGCCCAGAGAATATCAAAAATTGTCATTGGATACCGTGTTCCCATCACTGCTCGCACGGGCAATTGACGCCAGACTTGTAAGAAATGCGGGAATTAAAAAAGGGTTTTCAGACAATCCAGAGGTTAAAAAACGGCTCGAAGAAATCAAAGGACAAATTATTTCGGAAGTTTTTCTTCGAACGACAGTTAATTCGCAAATTACCGAAGAAGCACTTCGGCAACTGTATACCGAAACAAAATCTGAAATGGCTGGTGAGGAAGAAGTAAAGGCTAGACATATTCTTCTCAACGACGAAACCAAGGCTAATGAGCTTATCAAATCGCTTAAAGATGGAGCTGATTTTTCAGAAGCCGCAAGCAAACACTCAACCGGCCCCTCAGCATCCTCTGGTGGCGATTTAGGTTGGTTTACTAAAGGTCAGATGGTTCCTGAGTTTTCAGAAGCAGCTTTCAAATTAAAGCCCGGTCAAATAGTTGATAAGCCGGTGAAAACACAATTTGGCTGGCATATTATTTTAGTAGAAGATCGTAAAGAGGCTGCCCCACCTTCATTTGACGATGCTCGAGGTCAGTTAGCGTCGAGACTTAGCCAATCTTTGCTGGCAAAACTTTTAGAAGAGTTGAGGGAAAATGCAAAAATCGAGCGCTTTGACATCAACGTAAAATCGACCAAGAATTGACCGTAAATTGCTAGTTAACCTTAGAACTATCCTCTGTTGCATAGGGTTTTTGTAATGGATTTAAAAAAGTCGCCATTAGCTCCCAAAAATTTTCCACGAATGCCTGGAGTCACGGGGGTCTCTAGTTCTACAAGTCTTTCAGGTTTAAAATATAAGGGACGACCGGACTTACTATTAGTCAAATTAAAGTCAAACACTTCTGTTGCAGGTGTACTAACAAAGACGTCTGTTCCAGGATGCCCAGTAATTTGGTGCAGAGATAAACTACAAAAAGGCAAAGCACAGGCCCTGTTTGTAAATTCTGGTAATGCTAATGTTTTTACCGGCAGTGAAGGTCAAACAGCCGTAAAAGAGATAGCAAAAGCGGTATCAGCATCTCTTAAATGCCCTGTAAGCTCAGTTTTTATGGCTTCAACCGGAGTGATTGGAGAGAAATTAAATTACAAAAAAATAATCACCAAAATTCCGAAGATGTCAGAAAACTTGAAAGAGGGGAATTGGAATAAGGCTGCGACAGCAATTACAACGACGGATACATTTCCAAAAGGCGCCTCAGAGGTTGCTTTAATTAGAAATAAAAAAATTCAAATCACAGGGATCGCAAAGGGTTCCGGCATGATCGCACCAGATATGGCCACCATGCTTAGCTTTATCTTCACTGACGCCAATATTCCCTCCAACATTTTACAGACTTTATTATCTAGAAATGTTCAAAACACGTTCAATGCAATTACAGTCGATAGTGACGCATCAACAAGCGATACACTTCTTTTATTTGCAACAGGAGCAGCAAAATCAAAAGCACCGACTTCTGCTGACGATCCTGTCCTTAAGGATTTTGAGTTGGCGTTACAATCAGTGATGTTGAATCTTGCAAAACAAATTGTTTGTGATGGAGAAGGTGCACAAAAACTCATCCAAATTAATGTAACCGGCGCAAATTCCAAGAAATCTGCCCGTAAGATTGGGCTCGCAATAGCAAATTCTCCGCTTGTAAAGACAGCTATTGCGGGTGGCGATGCAAATTGGGGAAGGGTAGTGATGGCGGTTGGGAAATCCGGCGAGAAAGCTAACCCGGATAAAATATCTGTTTGCTTTGGCAAAACAACAATTGCCGAAAAAGGTGCCGTAGTAGAGGGGTACAATGAGGCGCCCGTTACGGAGCACCTCCAAGGCAGAGAAATTAACATTACAGTTGATGTTGGTCTTGGAAATGGTAAAAGCACCGTTTGGACTTGTGACTTAACACATGGTTATATCGAGATTAATGCGGATTACAGAAGCTGAGGCAAAGTTTGTAAATAGTAGAATTTTTAGATCATCCAATTTTCACTAACCCTTCTCTTGGTTCACGACGTGACAGAAAAATCCTCAAAAAAGCCCCTTGTTATTGTAGTGGCGGGTGCTCTCGTTGATGCTGATGGCAGAGTTTTAATCACAAGACGTCCTAACGGCAAAGAAATGGCTGGTCTTTGGGAATTCCCCGGTGGAAAAATTGAAAAGGGGGAGACCCCCGAACAAGCGCTTATAAGAGAGCTCAAGGAAGAATTAAATATTGAAACAAAAGGAACTTGCCTAGCCCCCCTCAGCTTTGCCAGCCACCAGTATGAGAATTTCCATCTCCTCATGCCATTATTCATTTGCCGACGCTGGTGGGGCGATATTTTGGCTTTAGAATCACAGGAAATGCGTTGGGTATGGCCAAAAAAATTAAGAGAATTTGATATGCCCCCCGCCGATGAACCGCTTGTCAGTATGTTGCGGGACTTTTTATGATTAACTAGGCAGTATTTCGTTAAAATTTGTTATTTAAAGGAAAGATCTAAAATATGACTTCAGATAGTGTCCTACTTCAGATAAAGAATGGCGTTGCGACCGTCACTTTAAATCAACCCGAAGTGCGCAATGAACTCACCCCCGAACTGAGAACATCATTTAGAGAAATTATCGCCTCGCTAGAGTTTAACAATGATGCTCGATGCATCGTGATTACAGGTGCCGGAGACCATTTTATGTCAGGAGGTGATATTCGAAGTATGGTAGACCGCTTAAGTTTGGATGAGGCAGAACGGAGAAAACAGATCCTAGAAGGAATTCATCTACTCCACCTCCCTATTTTTGCCATAAGAAGAATGGGTAAACCAGTGATCGCTAGTGTTAGGGGCGCAGCTGCTGGTTTTGGTGTCGGACTAGTTGCAGCCTGCGATTTGGCAATAGCGAGTAGTAAAGCTTTTTTTACTCTAGCGTATTGTCATATTGGAGCAAGCCCGGACGGAGGTTCCTCCTATTTTCTTGGTCGCACGTTAGGAATGAAACAGCAAATGGAACTTGCTTTTCTGGGGGATCGTTTTTCCTCGGAGAGGGCCAAGGAATTGGGCATTATTAATTGGGTAGTTCCAGACGAAGAATTAGACGCCGAAACGCATAAGTTAGCAGTTCGGCTAGCCAAAGGCCCTACTGTCGCTTATTCAAATGCAAAAAAACTATTCAATCAAACAAATCATTTGTCGATGGAAACACAGCTTCAGATGGAAGCCGAACGAATGGCAGATAGTATGATGACATCTGACCATGCTGAAGGCATAACAGCTTTTATGGAAAAAAGACCGCCAAAATTCATTGGCGAATAGAGTTTTGCAAGTTTTTATCAGCCACTATGCGTTGAACATAGGCTTTAGCTGGTCGAGCTATTAAACGCTCTTCATACGCAATTACCCGCATTTGAGGACTGACAAGATTAATGAGCTCGCCAGACTTGAGTAGGTAGTCGGGATTTGTTGGGCGTCCATATTTTTCATGCCCGAGGGCAAAGGTTTCGTAAATTAGGACACCTCCATCGTCAAGTAAACAGAGCAACTTTGGGAAGATAGGACGATATAAATAGTTTGTAACAACAATACCTTGAAAGGAACCCGCTGGAAAAGGTAGCGGATTACCATCCTCTAGATCATATTCTATCAACTTTACGCCCTCAACATTCTGAAGATCTCGAGCCTTAGCTATCTGATTATCAACTAAAACAAGCTTAAAGCCTTTTTTAGAAAGAAAACGCGCGTGGCGCCCTGTACCTCCAGCAAGGTCTAGAATGAGACCGTTTTTAGGGATTTGGCTATAATAACGTCTCACCCATTCAGATATCTGTGCCATTTTTTCTCCTAGATAAAAAGAGATACCAGAATAAATGGTGAAACCAACTCCATACCACTATAGCTGAATTAAAAACATATAACTTGAAAATATCGTACCAGCTTACTATCTTCGCTAAACAGGGCAAATAATTGAAGTTTTTTAATAACCAGATGGGGTATTTGAGTGATATTATATCAACTGCACTGTGACTCCGAACACCAATTCGAAGCCTGGTTTCGAGATAGTCAAGCCTACGAGAAGCAGGCAAAAAGAAAACTTCTTACATGCCCAGTTTGCGGGTCAACGAAGATAGGTAAGGCCCTCATGGCTCCAAGGATAAATAAATCCAAGAATGAGGCTCCAGCAACTTTTGGAGCTAGAGAGCTATCTACAAGCACAAATGTCAGTCCGCAAAATGAAGAGTTTCGAAAAAAACTCAAAGAACTCAGAGCGGAAATTGAACGGAACTGCGACTACGTAGGAGATCAATTCGCGGAAGAAGCAAGAAAAATTCACTACGGCGAAGCTGACGCGAAGAATATATACGGGGAAGCAAGCCTAGAGGACGCAAGGGAGCTTGTAGACGAAGGCGTGGATTTTACGCCTATCCCTTGGCTTCCAAAAGAGAATTCCTGACATACGAAAGTTTTAGCATCTAAGCGCGCTGACCGCGTAATTGACAACGGGGTTCGTCGCTAACTGGAATTCATCCTCACTCACGGAATAGGAAATTCCCCTGATGGTCTCGAGTTTAAACTGCGCGTTTGTTAACATGGAGTTCAGTTCAGAGGGTTTTATGAATTTTCTCCAGTCGTGCGTTCCAACGGGTACGATTTTCAATAAATACTCAGCAAAAATTTTTGCTCCCAATAAAGACAATATTGATCGATTAAGGGTTGTAATTATTAGTTTGCCACCTGGTTTGGTTAACTTGTAAATCTCTTGTATAAAACTTTGGGGATCTGGGACATGCTCTATGACTTCAGAGGCAATAACAACGTCAAACTGATTTAATTCGTCAGGTATAACGCTCAAATCACCGATCCTGTATTCTATATCTAGCCCCATAATCAAAGCATGATCTTTAGCGGCTTTAATAGCCTCTGCGGAAGCATCCAGTCCGGTAACGTTAGCACCAAGTCTTTGTAAAGGTTCCGTTAATAAACCTCCCCCACATCCAACATCTAGAATTCGTAAACCTGAAAAAGGTTTTGGAATTTCAGCACCGCGTTGTGCAAAGTTACCCAACGCTTGTCGGATGAAAAGCATTCTGGCAGGCGTAAGTTTATGGAGCGCCCCAAAAGCTCCATCATTTTTCCACCAGTCCTCATAAAGGGAAGAAAATTTTGCTATTTCATTTGCATCTGTGAATTTGCTGGCCATAATCTAACTAACTAATATCTCTATATTTTTGTATCCACTCTTGCCCCTGTAATTTTGCACTAGTATGTATAGCAACTTTTTGTTAGCTAATTAGCCGCCAACATTGCCAACTTGGAACAACACTATGACCTACATCGTCCAAAAATTTGGTGGAACATCAGTAGCGGACCTAGATAGAATCCAACGCGTTGCCTATAAGGTAAGAGAAGAAGTCGCTAAAGGCAACAAAGTTGCAGTTGTAGTTTCAGCCATGGCGGGCGAGACCAACAAACTTAATGAATGGGCTAATAAGCTCGGTGGATCAAAATTAAATGCAGAATACGATGTAATCGTTTCATCTGGAGAACAAGTTACTAGTGGGCTTCTAGCTCTCTATCTAAATACGATTGGAATAAATGCCCGCTCATGGATGGCGTGGCAGATACCCTTTGTCACGGACAGTACATATACCAAAGCGCGGATAACAGAAATACAGGCAGCAGCACTCAAAGCCTCTTTGGATGAGAATTGCGTTGCGGTCGTACCGGGGTTCCAGGGTGTTACGAAAAATAAACGTATTACAACACTAGGGCGCGGTGGATCAGACACAACCGCTGTTGCATTAGCAGCTGCACTCAATGCTGAGCGATGTGATATATACACAGATGTAGATGGCGTTTACACCACTGATCCACGAATAGTTGCAAAAGCAAGAAAAATCGACGCGGTAACATACGAAGAGATGTTGGAAATGGCATCACAAGGAGCAAAAGTACTCCAAACAAGATCCGTCGCGTTAGCAATGTTATATGATGTTCGACTGCAAGTCCTATCTAGCTTTGAAAACAAACCGGGAACGCTAGTTTTAAATGAGGAGGAAATATTGGAACACGAGACAGTAACCGGCATCGCCTACAGTCCCGATGAAGCAAAAATTACCCTGCGCCGCGTCGGGGACAAACCAGGGGTAGCTGCCAATATTTTCGGCTCGTTGGCAAAAGCATCAATAAACGTCGATATGATAGTCCAGAATGTCTCTGAAGATGGGAATGCAACCGATATAACGTTTACAATAAGCCAAACTGACAGCGGACGCACATCAGAAGTTTTGCATAATCTTAGGAACGAAATTGGTTTTAGTGATTTGATTGCAGATCAAAATGTCACAAAGATTTCCGTGATTGGTGTCGGAATGCGCTCTCAACCAGGGGTTGCAACCACTATGTTCAGAACGCTAGGTGAAAAGGGTATCAACATCGAGGTGATATCAACTTCCGAGATAAAAGTTAGTGTACTTATTCGCTCGGAATACACTGAACTTGCAGTTCGAGCACTCCATACAGCGTATGGTCTTGATTCATCATAGGAAACAAATCCTGTGATGGTATGCTACCCAGTCAACCTGCAAATCTAGTATTTTGTCATTGAATAATCTAAAACATGCAATAAGCAACTTTTGCTATGATCGGGGCTTCCGTACTAGACCTAACATAGATTGTATATTATATCCAATGGCGATAGATTGCTTCATTAGTGGGCAACGCGTTGACACTCCGCTAATAAACAGGGCTGCTGTTTTATGGATGCAGAAAATCAATACCGTGCCATACATGAAAAGTTTTTTGCTATGCTAGATGGCTTTAAAAAGCGCCTAGCGAAAATGAGAGAAGGCGGTGTTGTCGCGTCTAATGAGACAACCTCCGAAGCCAAAACTGAGTTACTAAAAAGCATTCGCCTCTCAGAAATAGAAATTGGTCGAATTTTGCAGGAAGCCCGCGAAAAAGAAAAAATATCTTTGGAAGATGCAGAAGCTTCCTTGAGGATCAAAAAAGAGTATTTAATCGCTTTAGAGAGTGGTAATTTTAATTTGCTTCCTGGAACAACTTATGTTTCGGGCTTCCTAAAGAGTTACACGCAATATCTCGGATTAAACATCAACCAATCCCTAATGCACGTCGTTCCGTCAAATAGCAATTCGCCCAACCCTAATGAGACAATCTTAGGAATCCTTCCAAATAAAAAATCATCACCAAGCTTAGTAATTCTGGCCATTTCTTTAGTGGCCACAGTGGGAGGCTATTTTGCTTGGTATTCTTTTGATAATCACCCTTCGCCAAACAATGCAAATCATCGGATACTGACCGAAGGTAAACTCAAAAAACAATTAAGCATGAGCTCAAAAGAAAACAAGGACAAAAGTTTTGCAGCTCCCGAAACAGAAAAAACTGTAACAAATGTAAAGGATCAACCATCTGAACCTAAGGCAGCCAAGAATTTCATAAAAGTTCAAGAAAATTTAAAGCTTGAAAAGGAAAGCCGCCTAAACGAAAAAACAAAGCAAAAGGCCAAAGAACCCGTTAAACCTCCAACGGAGGGATTGCAGCAAAAGACGAAAAAACCCACTCCACAACGCAAGCAATCTCTAGACACCATAACATCTACTAAAAAAAGTGATAATAGAGTCACTGAAATAAGGTCTAATCTAATTTCGGGTGGCACTGGAAAAATCAAAATAACCGCATCCGAGGATACATGGATAGAAATCCAGAATGCAGGCAAAGAGATTGTGTTTAGTCGCATTATCACTGAAGGAGAGACAATAACACTTAAATACGAAAAGGGCCTCTCGTTGAGCACAGGAAACACCAAAGCTCTTTTAATAACGCATAAAAATAGAAAGTTCATTGGCTTTGATAAAAATGATCGCATATCAAAAAATAACCAGTTAAATAAATGGCAAGAATAGATTCCATAAACAAGGAAAAGATATTTTGAGTTATGATGACACTTTGGTTAGTCACCAAAAAATAAAAAGAAAAAAACGACGACAAATTATGGTTGGTGCAGTGCCTGTTGGTGGTGATGCACCTATTTCCGTTCAGACTATGACAAATACCGATACTGCCGATGTTAAATCTACCCTAAAACAAATTTTCGACTGTGCTGCTGAAGGTGCTGACATCATCAGAGTATCTTGTCCTGATCAATCCTCTACGCAAAGTTTAAAAAAAATTGTCATGGAATCCCCAATACCTGTTGTGGCCGATATACACTTTCATTATCGACGGGCTATAGAAGCTGCCCAGGCAGGTGCTGCTTGCTTGCGTATCAATCCTGGGAACATTGGCGCTTCACATAAAGTGAAAGAAGTAATTCGAGCAGCAGTTGATAATGGATGTTCGATGCGTATAGGAGTGAATGCCGGTAGTTTAGAAAGGCATTTGCTTGAAAAATACCAAGAACCAAGTGCAGATGCGATGGTAGAAAGTGCACTAAACCATGCCAAATTACTAGAGGAAAATGATTTTTTCAACTTTAAGATAAGTGTTAAAGCCTCAAATGTATTTCTAGCAACTGAGGCCTACCAGAAACTATCTCAAGTCACTGACTACCCACTCCATCTTGGTATAACCGAAGCAGGAAGTTTTAGGGCCGGAACTGTGAAATCCGCGGTTGGAATGGGGATGCTATTATGGAGTGGTATTGGCGATACGATCAGAGTCTCGCTATCCGAGGATCCCGTCGAGGAAGTGCGAGTTGGATTCGATATACTAAAATCCCTTAACCTAAGGCACCGAGGAGTCAATATCATTTCGTGTCCTTCATGCGCACGACAACAATTTGATGTCATTGAAACCGTGAAAACACTTGAAAAGAGGCTTTCTCACATAACAACGCCAATGACACTGTCAATTATTGGTTGCGTCGTAAATGGCCCAGGAGAAGCAAAAAGTACAAATATCGGATTAACAGGAGGTGGGAAAGACGTTCACCAAGTATATTTATCAGGTGTTCCCCACCACCGATTAAAAGACGAAAATATTGTGGATCATATCGTAGGCCTAGTTGAGAAAGAGGCGCTCAAAATAGAAGCAAGCAAAGCACATGTGGGATATGAAGCAGAGAATAGCCTACTTGGCGGCAGCATCCCGTTACCAACAACTAACTCAAAATGAGTTCGGTGAATGAAGATCATATTGAAAACGATGGCGATAACTTTAGTTTGATCGGCATCAATTACGCATCGTGCCCTCCGCTCATACGGTCAACCATATTTGGGGGCGAAACAGATTTAGGGATTATCCTCACTTCGTTAAATTCTGAAAGAAACAAAAGCGTGTACGGGGTTCTTACATGCGACAGGCTGGAAATTTATTTTTGCAAGTCCATCTCCGGTTGCGTTCAATCGGATTTCTTTAATCTTTTAGCGGAGAGGACAAAACTCGACCCTCGCGATTTGGAGAGAGTTGCCTACAAATTAAGCGGAAAGGTTGCGCTAGGACATTTTTTTAGAGTTGTGTCAGCAATGGAGAGCCAAGTAATTGGCGAGCCTCAAATTTTGGGGCAAGTTCGCACTTGCGAACAGATATCCAAATCAATTGCGCCAGCATCTGTGTTTTTGAATCATATCTTTAAATATGCATTCTCTGTTGCCAAAAGAGTTAAAAACGAAACAAAGATTTCAGAAGGTCCAACATCCCTCGCAGCAGCGGCTATACGCGTCGCTCGAAATATTAATGGCGAATTAACAACCTGCAATGGGGTAATATTTGGATTGGACGAAACTGCGATTTTTTTATCCGAACAATTCGAGCAAGCCGGGGCTAAAAAGTTTATAAACGCCGCGAGTACGAAATTTAATTCAAAAAACTCTAGCATCCTGAAAGCAGATCTTCATTTAGAGACGCAATCACAATTAATTGCGAATTCAGATATAGCACTCATTTGCAATAACGACACTAATTACACGCTAACTAAAACGGTGGTCAGCTCCGCTTTACGATCAAGGAAGTACAAGCCACTCTTTATTATTGACTTAGGAGTCCCGGGAGCCGTAGAACCATCAGTAGAGTCTCTAGATGCAGCTTTTGTTTACAACCTTGACAATCTAGAAAAACTGGCCGTCGAGGGTATTGAAAAGCGAGCTTTGGAAAAGCAAAAGGCGGAAGATATTATTTTAGAAGAGCTTGAGGCTTTTTATCTTAAAACTCCGAATCGCGATATAGGAGTTTTAGCCAGAGAAATACGTGAGGCTCTAGAGAACGAGTTACAACTTATGCTTGAGCAAAAACCTAATCTTTCAGTTAAGGACGCCTGTTATCTTGCTCTAAGAAAATTTTTACACCAGCCACTTAAAGTTACACGAGAATTGTCTCAGAATGATCAACTAAACTCAGAAACTGAAAAGTTAATTAGAAATCTTTTGATTCCACAAAATGGTGACAAAGGAGACCAGCATGAGCTTTGAAGAAAATCTAGAACGTGTCTCATCACGCCATCGTGAGTTAGAGTTAACACTATCCAATTCCAAAGAACTATCCGCAGAAGAAATCACCAAACTTTCGATAGAGTTCTCTGAGTTGACACCGATAGCTGAAAAAATTAACGAAGTACGCGCTCTAGGAAAAGAGCTTGAAGAGAATAAATTACTCGCGAGTGAAAATCAGCACGACAAAGAATTATTGGCGCTCGTCCAGACTGAAATCGACGAATTAATTAAATCTATCAGTGTACTCGACAAAGAATTGGAGCGCCTTTTGTTGCCAAAAGACGAAATAGATGAAAAAAATGCTATTTTAGAGGTAAGGGCAGGAACGGGTGGAGATGAAGCAGCGCTTTTTGCCACAGAACTTTTTTCGATGTATCAGAAGTATTCCTCAATTAAAGGGTGGCGCTTTGATATTCTCGAAGTATCAGAAAATGACATTGGGGGCTATCGTGAAGCTATTGCATCAATCACCGGTAGATCAGTATTTGCTCGATTGAAATTTGAGTCCGGTGTACACCGGGTTCAGCGTGTACCCACCACCGAATCAGGCGGAAGGATACATACATCTGCAGCTACAGTAGCGGTACTCCCTGAAGCCGAAGAAGTGGATATACAGATCGACGAAAAGGATCTGCGTATAGATATATTCAGAGCCAGTGGCCCTGGTGGACAATCTGTCAATACTACAGACAGTGCGGTTAGAATTACACATTTGCCAACAGGGATCGTTGTTTCTCAACAAGACGAAAAGTCTCAACATAAAAACAAAGCTAAGGGAATGAAAATATTGCGGGCGAGAGTTTTCGATTTTGAGCGAACCAAACTAGAAAAAGAACGTGCCGCGGATCGTAAAGAACAGGTGGGAACAGGAGATAGATCTGAGAGAATTAGGACATATAACTTCCCGCAGGGGCGGGTAACCGATCATCGAATAAATTTAACATTATATAAAATCGACAAGGTTATAGCAGGGGAAGCTCTCGATGATATAGTAGATGGTTTAACTGCTACTGAGGAGGCGGCTCGACTGGCTGCAATGGCGTGACTTATGGTTGAGAAGCAGATAACATGCCTTCATACTGATTATAAGGTAAAAGAAGTCCTCAATATAGCAGTTGCGAAATTCAAAGCTGCTGGAGTTGCGCAACCTATTAACGACGCACGTATTTTACTCGGGCATAGTTTAAACAAACCAAACGAAAGGTTTTATGGTAGGGAGGGGGATGTAGTTAAACGTGAGCATTTAGATGATTTTAGTTCCAAAATATTGCGGCGTTGTAAAAGGGAACCAGTATCAAAAATCATAGGAGTAAAAGAATTTTGGAGCCTCGATCTCCTAGTATCGCCATATGTGCTTGACCCCCGACCAGATAGCGAAACTTTAATAGAGGCCGCTGTAAAACAATTCCCGGATAAAAATAGAATTCTAAATATTTTAGATTTGGGTACTGGTTCGGGCTGCCTATTATTGGCAGCACTCCAAGAATGGCCTCATTCATATGGTTTAGGAATAGATATCGACTCTCGTTGCATTGAAATCGCAAAGATAAATGCGAAGAGAAATGAGTTAGATGACAGAGCAAAATTTCAAACGGGAAATTGGGCTAGTAATTTAGACAAAAAATTTGATATTATTTTATGCAATCCGCCCTATATACCCGCCAATAAAATAGCTAAATTAAATGAAGAAGTTCGATTATACGAACCAGAAAGAGCTCTAAATGGCGGCCAAACAGGTTTAGACTGCTATGTTGAACTTGCTGCCCAATTTTCAAATTTATTATCCGCTGATGGGCTAATATTTTTGGAGATAGGATTTGGTCAGAAAAAACAAATCTTAGACATAATGAGAAGTAATAGCCTCAAATTGATCAAAATCGAAAAAGATTTGGCTCAAATCGACAGGTGTTTAATTTTATCTCATAAACACTGTTGACCAAACGAATAAATTAGGCTTTGATCTGGCAATGGTGGTTTGAACACCATTTATTGATAGCGTAAAAAAACGCTTCGAAGATATCGTCCAATCAAAATAAACAGACTGATAGGTAGGATAATATCATTAGACTAACCGTGGGGTTTTAGCCCCGCCAACTTTAATTAAAATGGAAAAGCTTAGCGATGAGACAAGGTTCGCACTCAAAACGAAACCGAGGCAGGGGCGGAAATCGGCGTTCTGGAACACCAGGACGGAACCATACGTTTGATAGTAATGGACCAGATATTCGAATTCGGGGGAATGCGCACCAAGTTCACGAGAAATATATGAATCTCGCCAGAGAAGCTTCCACCAATGGCGAAGCGGTTCTCGCAGAAAGTTATTTCCAGCATGCAGAACATTACTATCGCATTTTGAGTGCATTTACCGATGAAGCCAATAGTGAACAGAATAAGAACCGCACAACTCAACCTAGTTCCAATGAAAACAATAATCACGACCAGCAAGAAACGCCGACCACTCAGTTGGCGGCAAAAAATGGGAAGGAAAAACTTTCTAATAACAATGGCACAGAGATCACCGAAGAGACTGCGACAGTCTTGGAACCTGAGAAAAAAGAACCACACGATGATTTATTACGTCTCGATGACGACGAATCAAAGGAAGACGCAATCCAGCAGAAAGAACCCGCCCTCGCACTAAGAAGTGACGAACGCCTGAATATTAATTTGGAGGGTGAAGGCAGTCAATCAACTAAGGGTAGCGGCTCACGTTTAAGACTTGAGAACACTGAAAGTGCAGAGGGAGCGTCTAATTTGAGAAGAAGGCGTGGCCCCCGAAATAATCGACAAGGTAATTCAATTGATAGTTAACCAAAACAATCAACAAACCTAGAAAATTTATTATTTTGCTGCGAAAATAATCCCGGAGTTTAATATTTCTCAATAGCCGGATGCCATCTTATTGTCAGCAGGATAAATAAAACTCTTATAATTATCTTGCCAAAAGAAGAAAGCTCCCCATATGTCGGATATCTCTAAAGCACTGTGATAAAGGGATAAAAATCTCCAAACAGTTCACAGAGTAGGAAAAATCGTCAGGGTTATGGAAGCTTTTACCAAAAAAACAAAAACGATACTTGTTGATGCAGAGAAATTAGCTGTCAATTCAAAAAATCAACAATTGACACCTGAACATCTTCTTAAGGTTTTATTATCTGACAGCGACACGCTATGTATGCAATTAGTTAGAGATTCCGGTGGAAACCTTGAAAACATAACCATGGATCTTAATGCTGAATTAAATAAGTTGCCAAAAGTGATGGTCGAAGGCCAACTCAATCCTCTGCCTACGCGACAATTTCAGGCTCTTATTTCACTTACAAAGAGAAATTGTAAGCGATCAGGAAGTGAAACAATTACTCCAGATGACCTACTCCTTTCAATTGCTATAACAGATGATCTGATTTCTTCGACTATTCTTAACAAAAATGGCGTCTCAAAAACCAAACTGAAAAATAACATTAAAGAAAAAAGGCAGGCGGCATCATTTGATAGTAATTCGTTAGAGGATGAAAAGAGCGCACTTATCAGATACACACAAGACGTTACTGAGGCCGCAATTAACGGCAAACTGGACCCAGTAATTGGGCGCGAAGAGGAAATTAAAAGGACTATACAGGTCATTTGTCGACGAACAAAAAACAATCCTGTTTTAATCGGTGACCCTGGTGTTGGAAAAACCGCAATTGTTGAAGGACTTGCCTCGAGAATTGTAAATTCTGATGTTCCAAAGGGATTGCGAAACAAGCGGCTTCTAAGCCTTGACCTCGGATTGCTTATAGCTGGTGCGAAATTCAGGGGTGAATTTGAAGAGAGATTAAAAAGTGTACTTAGAGAAATCGAGGAATCAAACGGCGAAATAATATTGTTTATCGATGAACTCCACACATTGGTGGGAGCCGGCGCTGCCGACGGAGCCATGGACGCCTCAAATATGCTCAAGCCGGCGCTAGCACGCGGTACTTTGCATTGTCTAGGAGCCACTACACTAGACGAATACCGCAAGTATATTGAAAAGGATGCTGCATTAGCAAGGCGATTTCAATCAATAATTGTAGAAGAGCCAAACCAAGAGAAGAGTATATCGATACTGCGGGGGCTTCGTGAAAAATACGAACTACACCACGGCGTTAAGATTCTTGATAGCGCATTAGTGACAGCTGTAAAACTATCCAACCGGCACATTACCCAACGGTTTTTGCCAGATAAGGCTATTGATCTTGTAGATGAAGCCGCCTCAGCCAGAAGAATGGAAATAGACTCAAAACCTGAAATCATCGATAAATTAGAAAGAGAAATTGTTCAACTAAAGATAGAGCAGGAAGCATTAAAAAAAGAACTAACTGCCGACAATCGACAACGCGTTGAGACGTTAGAAAAACAGTTGGCTAAACTCCAAACTCAAAGTGAAAAACTCTCTAAACAATGGGAAACAGAAGTTGCTCTAGTGGATCAAACACGTAAGTTGCAAGAAGATTTGGAAGAGACAAAGCACTCTCTTACCTTAGCTCAACGAGCTGGTAATTATGAAAAAGCAAGCGAACTTCTATACTCTATCATCCCTAAGATAGAACAGCAGCTAGAGCTTGCAAAGAAAAGCTTTAAACAAAAAATGGTTAAAGAAGAAGTGACTGAGAACGATATCGCTTCAATCGTATCGAGATGGACAGGAATACCGGTCGATAAAATGATGGCTGAAGAAAAAGAGAAACTCCTTTCTATGGAGGATATATTAAGCCAACGCGTGATTGGACAAAAGGCAGCGATAAAAGCAGTCGCAGACTCCATCCGTAGGTCTAGGGTCGGGCTAAAAGACCCCAAAAAACCAATTGGGTCATTTCTTTTTCTTGGCCCCACCGGTGTGGGGAAAACCGAGCTTAGCAAGGCCGTCGCAGAGTTCCTTTTTGACAACGAAGATGCAATTGTCAGAGTTGATATGTCTGAGTTCATGGAGAAACACAGCGTTGCAAGATTAATAGGTGCTCCACCAGGATATGTTGGTTTTGAAGAGGGGGGCCTCCTCACCGAACAAGTCAGGCGAAAACCATATCAAATTATTCTCTTTGATGAGATAGAAAAAGCCCATAGTGACGTTATGAACCTATTGCTTCAGGTTCTTGATGAGGGACGCCTTACTGATAGCCACGGTAGAACGGTAAGCTTTAAGAATACTTTGATAATACTCACCTCAAATCTTGGAGCTCAATATTTAGCAAACCAAGATGAACCCCGAACAAGCCAAGATACTGAAAACTTAGTAAAGAACGAAGTAAAAAACCACTTACGCCCCGAATTTATAAACAGGTTAGATGACATCATAGTATTTTCCAGACTTAGCCCGATGGACATGGATCAAATTGTCACCACTCAGATTAAGCACTTACAGGGACTATTGGATGATAAGGGAATACAGATCTCCATTGACGAGAAAGCTAAACAATGGATCTCCAGAGAAGGTTATGACCCAATATACGGCGCTCGTCCACTTAAGCGCCTGATACAAAAGAAATTATACAACGCTATTGCGAATGAACTGTTAGAAGGTAAAAATCAAGAGATGTCCCACATGAAAGTATCACTTTCTGAGGATCAATTTGAACTTGTTACAGAACAGTAATCAAAGTGTACCTCTAGCAAAATTAAGCTTCTCTGCGTTCTTTATCCATTCGGTTTCTATAATCCCAACTCATAAGGTTTGATGGGGTAATCCTGATTATTACTTCTTCGGATGCCCCACGCATAAGCCAGGCTTTAAATGTCGTCTTCGTATTCCCTAAAAAGCGGTCGTGTAAATTTTCCAGCGTTTTCCCGCTAGGGTCATGACCCAAAACAGCCAGACCTTGTCCCCTAACCCCATGATATGGTGGCGCATCAGGGGAGACTTCGAATGCACACTTATTGTTTTTTTTCAATAACTGAACTACTTTTGACTTTTCTTTGCTGGCGCAATATATCACGCCACGTTCATAAAAAAACCATAACGATGCTATCACAGGCCAGCCACGAGACGATATGATGGCAAGTTTTAACGGAACAACACAAGTATCAAGATATGACTCAATTTTCTGCATATCCCAAGGCCCAGTAATTTTCATTTTTGACATTTCATCCCGCCTTTTGTGGCTAAAATTACTTCTTTTTTCTTTGCGTGAATTTTCTGTAATAATAATTACTATATCCAACTAATTTCCATTATTTATTTGCTTAACTTAAATCTATTTTTTCTATTGTGAAGACTACTAGACATGGACAAAAAAAAAATCAAAACAATTGCTGAAGCTTGTTCCGCTCTGAAGGCATGCAAGCTACCTTACGGAAAAGTAGCAGTTACCGATATGGATGGTATTCTGCGAGGAAAATATATGTCAAAAAAGAAGTTATTGAGCGCTTTAAAGGACGGCTTCGGGTTTTGCGATGTCATTTTAGGGTGGGACTCTAATGATCAGATTTACGACGATATAAAATACACTGGTTGGGACTCTGGTTTTCCAGATGTACACGTCATGCCCATACCTGAGACCGCTCGGTTTATTCCTTTTGAAAACGACTTACTGTTTTTTTTAGCCGAATTTTATGGAAATGCGTCCAAACTTTGTCCAAGATCAATACTCAAAAAAGTGATTAAAAAAGGTGAGAGCCTCGGTTTTTCAGCACTAGCCGGCGCTGAATATGAGTACTTTCTATTTCAAGAAACACCCGAGACTGTACGCGCCAAAAATTATAGAAACTTGGTGCCCTTTACCCCAGGAAACTTTGGCTACTCTGTAATAAGGAACTCTGTCCACTCGGATTTTCATAATGAATTTTTAGAGATGTGTGAATTAATAGATATTCCACTCGAGGGTTATCATACAGAAACTGGCCCGGGGGTACTAGAAGCAGCACTAGCACCTGATAGTATTCTTAATGCTGCTGATAAGGCCACTTTATTTAAAACATTTACAAAAATATTTGCGCAAAGACGCGAGCTAATGGCTACGTTTATGGCGAAATGGTCAACAGAACACCCTGGCCAATCGGGTCACATACATCTGTCCTTACAGAATGAAGAGAAGCAAAATATTTTCTTTGACCCGTCTCAGCCATTGAATATAAGCGATGAAATGCGGTGGTTTATAGGAGGTCAACAAAAACTGATGCCTGAATTAATAGCAATGGTGGCTCCGACTATAAACTCGTATCGGCGACTTATTCCAAATTACTGGGCACCGATCGATAATAGTTGGGGTGTAGACAATCGAACAGCCTCCCTCAGAGTTATACCTGGAACCCCTATTAGTCAGCGGGTGGAATATAGATTAGCATCTGCAGACTCAAATCCATATCTTTCAATGTCAGTAGCTTTAGGATCAGGGTTATGGGGAATAGAAAACAAAATCGAACCTACGAAATCCATAAATGAAGCTGCTGGAAAACGAGGTATTAAGCCGCTCCCATCTAGTCTCGGCGACGCGTCCGCCCGTCTTAGAAAATCAAAAGTTGCCAGATTGCTCTTCGGTAGCGAGTTCATAGAACATTTTTGCACGAGCCGCGAAAAGGAAGAGAAATTGCACAGAAACCAGGTGGACGAGTGGCAATTAAAACGCTATTTCGAGATAATTTAGTTACCGACTGATTTCATTACTCGCGAGTGGTAACAAATCGATATTTTTAAAACTGACTAAAGCGTGTCCTAAACAAGTTTCTCTCGCACAACCCCACTTGCCTTGGAAAAGTCCATTTGTCCTGGATATTTTTGCTTGAGTAGAGCCATAGTCTTACCCATGTCTTTTATAGTTTTTGCATCAACCTCTAATATTGCATCTTGTATAGCCGCCTGAAATGCGTCGCCCTCTAATTGACTCGGCATAAAACGCCGGATCACATCTATTTCCGCCTGTTCCCTCTGAGCAAGCTCTAAGCGACCGCCTTGCTCATAAAGACGAATGGATTCTCTCCTCTGTTTGACCATCGTATTAAATAATGCCAGCACTTGGTCATCCGATATGCCGTCCGAGTCTCCATCGGTTCGTGCACAGATATCTTGATCCTTAATGGAAGCTAAAATTAATCGAATCGTCCCTACAGCACACGTATCTTTCGTTTTCATAGCACTTTTCAGGGCGTCATTTAGTTCAGAACGTAACAAATCCGAGTACCTTTCCCAAACCAATAAGCATGATTGATAAAATTTTCGCCCTATAAATGGTGAATTCCCACTAAAAGGCAAGCTTTTTATTTACTACCCGGGCTACTGAGATTTTATATCGTGAATCCGGGGTTGACCAGGATGTTTCTTTAGCGTATCCAACCTTGCTACTGTCATTCGAGGATTATGCATCAATGTCGGACGCCAAAGCGACCGTTCCTTCCGAAAAGCGACGTGTAGAGCAACCAGCTAATGCTAATGCGGTACTGGTGCTCGCGGATGGGACCGTTTTTTGGGGGCACGGGGTCGGCTTAGAAAAGGATATTGTTGGCGAAGTCTGCTTCAACACATCAATGACCGGTTACCAAGAAATTATCACTGATCCATCATATGCTGGCCAGATAATAACTTTCACTTTCCCCCATATTGGGAACGTCGGGACAAATCTCGATGATTTAGAACGCGAGACTGCCGCAGCAGCAGGAATCATACTAAAATCTGATATCACTGCGCCCTCAAACTATAGGGCAACTCAAGATTTTTCTTGTTGGTTAGCGAGCGCAGGTTTGACTGGTATAGCGGGTGTAGATACAAGAAATTTAACCCGCCGTATAAGACACTTTGGCGCTATGAACGGTATTATTTCGTTCTCTAATAAAAAATCTTTTGATCTCGACAAACTTACAGTTAAAGCGCAAAACCATCCAAGTTTGTCAGGAATGGATTTAGCCTCCGTTGTCTCAACTAGAGAATTAGAAAAATGGTCAACTGGGACGTGGAAGTTCGGCTCTAGAGTAAACGATGATGGTTTTGAAAACGCAGAACGAAAAGATTACCACATAGTGGCTATAGACTATGGAGCTAAACGAAATATCTTAAGAAATTTAGCACAACTCGGAGCGAAGGTTACTACAGTGCCTTCAAATTTGAGCGCTGATGCAATACTGAACCTTCGACCAGATGGAATTTTTCTATCCAACGGGCCAGGAGATCCGGCAGCAACGGCCAAGTATGCAGTTCCCATAATAAGAAATCTATTGAACACTAACACACCAATTTTCGGAATTTGCCTAGGTCATCAGCTGTTGTCACTAGCACTTGGTGCAAAAACCGAAAAAATGAGAAACGGACATCGTGGTGGGAACCATCCTGTCAAGCAAATCAAAACCGGTAGAATAGAAATCACAAGTCAAAATCATGGCTTCGTCATATCGGAACAAACTCTACCCGAGTCTGCCACCATTACCCATAGATCATTGTTCGATGGATCCATAGAAGGCTTTGAAATCGCTGAAAGAAATATTTTTTCTGTACAATATCACCCAGAGGCATCGCCTGGTCCAACTGAGAGCGACTACCTCTTCCGCCAGTTCTTGGAAATAATCGAAAAATCAAGGCTGTCAGATAATGCCTAAACGTGATGACATTAAATCAATACTGATCATTGGTGCTGGACCAATTGTAATTGGACAAGCTTGCGAATTCGATTACTCGGGCACACAGGCATGCAAGGCACTAAAGAAGGAAGGTTATCGGATAATACTTCTAAACTCTAATCCTGCGACGATAATGACTGATCCCGGACTTGCGGATGCGACCTATATTGAACCAATAACGGCAGAAGCCGTTAAAATAATTTTAGAAAAAGAAAACCCCGATGCAATCTTACCGACAATGGGAGGACAAACTGCTCTTAATACCGCGTTAACTTTAGCCAAGGATGGTACGCTTGAGGATTTTAGAGTTGAACTTATTGGCGCAAATTTAGACGCTATAGAGAAAGCAGAGGATCGCTTATTATTCCGAGAAGCGATGGATAGGATAGGCTTGGAATCACCTCTTTCTCATTTAGTATCAAACGAAGAAGAAGGTGCGCAAGCGGTCAAGGATATCGGACTACCAGCTATACTCCGTCCCTCTTTTACACTCGCAGGTACAGGCGGCGGAATAGCTTATAATATAGATGAGTTTAATGAAATACTTCGCAATGCACTGAGGCTTTCACCCGTCGGCACCGTTTTAATAGAAGAATCTGTCCTTGGCTGGAAAGAATTTGAGATGGAAGTTGTCCGAGATAAAAATGACAACTGTATAATTGTTTGCTCAATTGAAAATGTAGATCCAATGGGGATACATACGGGTGACTCAATTACAGTAGCTCCCGCACTTACGTTAACAGACAAAGAATACCAGCGCATGAGGACAGCCTCCATTGAGGTGCTAAGGGAAGTTGGGGTCGATACAGGCGGTTCTAATGTTCAGTTTGCTGTAAATCCAGATACTGGCCGTCTCGTCGTCATAGAGATGAACCCAAGAGTATCAAGATCATCTGCATTAGCATCCAAAGCTACCGGTTTCCCGATTGCAAAAATTGCAGCTAAACTTGCAGTTGGATATACGCTAGATGAATTAGAGAACGATATCACAAAAGAAACGCCTGCAAGTTTTGAACCTACAATTGATTATGTGGTAACCAAGATACCAAGATTTACTTTTGAGAAATTTGCCGGTGCTGAAGCGACACTGACAACATCCATGAAGTCGGTTGGCGAGGCAATGGCTATTGGCAGAACATTTCTAGAATCATTGCAAAAGGCTTTAAATTCTATGGAAACTGGGTTAACCGGTTTTGATGAAATCCCTCTTTCAAATAGGATTGAACTCAATCCTAACAAAAGTACCATACTAGCAAAACTTTCAGAACCCGTGCCCGAGCGTCTTTTACGGGTAGCCCAAGCATTTCGACTAGGTCTCACTGTGGATGAAATCTACGAAGCCTGCTCAATCGACCGCTGGTTTATAAGACAGATCCAACTCGCAATTGAAATTGAAAAAACTGTAATCGACAATGGAATACCAGAGAGCAAAGAAGAACTTTTTCACTTAAAACGTAACGGTTTTTCTGACGCACGCTTAGCAAAGCTCTCTAATAAATCCGAAGACGAGATTTCAGAATTACGCTCAAGTCTCGGCGTTGCTCCAGTATTCAAAAGAATAGACACATGTGCAGCAGAGTTTTCAGCAAACACGCCCTATATGTACTCGTGTTACGAGGGCGATGGACTTAACCTCGCTGAATGTGAAGCTGACCCAACAGATAGAAACAAGGTCATCATTCTTGGTGGTGGCCCAAACCGAATAGGCCAAGGGATAGAATTTGACTACTGTTGTGTGCATGCGGCTTATGCACTATCTGAAGCTGGTTTTGAAACAATAATGGTGAATTGTAATCCGGAAACCGTTTCGACCGACTACGACACTTCCGATAGGCTTTATTTTGAACCCCTAACGGCCGAAAGTGTTATTAGCTTAATAAAAACAGAAGAGAAACTAGGAAAAGTTGTTGGCGTAATAGTCCAGTTAGGTGGCCAGACACCACTTAAATTATCACAAGCTTTAAAGGAAGCCGGGATAAATATTTTAGGTACATCACCGGAGGCAATTGACCTCGCAGAAGATCGCGAACAGTTTAAAAAGCTGCTCAATGAATTAAACCTCAAGCAACCTCAAAATGGCACCGTAAATTCATTTGAAGAAGCTAAGATCATTGCCGAAGAAATTGGCTACCCAGTTGTGATTAGACCATCATATGTTCTTGGTGGACGTGCGATGGAGATTGTTTATGAGGAAGCCGCTTTAAATAAATATATGGAAAAAGCGGTTCTTGCCACAGGAGAAAACCCTATTCTAATAGACAAATTTCTATCTAAGGCTATTGAGATTGATGTTGACTGCATAGCTGATAACGAAAACGTTTATATAGCTGGGATTATGGAGCATATTGAAGAGGCTGGCATCCACTCGGGAGATAGCGCGTGTTCGTTACCTCCCCAGTCTCTTTCGGCTAGTTTGCTTAAAGAAGTAAAGAGGCAATCCAAATTGCTTGCACACGGCTTAGGTGTTTGTGGCTTGATGAACATTCAGTTCGCAATAAAAGACGAAGAAATTTTTCTTCTCGAGGTCAATCCGAGAGCTAGTCGCACTGTTCCTTTTGTTGCTAAGGCAACGGGTGTTCCTATAGCAAAAGTAGCGGCGAGGGTAATGGCAGGCGAACGATTAAAAAACTTCAAACTTGAGAAACAGCAATTAAAACACGTAGCGATTAAAGAAGCTGTATTTCCTTTCGCCCGCTTTCCTGGTGTCGATAGCATTTTAGGACCGGAAATGAAATCTACTGGTGAAGTGATGGGGATAGATAAAGACTTTTCTCTGGCATTTGCAAAAAGTCAACTTGCTGCTGGCGCCAAATTACCAAAAGCTGGAACGGTCTTTATCTCGGTTCGTGATATCGACAAACCATCTATAGTCAATCTGGCTGTCGACCTCTGTAATATGGGTTTTCTATTGGTAGCTACCAATGGAACGGCCAACTCCTTAAATAAAGCTGGATTGAAAGTTGAAAAAATAAAAAAAGTCCTGGAGGGCAGACCACATGTGGTTGATAATATGATTTCTGGACAGATTGCTTTGGTAATAAATACGACTGAGGGGGCACAAGCTATCAAAGATAGCTTTAGTTTAAGGAGAGCAGCAATTACCCATAACATTCCTTACTACACCACCATTGAGGGTGCAAAAGCGGCAGTCAAAGGCATACAAGCTATAAGCACAGGCCCTTTAGATGTATTGCCATTACAATCTTACTTGAATGGTTCGTTTTAAGCGTTACTATATGTTTGCGTAATGTTTGTTCAGGACACCGTTTAGCTATGCAAAAGATACCCATAAGAAGAGATAGTCTCGATCAGCTGCAGGAAGAGTTGAAACAATTAAAGACCGTCGAACGTCCACAAATCATCAAAGCTATATCAGAAGCAAGAGAACATGGGGACTTATCCGAAAATGCGGAATATCATGCAGCTAGAGAAAGACAGAGTTTTGTCGAGGGGCGTGTAGGTGAGTTAGAGGACGTAATTAGTAGAGCAGAAGTTATAGATCCCTCGATGATAGATGGTAAAACTGTTACTTTCGGAACAACAATCGTGGTTGCAGACGAAGACACCGACGAAGAGAATACCTACACGATAGTTGGGCCATATGAAGCTGATATTTCTAAAAGTTGGATTTCGACGTCTTCGCCAATCGGTAACGCGCTTATAGGAAAAAAAGTGGGAGACTCGGTTGAGGTTACGACCCCTCGAGGAGCCAAAAGTTATGAAGTATTAAAAATTAGTGTGACCTAACTGAGCAGCTTGAATCGACTAAAGCAAGCTCCGTAAATATCGTTGTAACCAATGATTAATCAGCCGCTTTTTCTGATTCTCCGAGAGGTACACCAGGGCTATACTTTTTTGTTCTAAAAGCTAAAGCCGTTTTTACATTTGAGACATTCGGAGCAGGAGTTAATTTAGTAGTTAAGAACTTTTGAAAGGTATCCCAATCTTTTGACACTATTTTTAATAAAAAATCGGTTTCGCCTGAGAGCATGTGACATTCTCTAACTTCATCCCAGGATTCGATCATTGCTTCAAAAGCTACAAGATCGTTTTCAGCCTGGCTAGACAAACCAACAAAAGCAAATATTATTACAGTGAAACCCAGTTTCTCAGGGTTCAGCTCTGCATGATAGCCCTGAATATAACCTTCTCTCTCTAAAGCTCTAACCCTTCTCAAGCATGGTGGTGCCGAAATACCAGCCCGTTCAGCCAACTCCACATTGGTAACTCTCCCGTCTTGTTGGAGATCACGCAAAATACGCCTGTCGATACTGTCTAATTTAACACGCTGCATCGTTACAAAATCCCCTGCTTACTATCACATCTTGTAAAAGCACTACTAAACAACAATATGAAGGTAAAAATGGTGTTGCGCAAGATTATTGCGTATACTTCTCTAAACAAAATATAGAAATAATCGATCAATTCGTCACACTTGCAGCTTAACTTATAAGGCATTGAGGTAAGAATAATGAAAGATTACTGTTGGATCATATCCGATGGAACTATGGGAATGGAGTTGCAGTGTATCGCTTTAGCCAAATCACTAAATCTTAATTATCAAATAAAGCACATTTCGCCTTCACCCATTTTAACCGCCCTGCCTCAAGTTGGGGCTTTCCCCCTATTCTGGAAAAACAAATATTTTAAGAAAGAATTCTGCCCACCGTTTCCCAAAATTTCTATAACATGCGGTAGGCGCCATGCCGGCTTTGCAATAGCACTTAAATGTATATCCAAAGGAAAAGTTTCCACTATCCACATCCAGGACCCCCGAATAAACTCTTGCTTTTTTGATCATCTAGTAGTTCCTGAACATGATCCTTCTAGAGGTAAAAACATCGTTATTAGTAAGGGCTCACTTACAAATATAAATAGAATTAAGCTAGAGGCGGAAGCAAAGCGTTTTTTGAGTTTGGTCAGTCATTTACCACAACCCCGAATAGCTATTAACATAGGCGGAAGTTCTAAAGGAGCAGTGATAGATAAGGCTAGCGCAGAAAAAATACTGGACAAATTGACTATCCTCGCAACAAGGGATGACTGTGGCCTGATGGTAACAACTAGCCGACGTACCGATGAGACAATAAAATACCAACTACGAAAATTAAATGAAAAACAAAACGTTTTAGTCTACGAAGGAATCGGACCAAACCCTTACATCGGTTTTCTTGGCTTAGCCGACACTATAATCGTTACCTCAGACTCGATAAATATGATATCTGAAGCATGTTCAACAGGTAAACCTGTTTACATTATTACACTAGGTAAAAATAACAAAAGAAAACAGAGCTTTTTAGATGCCATGCAACAGGAGGGAAGAACAAGGCCTTTTGATGGTAATCTCCATAATTGGACTTACGAGCCACTAAATGAAACAGAGCGCGTGGCAGCAATAATCAGAGAAAAACTAGCTGGTAACAATATCCTATAAGCTTTCAACCAAAACCGAACTTAATCCTCCTTTGTCCGATCATTTCGCTTCAACACTAAATATCTTAGGAAGTTCTCTGGAAAATAACAAAATCAGTACCCGAAATGTGGCGCAAAGGCATTTCCTTAGCTAATTCATTTAGATACGAAAAAACATCCCGAGCTTCTGGCTTGTAATCGTGCCAAAGAATAATACCTCCCTTGTTTAACATAGAAAAAGCCTTTTTCGAATCACTCATAACGTAAGACTGTGTATGTGCCCCATCAATCAGAATCAGATCAAATGAGTTCTTGTATTTCGATTCGTCGAATTGCTTGCTATCCGAAAATATCTGTTCAATTTTTTCAGATGTAGATAGATCACTATAATAAAAAGTATCGAATTTAGCTTCTTGCTTTGCAATATTTTCGTGCAAACGGTCATCATCCTTTTCAAAGCTAAGTTGCTCTAATTGGGATGGGTGAATAGTTAGCGTATATACGCGACCTTCCTTCGGTGCATTCATTCCCATTATGTGGGAAGTTTTTCCGCTACAGGTGCCAAATTCAAAAATACGTTTCGAAAACTTTGCGAGTGCGGCAACCACCCAAGTTTCTCTGTCACTTAGTGACGCCTCTACACCCTCTCCTCCGATAAAGTACACGGCCGAATTTGGGTTAGGGCCCAAGTGATCTTGTGCAAAACAGGGATGAACGTCTTCCAACTTACATTTTTGAATAGGATACGATTTGAAAGTAAATGACCGTTTTTGCCGTCGTCTAAATTTTAACAACCGCTTAGCACAAAGATATAATGCTAGAGCACTAAGAACATTTGATACTATAAAAATATAAAAAAGATCGTTCGACATGATTGAGGTTTAACCATTTCAATTGTTTTGAGGTTTAGGAAACTCGTTTCCATATCAACACAACTATTTTATTTAAATGTCTTAAATAATCTAACTAAAATTATCCAAATTCATTAGAAAACTTTATCTATTCTCGGATCATGGAATCGCATATAACTTAACCGCTGGTATTAATTCATAATAAGGGAAGACCTCAAATGTCCGAATATAGAGAGCGGGTACTTATAATTGGTTCTGGGGCAGCGGGTCTTACAGCAGCTATTTACACAGCCCGCGCTAACATTGATCCTCTTCTCGTCAAAGGATTACAGCCAGGGGGTCAGATGACCATAACAACCGATGTCGAAAATTATCCTGGCTTTGCGGATGTAATACAAGGTCCTTGGCTAATGGAACAAATGGAGGCCCAGGCGCGGCAGGTGGGAACACGGATGGTTGAAGATATCATAACATCAATCGATACCAGCCAACGCCCATTCCATCTTAAAGGTGATACAGGAAACGACTATTATGCCGACGCTGTTATTGTCGCTACGGGAGCTCAAGCTAGATGGCTAGGTCTTAAAAGCGAGGCACGGTTAAATGGAAAAGGTGTATCTGCCTGCGCGACTTGTGACGGCTTTTTCTTCAGAGGCCAGGAAGTTGCAGTAGTTGGAGGAGGAAACACAGCAGTTGAAGAAGCCTTATACTTATCCAACATAGCATCTAAAGTAACCCTCATACACCGGCGCGAGCAACTACGTGCGGAAAAAATTTTACAAGACAGGCTTTTTAAAAAAGAAAATATTGATATCATTTGGAACAGCGAAGTCACCGAAATCTGTGGCGACGATGCTGTAGAAAGTGTGAAGCTTGTTAATTCTGAAACAAACGAAGTAAAAGAATTACATGCAGAAGGTTGCTTCGTCGCAATAGGTCACGATCCAGCAACATCAGTTTTTCGAGGACAAGTGGGAATGGATGAAGATGGCTACATTGTTGTAGAACCAGGTACTACGCGGACTAATAAACCTGGGCTTTTTGCGGCAGGAGATTGCGTGGATCGTGTTTATCGGCAAGCCGTTACAGCAGCGGGCCTGGGCTGCATGTCTGCCCTTGAAGTGGAGAAATATCTAGCTGATTTAGAGATTTGATAAAGTGAAAATTAATTCGAGTTATACTCCCTGTATTTCATTCACTGACAGAATATATTCATGACTGAAGTTTGGGCTCATGAAACTAAAGTAAGAGGTATTTCCGATGGACTGGGACAAACTTCGAGTCTTCCAAGCGGCAGCTGAGGCTGGAAGCTTTACGCATGCTGGTGAACGTCTTCATCTCAGTCAGTCGGCTGTGAGTCGTCAAATTAGTTCTTTGGAGGAAAGTCTCAATGTTGCACTATTTCACAGGCACGCACGTGGGTTAATCCTTACCGAGCAAGGGGAGGTTTTATTATCAACAACCAAAGACGTCTTCACAAAACTATCTGCGACCGAAGCATTAATAAGTGAGGGCAGAGAGCGACCAAAAGGGAGTTTAAGGGTCACCACAACGGTAGCTTTTGGGTCTACATGGCTAGCTTCCCGTATTGGAGGTTTTATGGATTTGTACCCAGAAGTTGACGTTACCCTTTTAATTAATGACTATGAGCTCGACCTATCTATGAGAGAAGCTGACGTAGCGGTAAGACTAACACCTCCCAAGCAAGCCGATCTAATACAACGGCTTTTAAAAACAATACGATTCCACCTTTATGCCTCTCCCCGCTACGTCGAAAGCCG
>CACITD010000006.1 GCA_902589475.1 uncultured Alphaproteobacteria bacterium | reverse complement strand
TAAGATTACCTTATCCACCAGCTAGATTTGACGGGTCAATTTACGAAAATCAGCGAGGAATGAAATCAAGGTATTTCGCTTTTGATAACAAACCTGCGCATGACAAAGAAGATGCAGATTAGTTGATTTTAATAAGAGTGGAATAGCCCTTAAACATTTTTCTCGAGAGCCGCGCCTAGTTTTCTGTATTAATTTTAAAACGAAAAAGTTTTATTGGCTCTCGAGGTTAGCCAAGTTTTTCCAATATTTTACTAACTAGTTAGGCAACAGCCTTACCTTCTTTAGTGAGATGATCTAGTCCCTCATTCAAGGCGACCTCATAGGCATCAAACAACGCGTTTATTTCGCTCTCCGTAATAATCAAAGGGGGGCAAAAACACATAGAGTCACCGACCGGTCGAAGTATGAGACCATGCTTCAAACAAATATTACTGATCGTTCCTCCGACATTGTCTGTTGGTGCGAAAGCCTCCTTAGAGGATTTATCGCGGACTAACTCCGTCGCTCCTATCAACCCTTCCCCGCGAACTTCTCCTACTAGTGGATGATCGGCAAAACTGTGCAGTCGTTCCTGGTATAAGCCCATAACGCTTCTTACGTGTCCAAGAATATCTTCCTCTTCATAAATTGACAGTGTTTCAAGTGCTACAGCTGCGGCAACCGGATGGCCAGAGTAGGTATATCCATGTCCAAAAACGCCAAGCTTACTACTTGCGTCGGCGATAGCTTGATAAATATCGTCACTTATCATCGTGCCAGAGATAGGCAAGTAGCTTGACGACAAGGCTTTTGCGCAGACAAGGATGTCAGGTTCTATGTTGAAAGTCTCTGATGCCCAAAAATTACCAGTTCTACAAAAACCACAAATAACCTCGTCTGCAACAAATAAAACATCGTGTTTTTTTAGCACGGCCTGTATCTTTTCAAAATAGGTTTTTGGCGGGGTGATAACACCACCAGCACCCATTATAGGTTCAGCAAAGAAAGCTGCCACTGTTTCAGGACCTTCATCAATTATGAGTTGATCTAAGTCGTTTGCCATACGCGCTGCAAAGTTTTCCTCAGTTTCACCATCTTCGCCAAATCTGTAATAGTGGGGGTTGTTTGTGTGGATGAATTTTTCTAGCGGCACATCAAACCCTGCATGATTTAAAGAACGGCCGGTTAGGCTGGAAGAAGCAAGAGTGATACCATGGTAACCATTTATTCTGCCGATTATTTTTTTCTTCTGGTGACGCCCACGTGCGTTGTTATAGTACCAAATAATCTTTATCGCTGTGTCGTTGGCTTCTGAGCCTGAGTTGTTAAAAAACACTTTGGATACAGTATCAGGAGCTACGTTTAGAAGTTTTTCCGCCAGGTCGATGCTTGGAGGATGCGATTTTTGCCCGAAGAGATGATAGTATGGAAGGGTTTCAAGTTGTTTGGTAGCGGCAGCTACTAATCTCTTATGTTGAAAACCTAATGAGGTAGACCAAAGACCAGCCATCCCCTCAATATATTTTTTACCGCCATTGTCCCAAACATACACGCCCTCGCCCTTTTCGATGATCATAGGGCCTTGTTCCTCATTGGCTCGGAGATTCGTGTAAGGGTGCACTAAATAAGCGACGTCCCTTGCTTCTGGCGAATTAGGCTTCAATGGCATAATACTCTCCCTGAATTTACAAACTCTTATAAACAAAGACTATAGAAGCTTTTTCAATAAATGCTACATTGTCTTTCATGAAAATTTATCATCACACTCGTTCGAGTAGTCTACTCGTTTTAAAACTTACCCTACTTTCGCAGATCTGGGCAGTATAAACCAAATGAATGATAGGAACTGAGCTAGTAAAGCTAATCCAAAACCCCAAAAAAAGCCTTTGGAACTGTATTCGCCATTTTCCCCCGTTGGGAAGAAATTTATTATCTCTCCTATGAGGTATTGTATCAAGAATACGCCTCCAAAAGTCATCACATTTACCGCAGTGATGACCCGGCCAGATAATTCATTTGGAAAAAATCGGGTCAAATGCGCGTAAACTACCATGGCAGAGTTTGCAAGTAGTCCAAATGCAAGCCAGGGATAGATAGAAGTTGGTGCTAACTCAAAGATTATTAAAAGTTGACTAATCATAAACAGAAGCATCGAGACAGTAAAAAAAGTTAGCAAAGATACTTTAAATTTTTCCAACCAGTTTGCGAGTGCGCCAGTTATTAGAGAACCTATTGCAAGGGCGAGGGCCAGCAACAACAAATAATGCGCGACGGGTCCTCTATCTAAACTGGCGACATCTTTCAGCCAGGGGCCAGCCCAAAGACCCTGTATAGCCATATTTGCCGCGAGACTAGTGCTTATGAGAGGCGCACATTTCCAAAACTCTTGATTGGTGTATATGGAGCCCAGTTCAAATATCTGATGCCGGAGGGTAGGGAGTGCTATACTAGTCTTGCGTTCAGGAACTACGATGAAAATTAATAGAGAAACTGAGAGTGTTGCTATTGCCAGGAACTGGAATATCTCTCGCCAAGTGAAAAAAGCCAACATAATTTCAAGAGGAGCTGTCGCAGCAACGGCTCCTAGTCCACCAATAGCAAGAAAACTACCGTTGATGAGAGGCCAGTGGCGATCATCAAACCATATTGTGGCAGCTTTTACAGCTCCCATCAAACATCCAGCTACTCCAAGTCCTATAAAACCTCTGCCGAGAGCCAAAATAATTGTGTTGGTGCCAAGAGAGAATAGTACAGCGCCGCCAGCCGCAAACAACAGAAGTAACGTTTGCACTTTTCGAGGACCATATCTATCAAGCAAAATGCCCAAGGGAATTTGAAATAAAGAAAATGTTAGAAAATATGTGGCAGTAAGAAATCCAAGATCTCCCGCATCTAAGCCGACTTCACTTGTTAGCTGTGGGGCAATTATCGCGTTTGTAGAACGAAATAAGTAAGAAAGGAAATAACCTGCAGCAAATGGAATAAATATGACTAGGATAAGCTTTCCTGCCGTTATTTTTGTGGCGAAGTTTGTATCGTTATCATTACTTTTATTCGTCCCTTGGTTAAGGGCCGCATTTTTGGTTCTATGCCAAGCAGTAAAAAGAAAAGAAATAGCAAACACAGATAATTTCGCTTTGATGGCTGTCGAAGGCTGAGGTTATTAACCCCGACGTATACAGTGTTAAAACTGAAAAGTAGAGAACTATGTATAGTATAACCCAAAAAAATTAGAAAATTATACTGACGGAAATACTTCTTGTTAAAACGCAAATGTCATTAAACATTTGATTTTTTGATCTAGAAATAGTTCACTTCCTGCAAATCGACTGATAAAACACTAGTCGCAAGCCGTTTCTAAAATATTTGTGATTATCAAGATCACGTGGAGAGTAGAAAATGTCTAGCTCATGGCAACCTAATTCTTGGCGAACTAAGCAGGCCTTGCAAATGCCTGATTACCCTGATGTCGAATATTTAGAAAGGGTCGAGTCACAGATTGCTTCATTTCCACCACTTGTTTTTGTAGGCGAAGCGCAGAAGCTTAAATCCGAACTAGCACGTGTAGCATCTGGCCAAGCATTTCTATTGCAAGGCGGGGATTGCGCGGAAAGCTTTGCAGAATTCTCAGCCGATAATATTAGGGATACGTTTCGTGTTCTCTTGCAAATGGCACTTGTCCTTACTTTTGGTGGTGGTCTGCCAGTTGTAAAGGTTGGCCGATTGGCTGGTCAGTTTGCAAAACCTAGATCTAGTTCTGTGGAGAAACAGGGTGATCAGGAGTTACCGAGCTATCGAGGTGACATTGTAAATTCTATCGAATTTGAGCCCGAAAAAAGAAAGCCGGACCCTGGACGCCTCTTGAAGGCATATAATCAGTCGGCGTCGACGCTGAATTTATTAAGAGCTTTCGCTCAAGGTGGATTTGCGAACCTAGAAGAAATCCACCGGTGGACACTAGGTTTTGTGTCTAACTCTCCTCAAGGTGAGCGCTATGAAAAACTGTCACATAGATTGGATGAGACCCTCAGGTTTATGCAAGCATGCGGGCTGACTTCGGACTCAATTAGACAGCTTCGGGAAACAGACTTTTACACTTCTCATGAGGCTCTCTTGCTTGGCTATGAGCAGTCTATGACCCGACAAGATACCATAACAGATGACAAAGGTTGGTATAGTACTTCGGCCCATATGATTTGGATTGGTGATCGTACGCGGCAGGTGGACGGAGCGCATGTTGAATATATGCGCGGAATAAAAAACCCAATAGGCCTCAAATGTGGACCTGGTTTGGCGGCTGAAGAATTAATTACATTGATCTCAAAATTAAACCCGGGCAATGAGGCTGGCAGATTAACCTTAATTTGTAGAATGGGGGCAGAAAATATAGGGGTGAAGCTACCAGCTCTAATTAGGGAGGTCAAAAAAGAAGGTAAGAACGTCGTTTGGTCCTGTGATCCAATGCATGGCAACACAATAACATCTTCTAATGGATATAAAACAAGACCATTTGATAACATTTTATCAGAAGTAAAACAGTTTTTCGAAATACATGCCGCCGAACGAACTTACGCTGGTGGAGTGCATTTTGAAATGACTGGTCAGGATGTGACAGAATGTTTAGGTGGAGCGCAGGCTATAAACGAGGTCTCTCTTGGCGACAGATATCATACACACTGTGATCCTAGGTTGAATGCTTCGCAAGCACTTGAATTAGCTTTTCTTATTGCTGATATGCTTAAAGAAAACTTTTCCAAAACAAAAAACTTTCCAGATATGGCAGCCGTTTCGTAAGTTGAAAAGTTGATAGCCTTAAAAATTACTCGGCCTACATATTTAGATTAGGATTGGGTAGCATTATGCGAAATAACCATCAGAGCTCAAAAGAACGTGGGATAAAAAAGATAGCTCGAGTGGCTCTGTCGCCAGATAACAGCTCGATTGGCCGGTTTGCGGATAAATATTTTCTAAGAACTAAGGATATTGTCGAGAAATTTGGTGATACCACGGTAACCTATGCAGTTTTCATGCGACGACCTGTTACAAGTGCTCCTCGATTAGCTATCGATTGGTTACAGTTAATGGCGAAAGAGCGTCAGACGTCTTTTGAAATCGACCTAAAATACAATGAAGGGTCGTGGGTGGGGGCTGGTGAACCCATAGTCTACATAACTGGTTCACTATTTCATCTTGTTGATTTAGAAACGCAATTTCTCCAAAAACTAGGCTCTTCGTGTGTGGCTGCTTATAACTCTTATGTGATGTGTGTCGAATTACCAAAAACAGCATTTCTTGCAATGGATGCCCGGCATTGCGCAGGCGCTGATATGGCAGAATTAATGGCATATGGCGCTAGTGTAGGGTCAAAGAAAGCTCAAAACAAAGTGGGGGCAATCGGTTTTGTGGGAAACGCAACGGACGATACAGCTCATTTCTTTGGACAGGAAACAGGTTTTGGTACGATGCCGCATGCTCTTGTTGGCTACGCAGGATCGACTATCCGAGCAGCCGAAATGTTCTATGAAACTCATCCAGATACAAACCTGACGGTTTTAGTAGATTATTTTGGTAAAGAAATCTCGGATGCAATAGCTGTTTGCAAGCGATTTCCAAATCTATTGGAAAATGGCCAACTTTCATTACGTCTTGATACCCATGGCGGACGCTATGTTGAAGGCCTCGACATGTCTAAATCCTACGCGGTTTTAGAGAGGAATGCGACCAGAGCAATTCGTGGCTATAGATCCGATACAGAATTACGGCATCTTATCGGAACCGGCGTCTCCGCTGCTGCTATTTGGCACCTTCGTGAGACACTCAATGCAGCGGGATTTTCAAGAGCGAAAATAGTAGGATCTAGCGGATTCTCTCCTGAGAAATGTCGGATTATGGCTTTAGCAGAAGCTCCCATTGACATGATAGGGACTGGTTCTTATCTACCGGATAATTGGAGTGAAACCTATGCAACTGCGGATATCATTGACTATGATGGCGCATCGAGAGTAAAGATGGGAAGAGAATTTCTCTTATCAAAATAAAGATCCATGCAAGATACTGTTCTTTTAATAGTACATCAAAAAAAATCTGTTCCAGGTCATATTGGACACCTGTTTGAAGAACGGGGTTACAAATTTGACAGACGATGTCCGTGTTTGGGTGACGGATTGCCAGAAGAGCTAGATCGCTATGCTGCGGTTGTAATTTTTGGCGGGCCAATGAGCGCGAATGACTGTTGGATGCCTGGTATAAAGAAAGAGTTAGATTTTGTTCCAAGGGTTTTAAAAGCGGAAATCCCTTTCCTGGGCCTCTGCCTTGGTGGTCAGATTTTGGCGAGGGTGCTAGGGGCGGACGTAAAACCTCATGCTGACGGTCATATAGAGTCTGGTTATACACGTATTTACCCGACGGAAGCAGGTAAGGATTGGTTTCTAGATTCTAATATATTCTATCAATGGCATAAAGAAGGGTTTGATACCCCTTCAACCGCAACTCTAATAGCGACGGGCGATATTTTTCCGAATCAGGCTTTTGTCTATAACAAGTATGCTATCGCCACGCAATTCCATCCAGAAATAACGCGCGACATGATAGACCGATGGACTATGTATGGTGCTCATAGGCTTAACCGCCCAGGGGCGCAGCCTAGGCAGGCTCACATCAAGGGCTGGGAGCTCTTTAGTGAAAGGATTGACTTGTGGGGGAGATCGTTGCTGGATCGCTTTAAGCTTTTTGGCAGTCAAGTCTAGTCACTGCTAACGACTAGCTTTTCGTTTGAGACACAAAGACAGTTTAATATAACGTAGCCGATCTTCTTGCATCTTGTAAAATTATCGTCGGTCGTGTCTTATTAAGCGAAAAAACTAATAAGCAATAACGATTAGAGGTCAAATGGTGTTCAGATTTCCATCTCTTTTTTCAGAAACAAAAGTTGGCAAAAAGACATTAAAAAATAGAATTTGTTTATGTGCTACCGTGACAAACTTTGCACAAAACAATAAAATTACAGATTCATGGCGTAATTTTTTATTAGAGCGCGCGCGGGGCGGAGCTGCGATGCTTGTTACAGAAGTTATCGCTGTGGACCCCGAGGCAATCGCACAATCCTCAACAATCACAGGGTTCGATCCAACAAATGAAGCTGGTTTCAAACTTATTGCTAACGATGTGCACAAAGAAGACGCCTTAATAATTGGTCAACTATGGCACCCGGGGCGACAACAATTGTGGCATCCAACAAAATCACCAATTGGGGTATCGAATCTCCCGGATCCATATAGCGGAACTGTACCACACGTAATGACAACGGAGGAAGTACTCCGTGTTGCAGAGTCATATATCGGTACGGCAAAAAGGTTATCAGACTGCGGTTTCGATGGTGTTGAATTGCATGGGGCACATGGCTATTTAATCATGCAATTTTTGTCGCCAGCATCGAACAATCGAGAAGACATATTTGGAGGTGATCTCGAAGCTAGGACACTTTTCGTTCGAAAAGTAGCAGAAGGCATTCGGGAAAAATGTGGCCAAGATTTTATTATTGGGCTAAAGATGCCAGCGGATGAAGGTATCCCAGGCGGGGTCTGTCCCGACGAGGCGGTAAGAATAACAACACGATTGTCAAAGACGGGTTACTTTGATTATTTCGCCTACGGTCAAGGCAATTTTAGTTTAAGTTTGGAAAACCACGTTCCAGATATGTACTTTGACCAGGGTGCTTTTATCGAGCTACATAAAAAAATGCGATCAGTATCTGGTAATGTACCCGTAATGGCATTAGGTCGGATAGGAGAGCCCGTTCTAGCTAATAAAATTATCGAAGAAGGATTTGGCGACCTAGTGGGTATGTCACGAGCTCTAATAACAGATCCTGCTTGGCCTGAGAAAGCTCGTTTGGGTGATTCACAAGATATTCGACCGTGCGTTTATGATAATTTTTCTTGGGGTGAAGTGCATTTAGGTAAACCGCTTGCAGAGCATCATAATGCTTTCATTGGTCAAGCAAACGAAGCTTTTCGACTTCCAGAACCTGCAGACTTTTCAAAAAGGGTCATGATTGTTGGGGGCGGCGTATCTGGTCTTGAAGCAGCGTGGGTAGCCGCCGCTAAAGGTCATGGCGTAACGCTCTTCAGTTCTGCATCGGAATTGGGTGGTGGTTTGTTGCTAGAGTCGAAACTGCCAGGGCGTCAAGAAATGCGCCGAATTATAGAGCACCAAATTTTCTCTGGAGAAAAATATGGGGTCGAATATGTCTTAAATTACAAAGTTAGCGCGCGAGATGCAGTTGATTTTGGTAGTGATATAGTTTTGCTGGCTACAGGAGCTAACCATCGTGTGCCCAGTGGTCTGAAACGGGCGGACAAAGTGCTTTCGGCTCGTGAATACGTAATGCAGTCAGAAAAGTTGAATGGTGGGACAGCTGTTTTGATCGACGAAGATGGTACCGCCGCAACATATGGTGTGGCAGACCTAATGGCCCAAAATTTTAAGAACATTATATTGCTAACGTCGCGCCCAAGGATAGCAGCAAGCGTAAACCATTGCAGTGCAATTGGTGTTTTCAGGCGACTGTATGGGGCTAATATTCAGATTCAACCAGCGCAGCAAGTAATAAGTTTCATTGATAAAGTGGTGACAGTTAGGAACCCCTACAATGCCATAGAGGATAAAATAGTGGATGTAGATTTGTTGGTTTATTCGACACCCCGTATTTCAAATGATGAGTTGGTTGATGAATTGGATGATACACTTGTAGAGAAGATTGGTGACTGCCGATCGCCAAGAAATTTGATGACGGCTATTCAGAATGGGCATGCGATCGCAGATTCTCTTTAATCAGAATGCAAATGATAGGAAGGGAAATAGATGATCAAAACAGGTGGATTGCTGAAGTTAGAAAAACGTATAGCACACGATCTTTCTATTATTAGTTATCCGGTTAATGGTTGGATCCCTTCAAAGTTCGATGAACAAGGTAAGCGTGTTCTGGATGTTTTAGTCGTTGGTGGAGGGCAAGGTGGTTTAGCAATAGCCTTTCAGCTCTTAAGAGAGCGTGTTCAAAACATTCAAGTGATTGATGCAGCAGAGGCGGGGCAAGAAGGGCCTTGGTTGAATTACGCCAGGATGCCGACGTTGCGCTCACCAAAAGAAGTAAATGGCCCTGACCTTAACATTCCTAGCCTAGCCTTCCAGGCTTGGTATGAGGCACAGTTTGGAAAATTATCATGGAAAAAGCTGAATAAGATACCAACAGAGCTTTGGGTGAATTACCTCAAATGGTTCCGAAAAGTTCTTTCCTTGCCGGTGCAAAATAGAATGAGACTTATAGGATTCGAACCTTTGCAGGATAATATAAAAGTTAAAATAGAATGCCTCAAGACGGGTAACGTTCAAGAAGAAATAACAAGGAAACTTATCTTAGCTACTGGCATAGAAACACCTGGCAAATGGTCGGTGCCCCCTATAGCTCAGAAAATCCCAAAAGACTTTTGGTTTCATACAAGTGAAATGATAAATTTTGATCTTTTTGAAAACAAAGAGATTGCTGTGCTAGGGGCCGGCGCTTCTGCTATGGATAATGCGGTGAGGGCTTTGGAAGCTAGAGCGTCAGGAGTGACGCTTTACTGCCGGCGCTCCGAGCTTCAAAGGGTTCAACCGTTCAAATGGTTGTCGTTTCCTGGTTTTCTGCGGCATTTCAGCGAATTAAATAATGAATGGCGATGGAAGTTTATGAGTTACTTGTTAACATTACGAGAAGCTTTTCCTAAAGAAACCTGGGATAGGGCAAACAGATTTGAGGAATTTAATATACAAGCCGGAGCAGATTGGGAAGATCTGCATCTAAAAGATGAAAAAATCTCTATCTTGACCGGAAAAGGCATTTTTGAGGCGGATTTTCTTATTTTTGGCACGGGGTTTTCGATCGATCTAAGGCACTCGAAGGAATTAAGCCCTCATGCACATCTGATAGCGCTTTGGTCCGACAAATTTAAAAGAACTAGAAAAGAGGATGGTGAGAGTAATTTACTATCTTATCCTTATTTAGGGGATGGGTTCCAGTTTCTTGAAAGATTACCTGGTAGTGCGCCGTGGTTGAAAAATGTCCACTTATTCAGCTTTGGTGCAACGATGAGTTTTGGCCCAAGTGGGTCATCTATAAATGCAATGAAATTTGCCGTCCCGAGATTAGTTCACGCGATTACCCGTGATTTGTTTTTAGAAGATATTGACCACCACTTTGAGTCCATGACGTCCTATAAATTGCCCGAGTTTTCGCTGCCTGGTGAAGAAACTGAGTTAGCGCCTGCCACGACTGACTTCTATGGAAAAAAGGTGGGAACATAAAGGTAAATTAAGAAAATTTATTGTGTTTTCCGAAAAAATTATGAAAAACTATAGCTATCATAATTAGTTTGCGAAAAAATTATTCTAGGGATTTAAAAGCTTTGGCATCAAAAAATATAGAGGTTCAAGCGTTTGTTCACGAAGCTTCCTCGACAATAACATATCTTTTGTTAGAAAAGTCCTCCGGCCTAGCTGCAATTATAGACCCAGCAGCAGACTTCAATATTTTGACAGGTGAACTGGACTTCAGTTTTTGCCGTCAAATCGAAAATGTCATAAATGATTTCAATTATAAGTTACAATGGATATTGGAAACCCATGTGCATGCAGATCATGTGACTGGGGCGCAATATCTGAAATCGGAGCTTGGTGGGACCATAGCTATAGGTTCTCGAATCAAAGAAGTTCAACAAATTTTTTCAAAAATTTATAATGACGCACCTTGTCCCAGTTTTGATGGCTCGGAATTTGATTGTTTACTAGAACCTGATCAAATCTTGCCTTTCGGTGATGTGACAATAGAAGTTATTCCAACGCCTGGCCATACACCCGCTTGTAACAGCTTTTTAATAGAAAATATGCTTTTCGTTGGTGATAGTATTTTCATGCCAGACTTTGGAACAGCAAGATGTGACTTTCCAGGTGGCAGTGCTCGAGATTTATATTCTTCTGCTCAAAGATTATTGCAACTGCCAAAGTCGACAAAAGTTTTCGTTGGTCATGACTATGGACCGGGCGGCCGCCCAATCGCGTGGGAAACGACAATTGAAAAACAAAAAGAAGAGAATATTCACATTAATGATGGTGTTCAAATTTCCGAGTTCGTCTCGGTCCGAGAAGCGCGGGATGCTGGGCTCAGTTTACCTAAAATGATTATCCCTTCGATCCAAATTAATATGAGGGCAGGGAGGCTTCCTGAGGTTGAGAGGAATGGCATTTCCTATTTGAAGACCCCAATTAATTGTTACCCGGGAATTCAAGCCGAGGATAACTAAAAACAACTTCGTAAACTGCTTTTATATCACGTGCTGCTTTTTATTATACTTTTCAATAGGAACCATAAAAATTGATAATAAGGATGGTATAATTATCAGCGTCAGAACCGCCGATAGCATTAATCCACCTATAACAACGGACCCCAAACCCCTATATAATTCTGCGCCAGCCCCCGGAAAAAGAACCAGCGGCATCATGCCTAAAACACTGGTGAGGGTTGACATGAAAATAGGTCTTATTCTGTTTCGTGTAGCTTCAATTATGGCGTCTGTTTCGCTCAAACCCTCTGACCGGAATTGATGAAGAGTTTGATGGACAAGCAAAATAGCGTTATTAACCACAATTCCTACAAGAATTACAAAACCCAAAAGCGTTAACATATCCAAATTTTGGTGCTGGAATAAACTTAAGATAACTAATCCAATTACGCCCCCTGCAGCGGCCAAAGGAACTGAAAAAATGATAATTAGTGGATACAGAAAACTCTCAAATAAAACAGCCATTACGAGATAGACAATAACCAGAGCAATTAAAAGGTCTAATACCATTTCATCCCAAGTCTCGGTTAGCTTGTCTGCTGTTCCTGAAAGTTCAAGTTTTACTGTGTTGGGAACACCCTCATTTCTTAACTCATTTATTACAAACAACTGTATCTTTTCCATGGCTGTTTCTAGCGCCATAGTCGTGGGAGGATTTATCTGTAAAGTGATGGTTCTCAACTGTTCTTTGTGTCTTATTTCACTGGGACCTCTTGTGATTTCTATATCAGCTAGTGAACTCGTTGGTATAATTCTGCCATCCGTTGTTGCAATGGGAAGGTCCTCTATACTTTGAGTTGAGCGGATATGATCAGTTGGGCCTTTTATAGTTAGATCAAGGCGCTCTCCCTCCACTGTTATTTCGGCTACCCTCAATCCATCATTAAATGCGTCGAGTGTCAGTCCCAATCCCCTAGAAGAGAGTTTATTATCAGCTATAAAGGTTGGATTAGGTTTTACCCGTATTTCTGGAGCACCTAGACTCAAAGATGGTCGAGGCCTCATCCGAGTACCCTCTCGTCGAGGAAGAACCTTGCCGAGTTTGCCCGCTGCTCTTTGAGCAATCGCAATTATTTCTTCCAGGTTTCCTCCGGAGACGTCAAGGTCAATTGATCTCGAACCCCCAATACCTCGGCCAAAAATTGATCTTTTTCTCATTATGGCAAAAGTTTTTGGTTCTGAATAAAGTGACCGCTCGAGAATTGGTATTAAGTCATCAATCCTAGATGGGTCGGTGGCTACGGCGCCAATAATCGCATTGGCTCGAAAGGCCGCGAAAAAAAATCGTTGGATCGACGGTTGATCGAATGAAACTTTTTTGTCTTTTCCCTCGATGTCCCATAGTGGCTCAGTCGCTTTCTCAGACTTAGTTGCAATTTCTGTCATAGTTTTTAAGTTATAGCCCGAAGGAGGCATCACGTAGCCAATAATTAGATTACGATTGCCGTCTGGTAAATAATCAAGTTTTGGAAGGAGAAGAGTGGTAATGACGCCTGAAACGAGCAGCACAGATGTTACAGCACTCGCGGCCATCACACGATTATTCGTCACGGCGCGGGTGAAGTTTAGAACATATCTTACAAATATCGATGCAGAATGATCTATCAAATTGATACGGCGTTTCGTCGTTATTTCCTGAACGTTGCCTTTTAATAATCTACTTGCAAGTGCCGGTATTACCGTGACGGAAACGATCAACGACAATAAAACAGCTACCGATATTGCAACAGCAATATCTCTGAATAATTGACCGACTTCTAATTCCATTATTAGAATTGGTATGAATGCCATCACTGTTGTTAATGCTGAAACTAAAACAGCTCCCCAAACCTGATTTGCACCCTCAAAAGCGGCCCTAGTGATAGGGAGTCCCTGTTGCCGAAAGCGAAATATATTTTCCAGGACAACAATAGCTGCGTCCACAACCATGCCTATGGCAAAGGCAAGGCCCGCAAGAGATATGACATTAATCGATCGGCCTAGAACTGCCATCGCAACAAAAGATCCTACTATTGATACTGGAATTGCAAGTGAAATGACTAGCGTGGCCGAGCCACTGCGAAGAAAAAGAAGCAGGACTATTGCTGCTAGAGTTCCTCCAATATAGATGTTTTGTTGAACAAGATTAATGGCGGAGTCTATGTACGTTGTTTCGTCATAAACTTGGGTCAAAACTAGTTTCTCAGCTGCTAAAAAGTTTCTATTAATGTCCTTGACTGCACTTCTTATTCCTCGCATCACTTCTATGACGTTTGCCCCAGTTTCTCTATAGACCGGAAGAGCTATGGCCGGTTCTCCCATCATCCTTATTCTTGATACTGGTTTTTTGTAATCGAAGATTACATCAGCTATATCTTCGACTTTAACTCTGGTGATGCGGCCGGAGGTTATATCTTTAGTAGACTTGAGGACGACATTTTTTACAGAGCGTATACTTTCAAAGTCTCCCTCTGTTCTTACTACATAACGACGTTTACCCTCATCTACCGCCCCGGCAGAAATGGATGCATTCGCCATCCGAAGTGTATTCAAAATATCTGGGATAGTTAGTTTGTAACGTGCAAGGCTCTCCGGGTTAACGATTATTTGCATTTCCCGCTCTGCGCCGCCATAAACGCGGACCTCTGATATCCCTTTTACTCGTTCTAACCGATCTTTTATGAAATCATTTGCGAGATCATAATATTTATGAATTTCGGTTTCGTTGCCTTCTAGCTTTCTTAGTATCAGCCATGCGATGGCATTGTCTTCTGACCCGGCTGTGTTTAAGGATGGTTCGTTTACTTCTGCTGGATAGTTCCCTACACGATCTAACCTATTGGATACAAGAAGCACTGCTTTTGTCATGTCTTGGCCAACAGAAAACTCTAGCGTTACTCGGGCCCGCCCAGTTTCTGAGCGACTGACTATAGACTCTAGTCCCTCTATACCTTTGAGTTCTTTCTCTTGTCTATTTACAACTTCGCGCTCAACCTCTGCAGGTGCGGCTCCAGGCCATTGAGTTGTTACCGTAATAACAGGTCTATTCACGTCTGGCGTTAATTGAATGGGAATGGTTTCTAAGGCGACGAATCCAAACATTATGACCATTAAAACAGCGGCGATTACTGCTATTGGTCTTTCGATAGATACGTTAATAAGACGGTCCATATGTAAGCCCTAATTTACAGGTTTAACAATTTCACCAGGCCTTAGTCTCTCATTTCCGCGAGTGATAGTTATATCTCCAGGTCTTAGGCCTTCTATTACTTCGAAGCGCTCTCCAACTGACCGACCTATTTTGATTACCTTTTTAACTGCCTTATTATTTTTTAGAACGTACACATTCTTATTACCTTTATTTATAAGAATGGCATCCTTGTGTACGGTGGTGATGCGTGTTGAAGTTCCTATTGGAATGTCGAGTGTTACTGATTGATTCCCGACTATTCTTATTCGTTTGGAACTCGCATCCAAGGTAAAGCGAGCCGCTAAAGTACGCGTTTGCATATTTTCCTGAGGGATAACTGTGCGAAGAGAGGCTTCGAAAAGAACTTCGTTCTGTAATTTTCCTTGAACCTTCATGTTTGGAACCAAGTTGAGTGCACGTACTGTTGGTATGTCAGCTTCTATTTCAAGATCATCATCATTAAGCATTGTAACGATTGGGTCACCTGTTCTGGTATAACTTCCAGGAACGATATGTGTGGAAATGATAATGCCTGAATAAGGAGCTTTTATGAGAGTGTCTCTCAAAAATTGTTGTGCCATATTTAACGCCGCTTCTGCGCGTGCCACTTCTGCTTCCGCTTCTTTTAGTGATCCAGCAGCCATCTCAAGGTCACGCTGGCTATTCTGATCTCTATCTTGTCGGAATGCCGTTGACCCTCGAAGAGCAATAATGCGCTGCCTCGCTTGTTCCTTTTTTTTGAATTCGGCGTTACTTTTTTCTCCTATTGCCTTTGCTCTGCTGAGCTCAGCCTTTTTAAGTCGGAGTGACTGCCGTAGTTGATCTGATGAAAGTCGCGCCAAGATTGCGCCTTTCTTTACTCGGTCACCGATTCTTACTTCTAGTTTTTCTATCCGTTCTGCAATTCGTGTTGCAACGATACCGGACTGGTTGGTTACAACCCTACCCAATACTGGCATAGTTTGAGACATAGGTTCTAGGATTACCTTATCCGTAAAAACAGGACTAGATCGTTGCTCCGCGCGGGTGGTTTCGATGTAAAAAAACGCAATGGCTGACAGTGCAAGAAAAATGAAAAGGTCATGACCTAATTTTAAACTTTGGCGAGCTTTATGCTGTTCCAATTTGTTAAAATTATAAGAATGAGTCACTAACTCCCCCTCCCAAACTTTATTGTCGGGTAAACTCTTTATGTCTTGACATTTACGAAGTAGATTTAAGTTTGGTTTAAATGGTGTTGACTTTAGAAGGTTCGATACGTGCTGTCTAAACAAGATTTTTTTACTGAACACAAGAATGGTTGTTGGGGATAAGCCACTATTTCTATTCCTTGTAAAGTATAAAATTATAATTTTCCTATTTTTTGAAAAATAGTGGCACTTAGGTTAATGTAAGAAAAATGTTTTGTTGAGCTTTAAAATGACCATAGTATTTAGTCACCCAGGCTGCCTAGGGCATAATATGGGAGAAGGACATCCGGAGAGGCCAGCTCGTATGGATGCTGTAGAACAAGCGCTTAAACGAGAAGGATTTTACGGTAGCCTCGTGAGGCGAGATGCGGAAAGAGCAGCGCTTGATTGTATTGGATTAATGCATCCTCAAAAATATATAGATCAAATTGTGGCCAGTGTACCTTCATCTGGGATCACGAGGCTAGATGCAGATACATGTCTATCTCCGGGATCTTTGGAAGCCGCTCTCAGGGCGGTTGGGGCAGCTTGTTCTGCTGTAGACGCAGTAGTTTTGGGCGAATCAAAAAATGCTTTTTGTGCGGTGAGGCCGCCTGGACACCATGCCGAAACAAATCGAGCTATGGGATTTTGCATTTTCAACACGGTCGCAATTGCAGCAGCCTATGCTAGGCGAACACACGGTGTTGAACGTGTGGCCGTGATTGATTTTGATGTTCACCATGGCAATGGCACTCAAGAAATGTTTTGGTCAGATCAAAACTTATTCTTCGCTTCCACACACCAGATGCCTCTATATCCTGGAACTGGATCAAAGAGTGAAAGAGGAGAATTTGAAAACATTGTAAATTGTCCGTTGATCGCAGGCGACGGTGGTAGTGAGTTTAGGACGGCCATCTCAGACGCTATATTGCCAAAATTGGAGACGTTTCAGCCCGATTTACTGCTTGTCTCTGCGGGATTTGACGCTCACATGAATGATCCGCTTGCCGGATTGAATTTACAAGACAGTGACTATGCTTGGGTGACAAAACAACTTTTAGAAGTAGCAGACAAATTCACAAATGGCCGTTTGATATCGAGCTTGGAGGGGGGGTACGACCTTTTAGCCCTTACGTCATCTGTTGCTTCGCATGTGGAGGAACTGGTACAAGCGTAATCGTCAAAGCTACTAATAAAAATCTTTGCGGATTCTGTTAAGCAACTCAGTAGTTATCAGTTTCAAGGAGGAAAATTTGAGTAAAGAAAGTAAAATAGAGGATTTAAATTTTGAAGCATCTTTGAAAGAACTTGAAGAAATCGTGGAGCGTTTGGAAAACGGTCAGGGATCATTAGAGGATGCTATATCAGCATATGAACGCGGCTCATTATTGAAGAAACATTGTCAGGCCAAACTGGATGAAGCTCGGTTAAAAGTAGAAAAAATAAGATTGCCTCAAGAAGGTGGTGCAGTAGAGATTACGGACTTTGATGAATGACTCTATTTCATGAATAGTGTAGGATTTTCATGACTTTAAGCAAGGCACTTGCAGATTGTGCAGTTAAGATAAATAAAACCATGGAGGATCTCCTGCCAGGAGCCGTGGGCGCTGAAGCTATCTTGCGCGACGCTATGAAATACAGTTCGCTTGGCGAGGGGAAAAAAATACGACCATTTATGGTGCTTCAATCTTCGAACCTGTTTGGTGTAAAAGAGGAAGTTGCGTGCCGGGTGGGCTCAGCTGTAGAATTTTTACACAGCTACTCATTAATTCACGACGACTTGCCCGCAATGGACGACAGTGATTTTCGAAGAGGGAAAAAAAGTTGTCACAAGCATTTCAATGAGGCAACGGCAATTCTAGCTGGTGATGCATTGTTAACTCTGGCTTTTGAAATTTTGTCTGATCCTTTAACAGCAGAGGACAGCTCTGTAAGATGCCAGCTTGTTAACTTTCTAGCGAAAGCTGCTGGGCATCGGGGAATGGTCGCGGGGCAAATGTTAGATTTAGTGACAGAGGGAAAGCAATTGTGCGTCGACGAAATAGTTCAAATGCAGGGTCTTAAAACAGGAGAAATTTTTGCGTTCTGCATGGTTTCTGGCGGTATACTAGGTGGTGCTAGCAAGTTGCAACTTGATGCACTCAAAAAATACGCTTATGGATTTGGTATAGCTTTTCAAATAGTAGATGATTTATTAGACGTAGAAGGAAACATAGATACGATCGGAAAACCTGGTGGGCAAGATGCCAAAATGGAAAAAGCTACACTGGTAGCAAAATTAGGGGTTGAAGAGGCAAGGCATAAGGCGGTATTGCTGGTAGACGAGTCTATTGAAGCATTAAAACTATGGGGTACGGAAGCGGACCATCTTAGGTCCCTAGCCCAATTTGTTTTGGAAAGACAAAAGTAAAGTTTGAACGTTATGTCGAACAGTAATACACCTACATTGGATCTGGTTAAGAACCCCAAAGACTTACGGGGGCTTAAGGCCGAAAATCTAACCGCACTGGCACAAGAGTTGCGCCAAGAGGTGATAAATGCAGTTTCTGTGACTGGCGGTCACTTAGGAGCTGGATTGGGTGTTGTCGAACTAACAATCGCTCTCCATTACGTCTATCAAACCCCTCATGACAGACTAATATGGGATGTTGGTCACCAAGCCTATCCGCATAAGATAATAACTGGCCGCAGAGATAGAATAAAAACACTACGGCAAACTGGGGGCTTGTCTGGGTTTACAAAAAGAGCAGAAAGCGAATTTGACCCTTTTGGAGCTGCGCATAGCTCGACCTCTATTTCTGCGGGATTAGGCATGGCGGTTGCCAGAGATTTAAAGTCTGCGAAAAATCATGTGATTGCCGTAATTGGCGACGGGGCTATGAGTGCGGGCATGGCTTACGAGGCTATGAACAATGCTGGTGCAGGTAACTCAAAACTTCTAGTCGTTTTAAATGATAATGATATGTCTATAGCCCCAGCTGTAGGTGCAATGAGCTCGTATTTATCCAGGCTGATTAGTTCCACGTCATACAGGAGCTTAAGAGACCTAGCTAAGCAGCTCGCCTCTCATCTACCTAAACAACTAGAGCGAACAGCCAAAAGGGCAGAGGAATATGCGCGAGGATTGGTGACCGGTGGGACACTTTTTGAGGAATTAGGGTTCTATTATGTCGGGCCTGTTGATGGACACAATTTAGACCACCTGCTGCCAGTACTACAAAATATTAAAAATGCTAAACAAGACAAACCAGTATTGCTGCACGTTGTAACAGAAAAGGGCCGCGGTCACCCATTTCCTGAAAAGTCACTGGAGAAATATCACGCTGTACAGAAGTTTGATCTTGTCACCGGCGCCCAATCCAAAGCCAAAGCTAACGCCCCATCTTATACAGAAGTTTTTTCTAAATCGCTTATACGAGAAGCAGAGCAAGATGAGAGAATCGTTGCGGTCACCGCAGCGATGCCATCTGGTACAGGCATAGATAAATTTGCACAACAATTCCCGCAGAGGAGCTTTGACGTTGGAATAGCGGAACAGCATGCTGTAACATTCGCGGCCGGCCTGGCAACAGAGGGTTTGAAGCCTTTCGTAGCGATTTACTCCACTTTTCTTCAAAGGGCTTATGACCAAGTTGTTCATGATGTTGCAATTCAGGGGCTGCCTGTCCGTTTTGCAATTGACAGAGCAGGTTTAGTCGGCGCAGATGGTGCAACGCATGCAGGAGCCTTTGATTTAGCTTACCTCTGTTGCCTTCCTGGATTTATTATTATGGCCGCTGCAGATGAAGCGGAATTAGTGCATATGATAGCTACGGCAAGAGATATAAACGACGCCCCTTCTGCAATTAGATACCCCAGAGGTGAAGGCGTGGGGGTGGAGCTTCCCGACCATGGTAAGCCTTTGCCGATAGGTAAGGGCCGGTTGCTTCGTAAAGGTTCTACTGTTGCTATACTCTCTTTAGGATCGCGGTTGAAAGATTGTCTGTTGGCTGCGGAGCAATTGGCAGCTCTTGGGTTGAGCACTACGGTTGCAGATGCACGGTTTGCAAAACCACTCGATACCGAGCTTATAAGGCAAATGGCTAAAGACCATGAGCTCATGATAATTCTTGAAGAAGGGTCTGTCGGTGGGTTCTCGAGTCAGGTTTTGCATTTTCTCGCACTTGAGGGTTTTCTGGATGGTGGTATAAAAGTTCGTCCAATGACACTGCCAGATATATTTATTGATCATGCTTCTTCGGATGAGCAATATAAAATCGCGCAATTAGACTCGGCGAGTATAATAGACGTTGTTGTTAAAACCCTCGGTAATAGTGAATTGAGTGGCTCAGCCTCAGCTTAAAAAAAAACAGAAATAATGGCTAATCGTATTCGACCAGAAAAGTTTAAGCCGTTGACGGATCAGTCCATCACAGATGAAGATAAAATAAGGCTTGACCAACTCTTAGTTTTGAAAGGTTTAGTAAGGTCGAGGACGCATGCAAAGGATTTGATCATCAGGGGTCAAGTAATTTGTGACCAAGAAGTTGCTAAAAAAGCAAACAGGTTAGTTTCTAGAAAATCAGAATTAAAAGTGATCAACTTATCAAAAGAATGGGTTTCAAGGGGTGGCTTTAAACTTGTTGGAGCCATAGAACACTTTAAAATAGAGTTAAAAAATAAAATTTGCTTGGATATTGGAGCTTCAACAGGAGGATTTACTCATGTTTTACTTCGGGGGGGGGTGCAGAAAGTATATGCGGTCGATGTTGGAAGGTTTCAGTTAGTTGGCGAAGTAAAATCGGACCCGCGGGTCGTTAATCTCGAGAACACCGATGCTAGATCACTGAATAATCGAATAATATTAAATCCTGTAGACCTCATTGTCTGTGACGTTAGTTTTATTTCTGTTAAGAAAGTACTCCTCCCTTGTATGGCGCTTTCAAAAACAGGTGGGCAATTATTATGCCTATTTAAGCCACAATTTGAGGTTGGGCCGGGAAAATTAAAAAAAACGGGAGTATTAACGGACGTTGATTTGCGGATAAAATTATTAAGACAAATGGAAAGTTGGTTTTTGAATTTTAAAGATTGGAAGTTCAAAGGGAGTATGCAGTCTTCATTACCAGGGCGGGAAGGAAATAAAGAGTTTTTTATATTGGCGGAGAAAGTATAGAAGGTATTTGTTTGAGGTTATAAAATGGATTCGATGTATACTTCCTTGACCAATTCTTCATAACGAATTTTCAATTGCGCTTTCGCATCAATCTTAAAATTTCGAATATCCTCTGAAGTAGGGCGACCTTTTTCCCACATTCGTACGGCTAGTGGATAAATTATTCCTTTGATGGCCATTTTTTCTGGATTTAATGACCTTCGTGCTGCGGGACTTTTTGTTTGAATAGCTACGCGTAGTTTCCCCTCTACTAACTTGCCTTTAACGTATAGTGAAATATAAAACAGTGGGAGCGTGAGCACATCTCTACCCACCATAAATTTATATAGCTTTTCTTCATTAAATTGCTTGTCGCGTTTCTTTTGCTCCTTGTCTTTTTCTAGTCGCTCTTTTGCTAAGTCATCCAGTTCTTCTTCCTCTTTTTCCTCTTTCTCTTGAGATAAGGAGCAGTTTGTATAAGAGTAATAAACAAATAGCGATGAAAGTAGCAAAGAAAACAAAAGACGCCAGGTAAATAAACTACTCATCTTTTTCCCTTCTATTTTTTCTAGTCAACTGAAAGAAGAAACTTATTTTGGCCAAAGCATCTTTTTCTTAAAGCGTGGAATTCGATAGACATTGCGCCTGATGTCTAAGAACGTGGTCAGCTATAACGCATGCTGCCATTGCTTCACCAACGGGTACTGCCCGTATACCTACACATGGGTCGTGTCGCCCCTTCGTTCGGACTTCTACCTCATTGTCAAATCTATCTATTGAGCGCCTCGGGGTAAGAATGGAACTCGTAGGTTTTATGGCAAACCTTATAATAATGGGTTGACCGGTTGATATTCCACCTAAAATTCCGCCAGCCTTATTGGTTAGAAAGTCAGGTTGTCCATCTAACATCCTAATTTCATCAGAAGCTAACTCGCCGGGTGTTGATATTAAATCAAAGCCATCTCCAATTTCTACGCCCTTCACTGCGTTTATCGACATCATGGCACTAGCTAGATCACTATCTAGCTTCCCATATATAGGTTCGCCCAGCCCAGCAGGGACCCCTGTAACTACAATTTCGACGACTGCTCCCGCTGAAGAACCTTTTTTGCGGACTTCATCTAAAAAATTTGCCCAGTGTGAAGCCATATTTTTATCTGGTGACCAAAAAGGATTTTGATCTACCTGATCCCAATCCCAATTATTTCTATCTATTTTGTGAGGGCCGATTTGGACTAGCGCTCCTTTTATAGATATTTTGTTTTCAATTTTTAGGTCTAAGACTTTTCTAGCAATAGCGCCAGCGGCTACACGCATGGCAGTTTCTCGCGCGGAAGATCTACCACCCCCCCTGTAATCACGGATGCCATATTTTTTTTGATAGGTGAAATCTGCGTGCCCAGGACGAAACTGATCCTTTATTTCACCATAATCTTTTGATCGCTGATCTTCGTTTTGGATGAGTAAGCTTATCGGTGTGCCTGTGGTTTTATTTTCAAATACACCAGACAAAATTTTGATTTTATCTGGTTCCTTCCGTTGGGTGGTGAAACGGGACTGCCCTGGTTTCCGTTTATCCAAGTAATATTGAATATCTTCCTCAACAAGCGGTATTAAGGGCGGAACACCATCGACAACCCCTCCGATGGCAACTCCATGGCTTTCACCCCAAGTGCTAAACTGAAGAATATTGCCGAAGGTATTACTAGCCATATTTAAACCAAACTATTAATTAAACTACTGAGATATCTGGAGCATCGACAGCTTTCATACCTACGATATTATATCCACAATCTACATGATGTATCTCGCCAGATACCCCGCTAGATAAATCGCTCAACAGGTACATTGCGGCACCACCCACGTCTTCAAGAGTAACGTTCCGTTTTAATGGTGAGTTGTATTCGTTCCATTTTAAAATATATCTAAAGTCGCCTATTCCTGATGCGGCTAGAGTTTTCATGGGGCCGGCTGAAAGTCCGTTCACCCTTATTTTTTGGTCGCCGAGGTCCATGGCTAAATAACGCACGCTGGACTCTAAAGCTGCTTTCGCTACTCCCATAACATTATAGTGTGGCATAACCCGTTCTGCCCCGTAATAACTAAGTGTTAAAAGGCTACCCCCGTCTGGCATAAGTTCAGCAGAATACTTTGCAACTGAAGTGAAGGAAAAACAAGATATGTCCAGTGTTCGTAGAAAGTTGTCTCGGCTAGTATTGATGTACTCTCCTTTCAATTCATCCTTATCTGAATACGCTATTGCGTGAACTACAAAGTCAATCTTTCCCCAACTCTCTCTGATTGTATTGAATACTGTTTCTAAACTATGTTCATCAGTGACGTCGCACTGCATTATCATCTCTGAATTAACTGATTGTGCAAGTGGTGACAGTCGTTTTAGAAGAGCCTCTCCTTGGTATGTGAACGCCAGTTCAGCCCCATGGGTTGCTGCCATTTTGGCTATCCCCCACGCTATAGACCGTTCGTTGGCTACGCCCATAACGAGTCCACGTTTTCCAGACATAACTCCTACTGAACTATTCATATGAAATTCCCATTTTCCAAGGATGAACGTAATAAATTTTCAAATGTTATCATCTAAAAGCTTTTTTAACTCTACTATAAACCACTAAAGGTATAAATCCTAAAGACGCACAACTTTTAATTTTATATCTTTTCGAAATAAGTACAGACCGAGTTGACCCTGTCAGAACAGCATGCTTTGTCTTTTGGGCACTGCACACGTCTGACGTTTTACCAGCATCTCCATTGTAAAATAAATATTTTTATAGATTGAGTTTCCTTTAAGATAAACTAGACGTTTTAGGGGTTTAAAGAAAACAAAAAAGTGAAATTACGCTTAAATCCGTTTACCTGAGCTTTACACTGGTCCACCGCTTGCTTAGTCTGCCAACCAATGTCTGGTGAATACTTGTTTGTTTTTAGGACTAGGAGTTTAAAGGTATGAATATGAGCCATCAGACTCTAGTAGAATTTATAAATGTGCAGAAAACCTATGACGGGACTGAGTTAGTAATAAAGGATCTCAACCTAAAGATAAAAAAAGGCGAGTTTTTAACACTTCTCGGGCCTTCAGGGTCCGGAAAAACAACGTGCCTAATGATGTTAGCGGGGTTTGAGACTCCAACACACGGCAAGGTAATGTTGGGGGGAGTAGAATTGAATAACGTGCCGCCTCATAAACGTGGAATTGGTATGGTGTTTCAAAATTATGCGTTGTTCCCACATATGTCAGTCTACGAGAACCTTGCTTTTCCTCTAGAGGTTAGAAAGTTCAGTGCCAATGCTGTTAAAACGAAAGTTAAAAAAGTATTAGAGATGGTCGAGTTGATGCAGTTTGGATCTAGACGACCTGCGCAGTTGTCCGGCGGGCAGCAACAGAGAGTAGCTTTAGCGCGAGCATTGGTATTCGAGCCAGATTTGGTTCTTATGGACGAACCTTTGGGGGCGTTGGATAAAAATTTAAGGGAACAAATGCAATATGAAATTAAACATATTCATGAAAATTTAGGAATGACAGTTGTTTATGTGACACATGACCAAACGGAAGCGTTAACGATGTCAGATCGCATAGCAGTTTTTAATGATGGGATCATTAAGCAGCTCGCTCCTCCAAATGAACTATACGAGAAACCGGAAAATGCCTTTGTGGCTGAGTTTATAGGGGAAAATAATCGATTTAAAGGAACGATAAAAGAGACAAAAGGTTCAAGTTGCTTAGTCATGGTGCAAGACAACTTAATAGGTGCAACAAATGTTCATGAACAACCGAAGGGTAGCAGTGTTACACTGTCATTGCGTCCAGAGAGAATTATTCTTAATCCGAAAGTTGAAACTGAAATGAATATTTTTGAAGCGGAAGTATTAGAGCTTATATACCTCGGCGATCATATTAGATGTAGAATGAGTATTTGCAAAAATGATGATTTTATCGTTAAGATCCCTAATGACCATACGAATAACTCGTTGAACAAGGGTGACGTTGTCACGATTGGATGGCAGGTAACAGATTGTAGAGCTCTTAATGCTATTTAGAGACGACGTTTCCTGTAACGGGCTTTTAAAATATCTATGCGCTAATTTCCTAGGAATATTTACAACAAACTTTGGAACGGCGTGATTAACTAACTATCGTATTCAACGGTGATTAAATAAGGAGAATAAAAATGAAACTCCCAATAATAAAGAGCGCAATCATAGCGGGCGGGTTAGCCCTAGGTGCAAGTTCTGCGTATGCAGAGGATGCCCTGACGGTTGTCTCATGGGGTGGTGCTTACACCAAGAGTCAAATCGAGGCATACCATAAGCCTTACACAGCCAAGTATGGCACTAAAATTCAATCTGAAGACTATAATGGTGGGCTGGCAGAAATTCGCGCTCAAGTCGAAGCAGGAAAAATTACATGGGACGTGGTAGATTTGGAAGTCTCAGATGCGGCGCGCGGTTGCGATGACGGATTGTTTGAAAAGATTTCCGCTGGTTCACTGCCAAATGGCGTTAATGGAGCATTGCCATCCAAAGACTTTATACCTGGTGCTTTGCAAGAATGTGCAGTTGGCACTATTGTTTGGTCAACGATCTATGCTTACGATGCCGACAAGTACAAATCAAAAAAACCAACAACTATATCTGACTTCTTTGATGTAAAAAAATTCCCAGGAAAGAGGGGAATGCGCAAGGTGCCGAAGGTAAATTTAGAATGGGCATTGATGGCAGATGGCGTTGATGGCAAAGATGTTTACAAAGTATTAGCGACTAAGGCAGGTCAAGACCGGGCCTTTAAAAAGCTAGATACAATAAAAAATGATGTACTTTGGTGGGAAGCCGGTGCTCAGCCTCCACAAATGCTCGCTGATGGCGAGGTAGTAATGACGTCAGCCTATAATGGGCGTATTTTTAATGCGGCGGTGACAGAGAAGAAGAATTTTGAGATTGTATGGGACCGACAGCTATTTTCTTTTGACCTTTACGCGATTATTAAAGGAACCCCAAGATTAAAAGAGGCGCTTCGGTATGTTCAGTTTTCGACTGCGTCTGAGCAACTTGCTAATCAGGCCCGATGGATTTCTTACGGGCCTACACGTAAATCCTCTATTAAACTTATTTCAACCCATGCAACAGCTGGAATTAAAATGATGCCGCATATGCCTACGGCGCCAAATAATTTTAAGACTGCTGTTCTAGAAAATGCAGAGTTTTGGTCCGACAACGGTGACGAACTAAACGAAAGGTTCAACGCTTGGTTGGCAAAATAACTGATAGATAAAGGTAGGCCTTTAAGGCCTACCTTAAATTTACTTTATCGAAGAAAAATTAATTGCTGGTGAGGTAGTCCTCTTGACAAGTATTCTCACTGCAGATGGCACCCCTCTCAAGGATAGCCTGCGCAAGGCTGAGAGAGGGCGGCGTGCAAAAGCTTTCCTACTAGTAGCCCCACTTTTACTCTTTGTACTGATATCTTTCGTTCTCCCAATATTTGAGATGCTTTTCAGGAGCGTGGATAATCCTGTTGTAGCTAATAACTTACCGCTAACAATTGAAAAACTTCAAAAATGGGACGGAACTAATTTACCAGACCAGGAAACGTTTTCACTCCTTGCAAAGGAATTATTGATAGCTAGAGAAAATAGCAAGGTTGGCAAGATCGCCGCCCGGCTTAATTTTGAGTCAGGCGGCATGCGGAGCATGATAAATAAGACTGTTAGGAAAGTAAGAAAATATAAGGGTAATGATTATAAAAAGGCATTAATTCAGTTCGACAAAAGGTGGGGAGCCGTTGTCACCTGGAAAGTTATTAAGCGTATAGGCCAGAGATACACGGGGGTTCAGTATCTTGCAGCTTTAGACCTGAAAGTGAATGAGGATAACACAATAGGGCTGCAATCCGAAGATAGACGGATTTATGTAAAAATTTTTTTGAGAACAATCTGGATCAGCTTTTTGGTAACAGTTTTCTGCCTTGTTCTGGCATATCCAGTGTCTTTCCTTTTGGCGACGCTTCCTTTGCGAATAAGCAATATTTTTCTAATAATGGTCCTTTTACCATTTTGGACATCACTGCTTGTCAGAACCACCTCTTGGATTGTTCTTCTTCAGAGGAATGGTGTTGTTAATGATATTCTAGTTGCGTTGAATATAATTTCAGAAGATGGCCGTATTCAGATGATATATAACCAAACTGGTACTTTGGTGGCCATGACCCAGATACTATTGCCGTTTATGATTCTGCCTCTTTATTCAGTTATGAAAACCATCTCTCCTTCGTATATGAGAGCGGCTAGATCGTTGGGCGCTAGCCCGCTTACAGCATTTGTTAGAGTTTATATGCCTCAAACGACACCGGGCATTGGTGCCGGCTGTCTTCTGGTCTTCATTTTATCGATCGGCTACTATATTACTCCAGCACTTGTGGGTGGAAGGTCAGGGCAACTCATAAGTAATTTTATAGCGTATCACATGAAGTCCTCGCTTAATTGGGGGTTAGCTGCTGCATTAGGTACCATTCTCTTGGTTGCAGTCTTAATTCTTTATTGGCTTTATAATAAAATTATTGGCATAGACAAAATGAAGTTAGGTTGAATAATATGACTTTTCCTCCGTATGTAGGAGTTGGTGGAAAAATAGCACACTACAGTTTCATAATTTTCTGTGGTTTTGTTTTTATTTTTTTAATTGCACCCATTTTGGTAATTATTCCTCTTTCGTTCAATGCAGAACCCTATTTCACCTTTACCGAAGGTATGATTTCTCTAGAACCGGAGGCATATTCTACTCGTTGGTACGCCGATATCGCTAAGAATCCCCAATGGGCATTCTCGGCCGCTAATAGCATAATTGTGGCGATTTGTTCGACTTTTTTAGCCACTTTGTTAGGTACGCTCGCTGCGTTGGGCCTAAGTCAGTCTCATATGCCTTATAAATCTGCAGTAATGGGAGTGCTTATATCGCCCATGATTGTACCGCTTATAATTTCCGCAGCAGGAATGTTCTTTTTTTATTCGAATATCGGATTAGCGCAGACGCTTCCTGGTTTAATTCTTGCACATGCCGTGCTAGGAACGCCTTTTGTGGTAATAACCGTAACTGCCACTCTGACTGGTTTCGATCATTCATTAACCCGCGCATCGCAAAGTCTTGGTGCGGATAGTAGAAAAACATTCTTTAAAATTCAAATGCCGTTGATTTTACCAGGGGTAATTTCGGGAGCTTTATTCGCCTTCATAACTTCATTTGATGAGGTTGTAATAGTATTCTTTTTGGCGGGTTTCGAGCAACGGACGATTCCCAGGCAAATGTGGGCAGGCATACGAGAGCAAATAAGTCCAACCATTTTGGCAGTAGCTACTATTCTCGTAGTTGTCAGTATTTTACTTTTAACGACAGTTGAACTTCTTCGACGTCGTAGTGAAAAATTACGTGGTATCTCTCCATCTTGAACGAGTCAATTTAAATGAAAAAATATTTATTGCGAATGACTCGCAATTAAGCTAGTGTCCTCAAAACTTTTGGGGTTTAAGATTGTATAGAGATAATTCTCTCATACCACGCGAGACAATCAAAATGGCAGCTTTGGGAGCCTTGATTGAGCGTGCAAGAAGTTACGATGATATTGCGAATGAAGTGCGTAGCTTCATCAGCAGGATCGTCGGTCCTTCACTTGAGTTAATGGGCACATCTATTGAACTACTAAAACTCGAAGGCCTCATCGAGGCCGTCAATGACAATGATAAAGGTGATTCGTCATTGTTGCAGTTGAGTCCCGCAGGTTTACAAGAACTCAAGGAGTATCTTAGATCAAATCTTAAATCTGGGGGGTCAGAACTAAACAAACTTGTAATTGCATTGAAATTGCGGTTCATAGATATTTTAGATGATAACGAAAGGCGAGATCAACTTCTGGCTATTAGAGATATGTATCATAACGAGAAGAGGCGATTGGAAGACCTAAAAAATCAAACTACTTGGTTGACAGGGTTTCTGTTGGAGTCAATAGAATTAGATCTCTTTGTAGTCAACAAAAGAATAGAGTGGTGTGACCAAAGAATAAGAATCCAAATATAACTTTGTAAAACTCTTTAACGCCCACGTATATCTTCAAAGTATATGCTGCCCACCCGTAACAAAAATCTCTGTGCCCGTAATGTAGGTGCTGTCCTCAGAACACAAAAAATAAATAGTAGACGCAATATCGTTCGGTTGTCCTAACCTATTGAGGGGGATACGAGGGATAAGCACCTCAGTATCAGGTGACAACATAGCTGTTTCAATTTCACCGGGTGCTACTGAATTTACTCGGACTCCTAAATCAGCGAATTCATTTGCCATTTCCCTGGTGAGAGAACTCAAGGCTGCCTTGGAGGTACTGTAAGCAGACCCTGCAAAAGGATGGATGGCATGTCCTGCTATTGAAGTAATATTGACGATCGAACCATTACCTTTCCGCAAAGATGCTGCAAAACCCCTAGCAAGCTTTAGGGGAGCAAAAAAATTAAGTTCAAACACGCGTCTCCAGGCCTCAAGATCACCATTTAAACATCCCAATCGTTCTTGTGTCGGTGATTTAGGTGACCATCCAGCATTGTTTACCAAGGCGTGTAGTGGCTTTTCAGCGAGAAGCTCTTTAGCCTCGGTGACGAAATTGTCGAGGCTTTTACCATCCTCAAGGTCTGCTGTGATATGATGAGACCAATTGGGATCCCTACGGCATTCCTCTGGTGGCTTTTCTCTGGAGCAGGTTATAACTTCCCAATTTTTTTTGCTAAAAAAACTAACTGTGGAATGCCCAATTCCGCGGCTCGCTCCGGTCAAAATAACGGTTTTAGGGTCCCTAACCATTCTGGAATATTATACAAATTTTTAATTTAGTTAAAGAACGTTTTTTATTGGTTCCCAACCACTTCTTGAAATTTATCCCCTAGCATGCGGGTCATGGATATAGTCTTGTTTTAGTCCAAGCTTCGTTTATTGATCGCCGTTCAAAAACAAATCGATCGTGTAATCTGAACTCGCCATCTTGCCAAAATTCTATTCTCTTTGCTTTTATACGGTTACCACTCCAGTGGGTTGGTCGAGGTATTGCCTCTCCATTGTATTTTTCTTCAAAAGTTTTGAGACGTGTTAGCAAATAATCTCTGGACTCTAGCGTCTGCGACTGCATAGATGCCCACGCGCCAATCCTACTTAATCGTGCTCTACTATTGAAGTATTCATCAGCTTCTTCGTCACTAACTTGAGAAACGTTTCCCTCTATTCGTACTTGCCTTTGGAGGCTTTTCCAATGAAAGCAAACAGCGACGTTAGGATTACTCTTAAACTCGCTCGCTTTGCGACTTTCTAAATTTGTGTAAAATACGAAGCCATTTGTGTCAAAACCCTTAAGCAGGACCATTCTGACGGAGGGCATTCCGTTTTTGTCTGCTGTCGCTAAAGACATAGCATTAGGATCATTGATTTCATTCTTTTTTGCGTTCTCGTACCATTCGGTAAAAAGTTCAAGTGGGTCCGTGGTCATAGGCTCGAACATCAGTGTTTCTCCATATCTACCTATTACGCTGCCAAAGTTACGAACTTTACATAGGCCCGGATCACTTGATACTAGTGAATTGACAGCCAATAAGATAAGAATGGAAAATTAAATTAAAATGGGGTTTAAGGATACCTTTAATAGGTTTTTTTGCTATGATATAGTCCTCTTACGGTGCGAATTTTGGCGGTCTGATGGTAATTTTGAAAGGGAATCTTTGGATGTTTTCGCGTTTGGCTATAGTTTGTCTTTTGATAGTGGGGCTGGTTGGTTGTCAAACAACTCAAGGTGAGGGAACAAAGCAGCGAGTAGGTACAATTTTAGGTGGTGTAGCTGGGGCTGTTACTGGTTCTCAATTTGGAAAAGGTTCCGGTAGAGTTGCAGCCGGCGCAGCTGGCGCTTTGTTGGGTGCATTTTTAGGCAACCAGATAGGATTGTCATTAGATCGAGCGGATAGACTTGCAATGCAGAAGACCACAACAACTGCGTTGGAGACAAGTAGAAGTGGAACGTCAGTGGCGTGGCAAAATCCAGATACAGGCAATAGAGGAACCGTAACACCTAAACCAGCCTTTAAAAATAACAATGGTCGGTATTGTAGGGAATTCCAACAAACCGTCACAATAGGGGGGCGAACCGCGGAGGCATATGGGACAGCTTGCAGACAGCCGGATGGAAGTTGGAAAATTATTAGATAATATACTTTATATTTTACAGAGTGCTACTTACTTAAGTGCTCTTGCTGAAAAGTAAAATAGATGACTGACCCTTACAAAACATTAGGCTTGGGCAGAGAAGCGAGTGCCGCTGAAATAAAAAGCGCTTATCGGACGCTAGCAAAAAAGCATCACCCAGATTTAAATCCCGGGAATGCGGAGCGGTTTAAAAACATAACGGGAGCCTACGATATTCTTTCAAATCCTGAGAAAAAGAAGAAATTTGACCGGGGGCAACTAGATCCTGCTACTGGCGCAGAGAGGCCGGGAGCTGGTTTTTGGGGTCAGTGGGGTGGCGCTCAAAAGACTGGTAAATCTTTTAGCTTTGATGAATTTGATGGAACCAATAACGATATATTTTCAAGTTTTTTCCGAAACGCTAGAGGTGATATTCATGGGCGCCCTGAAACCGGCAGTTACAGAAAAAACTCGGCGAAGGAAAATAACAAGCCCAAAAACACAAATTACAAACTTACTGTGCCTTTTACCGAGGCCACGCTAGGCATAAAAAAACACGTCACACTCTCTGATGGAAAAGTTGTAAATATGTCCATCCCACCAGGAACTGAAACCGGAACGAAATTACGGTTGAAGGGTCAGGGAAGGATTGCAGACAAAAGTTCAAAAAAGGGTGATGCCGTAATAGAAATTACTGTTCAGGATCATGAACATTTTGTTCGGAAGAACCAGGATATTCATATAGACATTCCCATTAGTCTACCCGAAGCTATATCCGGTGCGACAATCATTGTCCCAACGATTTATGGGAATGTTACCTTAAAGGTCCCAACGAATTCAAACAGCGGTTCAATTTTAAGGTTGAAAGGGAAGGGTGTCCCAAAATCGAAGGAACGCAATCTTGGTGACCAATACATTCGTTTACAAGTTACTCTGCCGGATAAAATCGACAATGAATTAAAGGAGTTTATAGAAAACTGGGGTAAGAAAAATGAATATAATCCGAGGCAAAAGGTAAAAATCACATGATAACAAATTACGGCTAAATTAAGTAGGCTAGAATTTATTGTGTTCAAGAAGAGCTCAGGCAATAGTCTAACGAGAATAAGAAAAAGGCGCTTTCTGGGTCCTGGACGTGGGAGAGGCACCTCACGGCGAAATTTAAAGCTTGTGATAGAGAGCGAGGATGATAGAGAGGAAACTTCTAATTCTGAAATATTATCGGGGCAAATCTGGAACCGTTTAGGTTCTAAAGGCCGATTTGTTGCAATATCCATTTTGATAGCAATATTTATGGCGGCTTCGAAAATTTACTATGATAGATCACAGGTTGATGGGCTTGTTTTTATAGATAAAACGAGCCAAGCTCAAAATAGCTTGGGTAAAGAGTTGTATCAGGCAAATTGCGCATTTTGCCACGGGGATAAGCTCCAGGGTCAACCGCACTGGGATAAAACATATATTGAGGGGAAACGACCGGCGCCTCCATTGAACGCTTCTGGCAATATAGCGCTGCTTTCAAATCGAGAGCTTTTTGAAATTACGAAGTATGGAGGTCAACCCTTTGCCCCGCCAGGCTATATAAATGAGATGCCGGCTTTTGAAATGCTTCTAAAAGATAGTCAGATATGGGCTATTCTAGCTTTTTTGAGGGCGGAATTTTAGATGTAGTGATATTATAAATAGAGAAGCTTTGGTTCGACATTTGAAATTGGAGCAAAAAAATGGTTAAGGACTTTAATGACAATGATATCCAAGAGATCGTTAGCTTACTTGGTCAGTATTTTGACGGTCTATATGAGGGAGATACGGACAAGTTTGAAAAAGTTTTCCATGAAAGTGCGCATCTATATTCATCAGATGGCACAAAGGTAGACGATTGGCAAAGGTCGTTCTATTTTGAGATGATTAAAAATCGGCCTTCGCCATCGTCGCAGAATTTACCCCGGCACGATAAGATTGTATCGGTAAACAAATCTGGGCCATCAACCGCAATGGCGGTAGTTAATTGTGCTATCCCACCAAAGTATTTCACCGACTATTTAACAATATTGAAAACCTCAGATGGATGGAGGATTATTTCAAAAACTTTCCATACCGATATTCACGAATAAAATAAACTTATTATTTTTCATCGTCTAACATCATTTTATTTAATCGCAACCGCAATGCGTTGAGCCGAATAAACCCATGCGCGTCAGCATGATTGTAATCAGCGGCTCCTTGCTCAAATGTCACATAGTCCGCTGAATAAAGACTTTTTTCGGACTTTCTTCCGACAACAATCGTGTTACCTTTGTATAATTTCAAGCGCACGGTGCCGTTGACATTTCTTTGGCTAAAATCTATTGCTGATTGAAGCATTTCTCGTTCAGGTGAATACCAAAAACCATTGTATATTAGTTCAGCATAACGAGGCATTAACTCATCTTTTAAGTGTGCCATGCCTCGGTCCAAAGTTAAACTTTCGATGGCGCGATGAGCGACATGTAAAATTGTGCCACCTGGCGTTTCATACAAACCGCGATTTTTCATACCAACAAACCGGTTTTCTACTAAATCAAGACGTCCTATACCATTTTCCTTTCCAAATTGGTTTAGTTGAGACAGGAGGTTGGCTGGGCTAAGAGCTGTGCCGTTAATGCTGGTTGCATCTCCTTTATCAAAACCAATTTCAATATAAGTCGGTTTATCGGGTGCATCTTCCGGAGCTATAGTGCGCGAATAAATAAACTCTTCTGCCTCAACCCACGGATCTTCCAAAATTTTTCCTTCACTAGATGCATGTAGAAGATTGGCGTCTACAGAAAATGGTGCTTCTCCGCGCTTATCTTTTGCTATCGGAATTTGTCTCGACTCTGCGTATTGAATTAAGTCCTGTCGCCCCTGGAAATCCCATTCGCGCCAGGGGGCTATAATTTTTATATGTGGATTTAATGCATAGTAACAAAGTTCAAAGCGGACCTGATCGTTTCCTTTGCCGGTTGCGCCGTGGGCAACAGCATCGGCGCCTGTCATTTTCGCTATTTCAATCTGTCTTTTAGCTATAAGCGGTCGAGCAATGGATGTTCCAAGAAGGTAAGTACCTTCATAAACTGTGTTGGCTCTGAACATTGGAAAAACAAAATCACGAACGAATTCTTCTCTCAGGTCCTCTATGAAGATTTCCTTTATCCCCAGCAGTTTCGCTTTTTCGCGAGCAGGCTCTATATCCTCTCCTTGTCCAAGGTCAGCTGTAAAGGTGACAACTTCACAACGATAGTTATCCTGGAGCCATTTAAGAATAATAGATGTGTCCAACCCTCCGGAGTAGGCAAGAACCACCTTTTTTACTTCGTTAGTCATGTCATCTCCAAATTGTATTATTATGACAAATTGTTCAGCGGCCTGGGAGTATAGGGATAAGTGTCAAAAACGCCACACCTAGTTTTCCTTTTACTCGGCAAACCCCAACAAAATTCGCTCTTTGTTTAGGAATTAGCCAGAACACGCCCTGGTTTTAAGGATAGGGATCTCCAGGTGCTTCCTAATCCAAGCAGGATCATAATTAATAAGCTTATTCCAAGCGTGAATAGAATAACACTAAAGTCTATTTGAAAGTCGCTGCGCATAATTTTCGTTAGTATAAGCCAACTTATTATCACCGATACAAGGGTCGCGAGCACAGCGGAGATGCAGGAAAGTAGAAAATACTCACTCAAATACAAAAAAAGTATCCGCATTCGCGACATGCCAAGTACTTTATATATTGTTGCGTCATATCGCCGTTTTTGCTGTTGGGTTGCAAGAGCACTAGCTAGGACAAGGATTCCGCTTATAAGTGTGAAAGCTGAGGTGGTCCTTATTGTAAATCCAACCGTGGAGATGATGTCTTGCGCATTTTTGATTGCGTCTTTCACACTGATAGAAGAAACATTAGTCAGAGTATCTGTCACCTTATTACGAACTGTCTCGGCGACACCTATCCCCGATGCGTAGACGGCCGCTACTATACTGTGGGGAGCTGCTTCTAGGGTCCCTGGTGAGAATATGAAAACGAAATTCATCTGAAGATTGGACCAATCGATGTAACGTAGATTTGCTATTTTTGCTTTTATCTCTCTTCCTAAAATATTGAACGTGATTGTATCCCCTATATCTAAATTCAAGCCACGGGCGACATTAGCTCCTATTGAAATAAGGGGTTTCCCAGAGTAATTTTCTGGCCACCAGTCTCCTGCGACTATTTTTGCGTTTGTTGGCTTTTTAGAAGCATATGTTAGCCCTCTATCGCCTCTAACAGCCCATGCTATATCTTGTCTAGGCTTCACATTCTTAGTTGGTGTACCATTAATAGCTACCACACGTCCTCTAGTCATTGGTGTCTTTTCCACCTTTGTAACGCCCGGTGAGGTATTGACTAGCTGCATAAAGGCATCATTTTGATGCGGTTGAATATCTATAAAAAAGTACGCAGGGGCTATCTTCGGTATATCGCTGCTGAGACGTCTGCTCAAATTTTCTTCTACCAAAGCCACTGTTAGTAACAATGTTAAACCACAGCCTAGGGATAAAATAATACCGGTTGTTAGATTTCCTGGGCGAATGATGTTCGATAGTACCAGCCGAAAAAAACTTAGTTGTATGTGCGTTAATTTAAAGCATAAGAATTTGGTTACATAGGAGCCAAACAAAAACATACAAAATAGCGCAGCGACGCCGATTACAAAGAAAAAGGTGAGTCTCTGGTCGTTGTTGTTTAGTATGGATATAAGCGCTAAGCATAAAAAAGCTCCTATAACCCAAATTAAAAACTTGCTTGGGGTATTGGACATATCACGCGTTGTGGAGGATCGAAATAAATAGCCTGGTTTTATTCGCGTCGTTTTTGCTAGAGGTAATAGTGTAAAAATAAAAGTAATTAAAAATCCGTAAACAAAGCCAAGAATAAGAGGTTTAAAGAAAATAGTGGAGGGCAACGTAATTGGTATTGCTTTTGATATCAAACCCGATGTTGCCTTTGGTATTAAAGCTCCTACGGTTATGCCGACTAAAATACAAAAAACGCCCACCACTAGCATTTGAGTAAAGTAAATTTGGAATACTAATTTGTCGTCGCTGCCCAAACATTTTAATGTTGCGATCGAAGAAACGCGTTGTTCCAGATAGTTTCTAGCAGAGTTCCCAATACCCAAGCCGCCTACGATTAAAGTAGTAAAGGCAATGAGCGTCAAAAATTGGGTAACTTGATTGTTAAAACGATCGAAGCCAGGTACCGCGTTATCGGTTGTTCGTATTCTCCAACCAACGGATGGAAATTTTTTATTGAGGATGTTGATAATTTTATCGGCTGAGGCACGCTCCTTTAGACGAATTTTGTAGATGTATTTGATGAGGCTACCCTCAACCAGGAGTCCGGTTTGTTGGAGTGCTTCAGAATGAATAAGAACGCGTGGGCCAAATGTTGTAAAACGAATGATCCTGTCGGGTTCACTCGCTAACTCCGCTGTGATAACAAACGAAATATCTCCGATTTGGATTTGGTCCCCAATATTCAGATGCAATCGCTGTAATAAAGCCTTGTCCACAATTGCGCCAAAATTTCCTGCAGTCGGTCTTAGAGCAGCGTCGAGAGTTATATTAGGTTTCAGAGTAAGTGTGCCCACCAGTGGATAAAAATCGTCCACAGATTTAAGTTCAACAAGTGTTCGTTTTTCGCGTTGTGATGGGCGTGCCATTGCCCGCAGAGTATTTAACTGGGAAATAGATCCTATTTGTTCTAGAAAATTTATAATAGCTGGTGATAGAGGACGGTGCGAAAGCTCAATTGATATGTCGCCGCCTAGGAGACTACGCGCATTATTATCTACCCCAGACGATAAACTTGCTGAAATTGACCCAATACCCGTGATTGTTGCAACGCCAAGTATCAAACATGCTGCAAATATCTTAAAGTTACCTTTGGCACCTCTCAATTCTCGCAAAGCTAGTGTCACATATATTGGCAGCCAGTTTTGAAAGATATATAACATTGAAAGTTCTCTATGTCAGTTTTCTATCAGTAGGCCGTCTAACATAGAGAGCGTACGGCTACATTTTTTTGCAAGATGCTGATCATGTGTAATGAGTATGAGTGTTGCTCCATATGAAGCTTGAAGATCGAAAAGAAGATTTATGGTCGCCTCGCCAGTCTTTTCATCTAAGTTGCCGGTTGGTTCATCAGCAAGTAGTATTTTTGGCTTTTTGACAAAAGCACGTGCAATGGCAATGCGCTGCTGCTCACCTCCTGATAATTGGTCTGGGTAATGTGTCTCTCGATCTGACAGATTGACGAGTTCGAGCCCTTTTCGCGCTTGAGAAAACGCATGTTTCTCTCCAGCCATCTCAAGAGGCAGTGCTACGTTCTCCAGGGCCGTCATATTCGGTATTAATCTAAAAGCCTGAAATACAATACCGACATTATCTCGTCTAAAGCGTGCAAGTTGATCTTCTGAAAGATTGGTTAGATCGTTATTTGAAACTAGAATTCTACCAGAACTTATTGCTTCGATGCCAGCGATCACCATCAAAAGTGAAGTCTTACCAGCGCCTGATGGGCCAACTATACTTACACTATCGCCTGCACATATTTTTAAATTAATACCCTTTAGTATGTTTACTTTACCAGCACCGCTTTCAAGATCTAACTTTACGTCATCCAAAGTGATCAGGGGAACACTCTCCTTTTGAGGGGTGTTCCGAGCGTTTATAGAGGCCATATCGTAAATTTTTCCTTCGCTTGTCTTTACCATTATCACTTATAATTTTGTAGAAGCAGACGCAAGAAGATATGGGATCAATTAGATGCAGATCAAACAAATATTTTTAGTTCTTTTTTTGGGAGGGCTCGTCTCATTGCATGTTTTGATGCCCTGGGGGTGTCTAGCTAAAGAAATTAAAATTCTTGCTCTTGGTGATTCTTTGATAGCGGGCTATGGACTTGATGAAAAAGAGCACTTTACAACGCTGTTACAGAAGAAACTGAAAAACGAAGGGCTTAATGTCAGGCTAATAAATGCAGGTGTATCGGGGGATACAAGTGCCGGAGGTCTCACGCGTCTTGAATGGTCCCTGGCAAGCAATCCAGATGCTGTAATCTTGGAGTTAGGAGCTAATGACGGACTTAGAGGTATTAACCCTTCGACAACTAAAACAAATTTAGCAAAAATCCTGGGACAACTTCGATTAAAAGATATTCCGGTGTTGTTTGCTGGTATGCTCGCTCCACCCAATTTGGGCAGAGAATATGGTTCTAAGTTTAACAAAACATATCAAGATCTAGCACAAGAATTCGATGTCGTTTTTTATCCATTTTTTCTTGACGGAGTTGCTGGCGTACCAGAGCTTAATCAGCTAGATGGTATTCACCCAACAGGGGAGGGCATAGCCGAAATTGTTATGAGAATTAAGCCTTACGTCAAAAAGTTGTTGTCAAAAATTAAAACATCAAAATCAGATAGTTAGGATATGAAAAGACTCTTTATCGCGCTCAATTTCCCGAGTGATATAGTGGTAAAATTGACAGAGCTACAATCTGGTCTAAGAGGAGCAAGATGGGTGCCGCCGCAAAATTTGCATTTAACCTTGAGTTATATTGGCGAGGCTTCAAATATTTTACTAGAAGATTTAGAAGATGTGCTAAGCCGTCTGGCTGCCCATGCATTTTGCATGCAGTTGAGAGGTATAAATCATTTCACGTCAAAGGGTCGGAGCAAATCTATCTGGGTTGGCGTTGCAGAAGAGCCAAGCCTCTTTTCTCTGCATAGTAAGATAAAAAATTGTCTGCAGATAAATAGAATACCAAGAGACAAACGTCAGTTTAGCCCACACGTAACACTAGCAAGACTTAAAAATGTGCGCCCAGAAGACACAGCCGGATTTATTGCATTTAACAATCTGTTTAAAACAAGATCTTTTCGGATTGAAAGCTTCACACTTTTCGAGAGCATTTCAAAGAAGGAGGGCTCTATTTATTTACCCTTAGAAAAGTTTCGACTTACTTGACGCGTTCACCGTAAATAGGCTTACCGATTGTTTTCAAATCCTTTAAGAGTGGCGGTGAGATTGTCACCTAGGATAGGCGATATGTACCCCCCCTCTTGCACAATAATAGTAGGTAACTTCGCACTGGCGATTACCTTGCCAAGCTCCAAAAACCCTTTTGTCGTTAATGCTAAAAAGGCTAATGGGTCTTCTTCTGACGCATCTAAACCAAGCGCAATAATTAGTATTTGAGGCTTAAAGTCTTTTATTTTTCTTAGAGCTTTTTGTAAGACCCTCATATATTCAATATCAGCTGTACCCCTGGAGAGAGGGAAGTTGATATTAAAGTTTTTGCCATTGGCAAGACCGACTTCTTCTTCATAACCTGCAAAGAACGGATAATATTCAGATGGATCGCCGTGAAGAGACACAGTCAATACATCCGAACGTTCATAGAAAATACCCTGCGTGCCGTTTCCGTGATGAACATCGACATCAAGAATAGCAATCTTTGTTAATCCCTGCTTTAAAAAGAAATTTGCGGCAATTGCACAGTTATTAAGGAAGCAAAAGCCTCCCGCCTGGTCCGCATAAGCATGGTGTCCAGGTGGACGACAAAGACTGTAAACAAAGTTCTCATGTTCATTGTTCTTATGTCGATCAAGCAGATAAGAGGCTGCAGCTATCACGGTATCTGCCGAGGCTTTGGCTCCCTCCCAAGTTTTTTCCCCGATGGGACAAGCTGTGTCAGCCTGATAGTATCCAGCGGCTGAAACAATTGCACTTGGATTTGCGTTCATGTTTCTACCTGGATGAACATTAGGAATAATTTCCTTACTGCTTCCGTCCAAAATCGACCACTGCTGCCAGCCGTTTTTGAGAAAACTTATGTAAGCCTCGTCATGAATATCTAAAGCGGAATGATGATGTTCTGAAAAAATTTCAGTAATTGTGTGTCCGGCATTCTTGGCGGCAGTTCTTAATATATCGGCTCTCTCTGCTCTTTCTGGACTTTCAATGACGTGACCTCGACTTATGAAGGTCTTGGGTGAGTGGTTTTGTGTTTTCGGGGAAAAAAATATTTTCATAGAAAGAGCTTTGCTAATTTTTGGATTTTTACAAATCACATTTCCACGCCCGGCGTTGGCATGCTGCTTGTATCGTATTTCTTAGTAGCACGGCTATTGTCATTGGGCCAATCCCCCCCGGCACAGGAGTGATTGCTTCTGCCTGATTTGTAGCTTCGTGGAATGCTACATCTCCGACCAACTTCATTTTACCAGGTCCTTTTTCCGGTGCCGGGATGCGGTTTATACCAACGTCTAAAACCACCGCTCCTTTCTTAATAAAATCCTCCGTAATCATTTCCGGTTTTCCAACCGCGGCAATCAGTATATCGGCCCTTTGGCAAATTTCTTCGAGGTTGTTGCTTTTAGAATGAGCGATCGTTACCGTGCAACTTTCTCTCAACAATAAGGCGGCCATGGGTTTCCCAACTATATTAGAGCGACCGATCACAACTACATTTTTTCCAGTTAGTTCATCAAAATAATCTTTTAATAACAAAAGGCATCCTAGCGGTGTGCATGGCACAAGTGCGTCACCACCTGTGGCGAGGCGGCCTGCGTTTATTATATGGAACCCGTCCACATCCTTTTCAGGATCGATAGAATCAAGAACTTTTTGTGAATCTATATGATTGGGAAGGGGAAGTTGGACCAAGATCCCATCCACCTCTGGGTCGTCATTTAGTTGTTTAATTACTTTTAAAAGATCATCTTCCTCTACGGTGCTGGCCAGCTTATATTCATATGAACGCATCCCGCATTCCTTGGTTTGGATACCTTTGTTTCGAACATATACTTCGCTGGCTGGATTATCCCCAACAAGTACTACAGCAAGACCCGGGACGTTGCCATATTCCTCTCGCAAAGTGGACACGATACCCTTCAATTCATCTCTTAAATTTTTAGCGAAGATCTTGCCGTCTAATATTTTTGCCACGGGAAATCACCTTTCAATTTCTATAAATTTTCTTGATAGTGATATTGATGAACCAATAAAACCAAAAAAATTACAAGGAAAAAGTAGATCAAATTCCTGCGCATTAACTTAGTGGTATGTTATTGATGAGTCTTTTGTTCGTCTAATAAATGATGAACTTAGGCTCTTTATAGGCCGCTCAAAGTATGCATCCCGATAGTCGGCCTTTAGCTAGACATTACATCAGTTTGGCTAGATCCACTACGATCAAGTTTCGAATAAAAATCAATGCTAATACCAAAATAATTGGCGATATATCGATACCACCAAGATTTGGTAAAATATTCCTGATTGGCCGGAGGATGGGATCAGTGATTTTGTATAAAAAATCAACAACCAAATAAACTAGTCGATTTTGTGTATTAACAACGCCGAAGTGAATGAGCCACGTTAGGATAACAAATATAAAAAGGCACCACAAATATAGGCTTATTAAAGAATCAACTAATTGTATTATTGCGAACATTATCGAAATCCACCCTCTGATATAAGGTAGTAATTTGGGGCATTCTCATCAAGTCTTTGCGGCAAACAATTTTTTCTCGTTCTGGCAGCTCTTATGTGTCGCCAGTCTTGAGTTTGGCTTATGATCTTGAATAGTAAAGCTGGCACCTGACAAATATTATGAAGGTTGAGCGTGATCATATTATCTTCGGTTAGCCAGATGTAATTTCTAAGTCTAACAGAGGAGCGTGTTGCTGTGCTCCATAGACATCACTATCTCCAGGAGATCCAGCAGTGGTGTGTCGCGGAATAGTGATTTTAATTGCTAAAGCCACCTCAAAAGCGATAACTTCAACTTGATTGTCGCTGAGGTTATACAGCGAAGCTATCTTGCGAGGAGACAGCACACCTGAATCAAAAACTGTGCGGTACGCTTCTTCATTATCGAACATTATGTCTAGAGTTAGCAAAAGCGCACCAGCATTTTTTGACCGAATGACCTTTGCTAGTTCATGAAGTTTAGCCATTGAGCCTCACTTTTGGAGGATCATTTGGTATAATGAGCTCCATTCGAACCGGTTCCATTGGGTCGTTGCATTCCATAATATGCCATATGTTGAATTCATAGACCTCGCCTGCCGATAAATCGGAGGGCGAAAAAGGGATGGCTAAGTTCCCAGAGATGCACATTCTGCCAGGAAAATCGGTATGAAGAAGACTATACCGCGCCTTTGCGCAAACCGCCTTGCTTGTATCTTGGTCGTTGGCTACAACATCAACCAAAATGCCCACCTCATGAGCATTATGATCACTTAGTGGTTCATTCGCTCCCATGACGGCATCTTTCCCGTAGACTTTGATATTTAACATGTAGTCTTCTTTGTCAATGCCAATAGCTTTTGAATCTCTCTCAATTCTTGTTTGGCAGGCTTCGATAAAATTATTTATTCCACTTACTAGTATTGGATCCCGAGTCCCCGCGAAAAAAACTGTTCGAAATCCTAATTTTTTTACCCCTTCTAGCTTTACGGTATATGTACTTGACGGTTCCCATTTGCTTCCTGATACCCTTACGACCCTGTCATCTATTTGCTCGAAAGTTGCGGATTTTGTAATTAACGTTCCACTGGGTTCTTTAAGTTCGTATGGACTTGGGTTTTCATATAAAGTGTGAGCTGCCACTCTCGTTCTAGTGCAACGACGATCCGGATGTCCCGGTTCGATAGTGAAATAATCATGGTAGATGGTTCCGATCACACAATCCTGACCCTCTCGTGGTTCAATTACTTGAGCACCACATTCTATTATTTTCCCCATGTGCCAAGACAATCCAGGATCAGCGCCTCTCATTAGAGGAAGAGCTGCATATATTGCTGCGTCACTAGAACGGCCAGCGATAACGATGTCAGCTCCTTCCTCAAGCGCCTGCTGGAACGGTTCCGCGCCAATCATGGAGACGACTTTGTGGGTTTGATTAGCATCCTTTTCGTTCAAATTTTTAATAGGGCCCAACGGGCTAATTTTTCCCAAATTTATTTTTGATACTAATTGTTCCGGCCTGAGCTCAGTTCTTAAAACTGCCACTTTGGGATAAATGTTTTGTTCGTTACAGATTTCACGAATTATCTCAAGCGTCCAGTCTACCTGTTTGTCTGAACCGCTTCCTCCTGCGGACCCAATAAATACGGGGATTTTTTCTTGTGTCCCTCCCCTTATCATCAATGATAGATCGCGCTTCACAGCGATTCTGGATACAAACGGAGTACCACTGCCTAGGTAATAGGGCCCAGGGTCTGCCGATCCAGCATCGCATGCAATTAGATCGATACCTAAACTCAGTCCGTGATTGAAAGCCTTTTCGGTGAAGCCATAGCCAAGCATTCCGGATGCTGCCATGATTTTGATTGGACGCATGATTCGACCCTTAATGAAATATAAGTTTTAATAAAATGTACAACTGCTTTGCAAGGTCAGTTTTGTCTCCATTCTGATTAATCATTTTCATATACCACGCATAAAGTGTGAGGTTTCTAACGCGTTTTAGTATCTTCCCAGGTTTCGGCTTGCGATGAATACGAACCTTCGCCGAACGATCGCTCATTGTCCCAAATATTTTTAGGCATAGGTAATCCATTGAAATCGTCTTCTGTTAGCAAACCGTCTGGATCGATGTTTAACTTTTCTTTTAGCAAAAGAATAATTTGACGGGTGTGCTGTCCCGAATGCCATCCCGTCCTTTCTAGGACCTCATGCAACGTTACTTCGCCATAATAAACATTTCCAGGTTGAGAAAAGTCAGTGGTATTCCCTTCTCTGTCCCACCAAGCATTTAACCGACTTATGACCTGATTGCCAAATTCAATTAAGGCACCTGTGCTATTTATCTCACTAGGCAAAATTGATTTTAACGCCTCATAAGTATATGGAGCATCATCTTCAACCCTGTCTAGAAAAACATTTGGAATGCTTAATACATGGTAAACAAGTTGCCGATAGGATCGTGGCCTCCCGGGGAGTACTTCGTCCAATTTGTTTTCTGGGATTTGATCCAAATACCTAAGCGCCGCGCTTAGAATGGCTATTATTTTATTTTTAATTTCTTCTGGCGGGAGCATTTTATGCCCGCCATATTCAAACCCGGCCACTCTTGCGACGTCTCTAAAAACCGCACCGTTGGCCCAGTTTTTACCTCTAGCTACGATAGGGACGAGCTTTAAACCTAAAGCCCTGAGCTCCTCAAACCCAGAATCATCTTCCAATACGTTTACGGATTGAAAGGCTACGCCATGTTCCAAAAGAAACTCTTTTGTTTTTAGGCAGCTAGAACATCCTGGCTGCCAGTAAACTTTAAGTGGTTCTAGTGCTTTTTCTCTGATGTTTCCTACATTGTCTTGGGGCATTCTTGTTTCCTAAAAATTAGAAGTCAATTACGGAGTACCTTTGAAAATTGGCTAAAATATAATTATCCTAATTTTATCTAATATATTTTTACCTTGTAAAGTTGAAGTAAGAAATTTATGCAGGCCATTTTATTGAGCCTCTTTAATGATTTCCTCACCAAAACGAAGAATGTTTGTCTCCATTTCGGGTAATAAACCATCCAAAGGTACCACAAGTCTGTGAATTCCTTGCTCTTGTTTATTTTTTATTTCCTTCAATGCCTCTTCAGATGGGCTTGTCAAAAGTTCCGGGCAACCTGTCATTATTTCTATTTCTTCTGGCTCTCTTCCTATCTCATCCATTTTTTTCCACAATAAACCCAAAATGAACTCAAGGTCATTTTGCATTCCAGTAGCTGGGAAAAAACCATCGCCAAATTCTGCTGCACGCTTGACGGCTCTTGCGGAATGGCCGCCGATGATTATTGGTAGGTTTTTGCAGATAGGTTTTGGGTTGCAATTCACGCCATCAAAGTTGATGAATTTTCCTTTGAATGTAGCCGCGTCTTCTTGCCATAATTTTCGCATAGCCTCTATATATTCATCCGTTCGCTCGCCGCGGTTACTGAACTCTACATTTAGAGCATCAAACTCTTCTCTCAACCATCCCACCCCGATGCCAAGCTCAATACGGCCACTTGTTAACCTGTCAATTGTTGCAAGATGCTTTGCTAGTATGACGGGATTACGTTGAGGAAGAACAAGAACTCCTGTTATTAGCCTTAATTTTTTGGTAACTGCTCCAATAAATGTTAGCCATGCAAGTGGATCTGGCCAATCTGTCTTTTCGTCCCCCGGCAATCGGCCTGTTTTGCTGTAAGGATATTTTGTAGAATAATTTGAAGGAATTACAACGTGTTCAACGGCGATGACAGATTCAAAACCCGCGGTTTCGGCTGCGATTGCTAATCTTTTTGCCTCAGTTGGGTCAGGGCAAATCAAGTTTCCAAAATGTAGAGAAAATTTCATGGTGATACATCTTCCGAAAGGATATTGGGTTCTCAATTTAGATGCCGAGGTAACTTGATTTGCACATATATCATCTATGGATTTAATTATCCCAAATTAGTAAAAAGTATTACTTCTGTTGATTCAATCCAAAACCTTAATTATGTTGTTTGTCAGATATTAAAATGTCGATACGGTTGCTATTCTAGAGACTAGATTTTTATGGCTATCACTCCGTTAACAGGAAGCTCTGAGTTTTTTAAATCTTTAAGAGGTTTAAACTCGGACAAAAGGCCGTCCAACCGTGCAATAAACCGTTTGGCTTTGGGTGGAAGTGCAACTGAAAAGTCAATCACTGCCAATAAGATTACAGACCAAATTTTTCGCAGTAAATTAAGAGTATCTTCAATATTGACACAAAATCTGGGAAATGCGCGCGGTGCTGTGGCCGTGGCTCAAGCCGGAGTAAAAAACATTTCAGAACTAGCGGTGGTTATTCAGGATAAACTTATATCCTTAGCAAACTCCAATAATTCTGAAAGCGAGACGAGAGCCCTGACAACTGACCTTGAAAATTTACTAAATCAAGCAGAGGGGTTCATTGGGGGTAGCGAGTTTAATTCTGTTAATCTCCTTAGTGCTAATGGCGAAGACTTAAATGTAGTCGCAACGGCAACTGGTGAGAACTTAATTATAACATCTCAATCCTCTCTCGGATCAGCGATTAATTCGTTATCTGCGGCAATAAAAAATGGCAGCAGGATAAATGATCCAAATTCAATCCTCCAGAGTGAATTTAAGCTATTAGAAGCAACTTTGGCAGAAGCAAGCACGACGTTAGGAGGAGCCGATAAAGCGGTTAGTTTAAGGCAAAGAAGTCTCCAAGATTTCAATGAGACGCTAATTAAGAATCTTGGTAATATATTGGAAAGTGATGTTGAACGTGAAGGCGTTCGCATTACAGCCCAGAGTATTCAAACTCAATTATCAAGGCAAACTTTAGCCATATCAAATGGCGACCCGAGTAGTGTTATTAAATTATTCAAATAAGAATAATCAAATTTTGGGCGGATTTGTGCCTTCCCAAGATGTTCTGCGTATTCATTATTTGTCCGCAATGATTTGATTGCTTAGCGTACCTATACCGCTAATAGAAACCTTACACACATCTCCTATCTTCAAGTTTTCTGAGTGGCCTTCCGTACCCATCCAGATCATATCCCCTGGAACCAAGGTTAAATACTTAGACATGGTACTTATGAACTTTTTCACCCCAAAGATCATGCTGTTTGTTTTAAAAGATATCACTTCACGATTATTCACCGTCACTCTTGTTGTTAAGCTATTGAGATCTACATCAGTTTCAATCCAAGGACCGAGAGGTTTGAAAGTATCTGAATTTTTTGCCCGCCACATCGTTCTATCTTCCCTCTGCCATTTTCGTTCACTTATGTCGTTGCCTATACTATATCCAAAAACAATATCGAGTGCTTCATCCTCCGTTAGGTTTTTTCCTTTCTTACCAATTATAACGACCAGCTCACCCTCATATTGAAACTCTTCAGAGGAGTCGTTGGGTTTGATTATTGGTTCGCCATCTGCGATCAAAGCATTATTAGCTCGGTAACCAACATGCGGCTCATCTGGGATGTTGGGTTCTCGATTGTTTGCTTTAGCCTGCTCTATAACATGTTGCGCATAGTTTAAGCCGGCTGCATAAAAAGTTTTGGGTTCCAACGGCACCATAATTTTGGCATTGGCCAGCTTGATTTCTTCGCCTGTAAGCTCGATTGTTTCAAAAAGATTTCCTCGGACAAGAGAGATAATGTCGTTGTTAATAATACCATATGATGGCCCATTCTGTGTTTTTACTCTGACCCAACGCATTTTATTCTCCATTAGCAACAATTTTTGATATCTATAAAAGAATAGGCATAAAATGATTTTAATAAAGATATTACTGCAAACGTCTTTTTTTGGTTTGAAGGCATACTAGTGAATTTTAGAAGGTGTTGGTGCAATGTATTATTTAAGTGATTTTGGAAGTTTTCATGTTGGTGGCCGGATTGTTGAGGTGCGTAACCAACCGAACCGTAAAGTCTGGTTTACGGAAACTTCCTATCATGATCAGGATCCGAATGGAGAATTCCTAATAGAACAAGTTTATGTCCAATATTTTATTCCACAAAAACGTCAGTATAAATGGCCTTTAGTGCTGCTTCATGGGGGTGGGTTGACGGGTGCTTGTTGGGAAACAACACCCGATGGGCGGCCTGGCTGGTTACATAATTTTTTATCTGCAGGGTTTGCCGTTTATGTTTTGGACAACGTGGAGAGAGGTCGTTCAGGGTTTTGTGCAATTGAAAATGTTTGGGACGGCCAACCTATCCAACGAACTTTGAAGGAGGCCTGGGATATTTTTCGTTTTGGCAAACCAGAAAATTATCAAAGTGGCAAGCCATTTAAAGGACTTGAATTCCCACTAGAGTATATGGAGGCTTTTCAACGTCAATTTGTACCGCGGTGGACTAGCACTTCGGGAGCACAAGTACGGGGTATTGGAGAAGCACTTAAAAAAATTGGTTCGTGTGTTCTCATTTGTCATAGTCAGGGTGGTTTTCTTGGAGGAAAGGCTGCTGTGGAAAATATAGATGTTATTAAAGGTTTAATCTGTGTGGAAGCATCGGGTTGGCCTAGGCTGACTGATATAAATAAGGATATAGCAAAGAAAGCGCCCTGGCTTGTCTTACTCGGAGATTATATTGATGAGTCGCCAAGGTGGCAAAGTGCGCGAACGGAAGCAGCTGAATTTTGTGAACATATGAACTCTTTAGGCGGAAACGCCTCGCTTATCTCATTGCCTGATGTTGGCTTCGAGGGCGCCTCTCACATGCTGATGATGGATCGTCATTCAGACAAAATTGCGGGATGGATATCTAAATGGATATTTCAGTCTTGTGTAGAATAGACTCTCTTCAAATATTAACTATTTTGCCAGGGTTCATTATATTATCTGGATCAAAGGCTGTTTTAAGTGATCGCATCAATGACATTGCGTCACCATGCTCATTGGTTAAAAAGTGAATTTTTCCGTAGCCCACGCCATGTTCCCCGGTACACGTCCCTCCCATCTCTAATGCTCGCATTACCATTCGATCTGAGTGTGCCTGAGCTTTCGCCATTTCTTCTTGGTTATTAGGATCGACTATGTAGAGCATATGGAAGTTTCCATCTCCGACATGACCTACTAATGGCGAAATAAGTCCTGTTTCTTCGAGGTCATCTTTTGTTTCGTTGATACATTCTGCTAAGCGAGAAACCGGAACGCAAACGTCCGTTGCCCAGCCTTGGCACCCTGACCTTAGAGCAATAGCTGCATAGTAGGCGTCATGACGTGCTTGCCAAAGTTTATTTCTATCTTCCATCTTGGAGGTCCATTGAAAAGCGGATCCACCGAATTCCTCTGCTATTGCCTGAACGGTCTCGGCTTGTTCTTTAGCACCCGTTTCAGTGCCGTGGAATTCGAAGAATATGGTGGGCTTTTCCTCATAACCCTCTAATTTTGAATAACTGATGCATGCTCCCATCTGCACGTCATCCAGCAATTCCATGCGTGCGACAGGAATACCTGTTTGCACTATAAGTATAGATGTGTTTACAGCACTCTCTAAATCCTCGAACTGACAAACCGCTGATGTAATGGACTCTGGAATACCATAAACTTTCAAGCGTATTTCTGTGATAATACCAAGCGTTCCCTCAGAGCCAACGAATAATCGGGTAAGGTCGTAACCAGCCGCCGACTTTCTAGCTCTCCTAGCCGTCTGTACAATACGACCGTCGGCGGTCACAACGGTCAACGATAAAACATTTTCTCGCATTGTACCGTATCTAACTGCATTGGTGCCGGATGCTCTTGTTGCGGCCATGCCGCCAATTGAAGCATCTGCTCCCGGGTCAATTGGAAAAAATAGTCCGGTGTCCCTCAAGAAATCATTAAGTTGTTTGCGAGTAACGCCAGCCTGTACTTTTACATCCAAGTCTTCTTCATTAACTTCTAGAATTTCATTCATCATCGATAAATCAACGCAAATACCTCCCTTCAGAGCCGCAATGTTACCTTCTAGAGAGGTTCCTACACCAAAAGGTACGATGGGAAACTTATGATCTGCACAAATTTTAACAACTTCCGCTACGTCTTCCGTTGATTTTGCGAAAAATACGCCATCGGGTGAAGCTACGCTATGATAACTTTCCCCTTTTCCGTGTCGTTCTCTAATAGCTTCGGCTGTAGTGAACTGATCACCAAAGCGCTGTAACATTATTCCGATTACCTTTTCACGCGTGAGCGCATCTGATGGTATTGCGTCGACGTGCATTGATCTTCCCCGAAAAAATTAAATTCCAGTAAGTGCCAAAATATTTACTATTAGTATACCAATATAGAGCTCTTGCTAAGAGTTAAATGCGTTCACCTCTCAAATTATATGGACAACCATTTTTGAATAAAGCATGAATAGGGACATTGTAAAAAATAGCTTTTAGTAATGAAATACTACTTATTGTTAGTTGCATTTTTTACTTTTGGATAAAACGATATCATGAGTATTTGGGGTAAAATTATAGGGGGGCAGCTGGCCTTGCATTAGGAGGCCCGCTTGGTGCGTTGATAGGTACAGCAGCGGGACATGCTGATTATAAAATTACATCAAACTCTGAGGGTATGCCCATAGATAAGGAAGCATCAAAGCAAAAAATTGCTTTTACGATTGGCGTTATCGTTCTTTCAGCAAAGATGGCTAAAGCAGATGGAGTTGTAACAAGGGATGTAATTACAGCTTTTCGTAAAATTTTCCATATACCAGAGAACGAAATTAAGAATGTTGGACGCGTTTGGGACTTGGCACGAAGAGATGTTGCTGGTTTTGAAGTTTATGCGAGGCAGATTGAAAAACTGTTTAATCCGCAATCCCCAGTTCTCGAGGAACTTTTAGGGAGTTTAATTTATATAGCACAGGCAGATGGTGTCGTTAATTCCGAGGAAATTGATTACTTAGGGAGAGTGGCTCAAATCTTTGGATTTGATGAATCTCAATTTAAGCGGTTGCTGGCGACTTACAATATCTCAAGAGCTGACGACCCATATAGTGTTTTGGGTGTTGATCCATCTGCCTCAGATGAGGAGGTTAAGCATGCCTATAGGCGGCTTACTTTGGAGAATCATCCGGATAAACTTGTCGCTAGTGGGATGCCCGAGTAGTTTGTGCGTCACGCTACGGAGAAAATGGCTGCCGTGAACGTCGCTTACAGTAATATCGTCCAAAAAAGAACCTCAGACTAGATTAGCTATTTCATATTGGCATTTTTCACAATCATAATAATGTTATGTGAAGTAGATTGTTTATTTTTTTCGGCGATACGATTAATGTTCTCAAATGAGAACAAAACAAGAACAAAATAAAGTGAGAAGACGATTACTTTATCTCTGGTTTCCTCATTTTTCGATCGAACGGCATAAGCGTATTGAGATTGATAAAAGAGCAAAGCAAGATGATTTTTCGGGTATAATAATTATTCAAGATCGGGCAGGTCGAAGGGTTGTTATCGCCTCGTGTCCTCTGGCATTCCAAATGGGGGTTGCTGTTGGACTATCGCTTGAGGATGCCTTGGCAGCGTGCCCAAGTTTATTGGTATTTGAGGCAGACTTGATCGCTGATCAACTGGCGATCGAAACCTTGGCAAGATGGTGCGGACGATATACGCCACTTGTCTCTATTGATGAAGCAAATAAGGGATTAGGGAATGCTGGCATTTGGTTGGATATTACAGGCTGCGCCCATCTCTTTGGTGGAGAAGCTGATCTTTTAAATGACATTATCGCACGTCTAACAGCTATAAACTGGACAGCATTTGGTGCTATTTCTGATACACCGGGCAGTGCTTGGGCAGTAGCACGCTTTAGTGGCGGGGTGACCCAGTTAATCGCACCAGGTGAGCAACAAGCAGCTCTTTCTGAATTACCTCTATCTGCTTTGCGTTTACCAAAGAATACAGTTGACGATTTGAGTAAAGTTGGTTTGCGGAAAATCAGTCAATTAATGTTAGTACCAAGAGCTCCTCTCCGTGCCAGGTTTGGTAAGAATATAAGATTGCGCTTAGATCAAGCATTAGGAATAGAAAAAGAAACTGTATCGCCACAAACATTACATTCGCCTTACTTGGCAAGATTAGTTTTGCTTGAGCCAATTAGTAATTCAGAAACAATAAAACAAATACTTGGTCACTTGCTTCCCCAAGTCATTGAGATGCTTGTAACGCGCTCGTTAGGTATAAGACAACTGCGACTTAGCTTATATAAAATTGATGGAAAGGTGCAGGAGTTAAAAATTCGGACCAGCGAAGTAAGTCAAAACTCAGATGTCATTTTGAGATTGTTCTCCGAAAAAATTGATAATTATCTATTAGATGCAGGAGTTGACGTTGTTACGTTAGAAGCAACTGAAACTGATGTTATCCAATATAAACAAGTCCATTTAAATAATGAAAGTGAAACATCTGAGCTTAAGCTATCGGAACTTATAGATAGTTTAACAAACAGATTTGGTATTAGTTCAGTAACGTTGCACTCTTTGAAAGAGAGCTACTGCCCGGAACATTCTGAAATGGTATGGCATGCTATTTCCAATCTAGAAACGTTTAGAACGAGTGAGAGGGCACAACGATCACTGGATTATTTTTTAGCAGTTCGCCCTCTGCGCTTAGCAGTGCCCCCGGAGCGTCTAAGTTCTATTTTGGTGTGTAAGCGCGGTAGACCAAAGAACTTTGAATGGCGTCGCAATAATATACAGATAAGAAGAGTTAACGGACCGGAACGTATTAGCCCAGAATGGTGGTATATGGAAAATTATCATCTGACACGCGATTATTTCAGGGTTGAGGACACTCAAGGACGTCGATATTGGTTGTTTAAGGAATTCATAAAAAAAAATCATGAACGTTCACATTGGTATCTGCACGGTTTTTTTGCCTAAGAAGTCGTATGATGGAAAAACATATAGCAGCATATGCAGAACTTAATGTGTTGAGCAATTTTAGTTTTCTCGAAGGAGGTTCACATCCGGAAGAGCTAATTGAAAGAGCTGCCTTTCTTGGCTATAGGGCTATCGCTTTGACGGACCGTAATACACTCGCTGGGGTAGTTCGTTTTCATACAGCGGCAAAGGCCAAAGGAATTCAGGCAATTATAGGAGCACGGATAGATATTGAAGATGGTGCTAGTTTCATATGCTTACCAAAAGACCGCAGCGCATATAGTAGACTATCAAAGTTACTAACCCTAGGTAAGCGCAGAGCGCAAAAATCAATGTGTAAGTTATGGCGTTCGGATATAGTTGAATACCTACAGGGACAAATTTTAATTATTTTACCTCCATTATCTTTTAGTGCATCAAAGTTATACGTAGACCAAAAGAGGATTGATTCAGAGTTTGCGGATGAACTATCAAAATGGGTGGAACAACTATCTGGTTCAGTCTACCTTTCTGCATCGTTGTGCTATAGAGAAGATGACGACTCTAGGCTGGCTGCACTGCAAAAGTTAGCTGAACAATCTGGTGCGCCAATGGTTGCTACCAATGATATTCTGTATCATCACCCTCGTCGTCGACCACTTCAAGACCTTTTAACATGCATACGTAAGCAATGCACTATAACGCAAGCTGGCTTTGAACTTGAGTTAAATGCAGAGCGTTACTTGAAGTCTCCCCTGGAAATTAAAAACGGGTTTGAGAAGTATCCGGATGCAATCACAAAGACAATTGAGATTGCTGACAGGTGTGAATTCTCAATGACTGACATAAGATATAAATATCCAAGTGTTTTAACGCGATCAGGCAATAGCGCAGAAGATGAGCTAAGAGTTAGGACTTGGGAAGGAGCAAAAAAGCGTTATTCGATTGATAAATATCCACTAGGAGTTCCTCAGTCAGTTAAAAAGCAGATAAATTATGAGCTAGATATAATAGAAAAATTAAAATATGCGCCATATTTTTTAACAGTTTATGACATGGTGAAATTCGCACGTGAGCGTAATATCTTATGTCAAGGACGTGGTTCTGCTGCAAATTCGGCAGTTTGTTATTGCTTAGGCATAACAGCAGTTGACCCCAACCAATCTGCGGTATTATTCGAGCGGTTCATTAGTGAAGCACGCGGTGAACCACCAGACATAGACGTTGATTTTGAGCATGAACGACGTGAAGAAGTAATTCAGCACATTTATGAGACTTATGGTAGAGAGCGTGCCGGGTTAGCTGCAACAGTGGTTACGTTCCGCTCGCGTAGCGCTATAAGAGAAGCTGGAAAAGCCATGGGCCTTTCAGACGCTATAATTGATATATTGGTTAGTCAGGTTCGTGGCAGTGATATTAAAAATATATCTGCCTCAAAACTATTAGAGATTGGTCTTGACCCTAAAGATAAAATTCTTCGACTTGTTATCAAATTAGCTAAAGAGCTAATCGGCTTTCCTAGACATCTCTCTCAACATGTTGGTGGCTTTGTAATAACACGTGATAGGTTAGACGAATTAGTTCCGATAGAAAACGCAGCGATGATAGACCGCACCGTGATTGAATGGGATAAGGATGACCTAGATGCACTTGGAATATTAAAAGTAGATGTATTAGCACTCGGCATGTTGAGTTGCTTGCGAAAAGGTTTTGATATCGCTCGTCGTCATTATGGTCTTGAACTTGATCTATCAAATATCCCGTCGGAGGATCCCGTAGTATACGACATGTTATGCAAAGGTGACTCACTAGGTGTGTTCCAGCTAGAGAGTCGTGCGCAAATGGCAATGCTACCTCGACTTAAACCAAGATCATTTTATGACTTAGTTATAGAGGTAGCAATAGTAAGACCTGGTCCCATACAAGGTGATATGGTGCATCCCTATATAAGACGCCGTAATGGTGAAGAGTCAGTTGATTTGCCGTCTAAGGAATTACACGAAGTACTGCATAAAACGTTGGGTGTACCTTTATTCCAAGAACAAGCAATGAAAATTGCTATTATTGCTGCGGGATTTACCCCTGGTGAAGCAGACCAATTACGTAAAGCAATGGCAACGTTCCGTAAAACAGATAAAATTGGTGAGCTAGGTCTTAAAATGATCGCAGGTATGGTTGAACGAGGGTACGAAAAGTCATTTGCAGAGCGTTGTTTTAGACAGATTGAAGGGTTTGGCAATTATGGTTTTCCAGAAAGTCATGCAGCGAGTTTTGCATTATTAGTTTACGTGTCAAGTTGGATGAAATGTCATATGCCAGCTACTTTTGCGGCTGCCTTGTTAAATTCTCAGCCTATGGGGTTCTACGCGCCAGCACAGATTGTCCGAGACGCTCGTGAACATGGAGTTATTGTATTGCCGCCAGACGTAAATATGGCTAATTGGGATTGTGACTTAGAACGTCAAAAAGATGGTACTTTGGCTTTAAGGTTGGGAATGAATCAAATTAAAGGATTGAGAAAGGGAGAGGCGGTTCTTATCGAAAAGAATAGGCGGGAGGGTTATCGAAATATAGAGGAATTGAGTATCCGTGCAGGTATCCAGTCGATGACCCTAGAAATATTAGCCCGTGCAGATGCATTTCAATCACTTTCACTTTCACGACGACAGGCTTTTTGGCATGTGCGCGGGCTGAATGCGTCTGTATTTAGAAATAACCAAAAGAAAAAACAAGAACTGCCATTGTTTGATACCCTTTTAAGTGTTGGCAAGAACTTTGTTGTTGATAGCGAACCTGGCGTAGATCTACCAGACTCAAATCTTGGTGAAGAAGTAATGGATGATTATGCCTCTCTCAGATTATCTCTTAAGTCTCACCCTCTTAGTCTATTACGTAATGTTTTTCCCAAAGGTTTTTACAAACCGATTTCTTCCTTCAATGACCTTAATGATGGGGAACGCGTAAGTGTGGTTGGTTTGGTGCTGGTAAGACAGCGTCCAAGTACGGCTAAAGGAATTCTATTTATCACTATTGAAGATGATACAGGTGTTGCAAATCTTGTTATTTGGTCTCGTCAATTTGAGCGTTTTAAACGCGCCGTTATGAATGCGAAGTTATTAGGTGTAACAGGGAAACTACAGCGCGAAGGGGAAGTCATTCATTTGATTGCAGAAAATCTTCAAGATTTGACATTTTATTTATCGGAGTTACCAGAACAAAATCAACATCAGGTCGAGAGAAATAAGGATACGATTAAAAGTAAGCAAACCTGTGTATCAACAAATGCAGTCCAATCATTAACGAATAAAACTAGCAAAGAGAAAATAGCTCGAGTAAATTTTAATAGTCGTGATTTTCACTAATGCTAACAAATGGCAATGCCCAATATACTATGAATCAGGCACTGCTAGTCCTAACATCAAAATAGCAAAATGTATCGCCAATGCGATGACAAATTTACGAATAAAACGATACACTCTAACGGAGTTACTACAGCGGAGGCGGATATGACGTTACAACCAGTTTCAAACAATGGTATTAATCAAGAACAAGACAACGGTGAATTAGCACAGCAGCAGAGAGCAATCTACAATAGTCCTGAGAACTTCTTCAATTGGTCTTGGCCCTCTGTGCCACGCCATCAATTTTTAAGTGAACGCGATAGAGCTTTTGATCCTGACGGCGATACTGGATTAATTGAACTGGATATTTCAGATAAACTTCAAACGCCGTATCCAGCTACGATACCTGCTATTTTAGCACGATATATCAGGATAAATGCGGGCGAAAAAATTAATCATTCATTCATTGCTTCCGGTGAAGTTTATTATGTTTTGAAAGGAGATGGCCTTAGCCGGAATGGTTCGGATAAAGTGTCGTGGGGAACTGGAGATGTCTTTTGTTTTCCGGGAGGGAATGAAACTACACATAAAGCTCACAATACAGCGATAATATTTTGTGTAACTAATGAGCCGCTGCTGGCATTTGAAAATCTTCAAGCACCGCTCCCCGGTAAATCAAGAAATGAAACGGTTCACTGGCCACATGAAGAAATAGAGAATCATTTGTCGGCGATTTATGAGCGCCCAAAAACAGCAGAAACTTCAGGTGTGTCAATTCAGTTCTCTACGCCGGCAACAGCTCCTAGCAGGAACACAATTCCTATGGTCAATACTGCAATTAATACACTTGAGGCTGGTGGTGACCAACGGCCTCATCGTCATAATGGAGCAGCAATCACTTTGGCTATAGAGGGAGAGGGCATTCACTCGATGATAGAGGATGAGAAAGTTCCGTGGGTAAGTGGGGCGGCTCAAATAACACCCGGCGCAGAACTTCACTCTCATCATAATAGAGGAAATAGAAGAATGCGCAGTTTTGTTATCCAGGACGAGGGATTACATTTTTACCTTCGCACACCCGGGTTTAGTTGGGATTAGAGAAAGATATTGCAGGCCAATGGTTCGTTTAAAACGTTGAGAAAAAGAGAGTAGCTTTCATGTCTAATCCATTTCGCGAAAAGCTCAATAAAGGACAGGTTTGTGCGGGGGTCTTAACTAGTATGCCTAGTACTAATATGGCACAAATGCTTTCAAATTCCGGTTTCGATTGGTTGTTTATTGATATGGAACATGGCGCTATCGATATAGCTTCATGCTATAATATGATCACCGCAACGTCAGGTAGTTCGTGTTCGCCAGTTGTTCGCGTGATGGAGCCATCAATAGCTTTTACAAAACCAGTGTTAGACTCGGGTGCAATGGGAGTTATATTTCCCATGATTACGTCTAAGCAAACAGCAGAAGCTGCAGTTGCGGCTGTAAGATACCCGCCTGCGGGCGAACGGGGCTGGGGGCCATTCTATGCGCCAATGCGCTGGCAGAAAAAAGATTCTATTGAATATTATAAAAGTTCGGATGACATTGTCATCATTTCGCTAATTGAACATATAGATGCGATTAATAACATCGAAGAAATTACTAAAGTTAAAGGTATAGATGTCTTTTTCATTGCACCGATGGACTTAGCCGCCAGTATGGGATACGTGGGTGATAGAGATCATCCGGAGGTGAAAGAGGCAATCGCTAGAGCCGAGGCATGCATAAAAAAAAGTCATGGGTCCCTTGGGGGACTATGTCTATCTGCCAGCGAAGGCAATGATAAAATACAAAATGGGTACCAGGTTTTGTTGATGGGTTTCGATCTATTGCTGATGGAAGTTGGTGTGAGATCGATGCTAGATGGATTAAATCGATGAAACAGGTGACAGCATTAACAGACGAGCAAATGCGCGAATATAAAGAGCAAGGATGGATTGTTCTCCCCAGTGTTTTTTCCCGTAAAGAAATAAATGTTTTAGAGAAAACATCCTACGATGTATTGAAGAGGTCAGGGCCAGAGGTTGCTAGAGAAGCTGATGGGACTCCCCATGTTTGCTGGGGAATGCATCTTTTTGACGAGCGTTTTAAAATATTAACTCAACATCCAAAGTTACTACGTCCAGTTGAACAACTTTTGGAGTCAAAAGTCTTCGTTCATCAGTCACGAATAAATATTAAGCAAAGAAATGGTTCTGTAGTGGAATGGCATCAAGACTTTGGAACGTATCATCGAGTTGATGGTATCCCTGAAGCCAGAGGGATCATGATCGGCATTTTTCTCGATGACGTTACACCATGTAATGCTCCTGTACTAGCAATACCTGGGTCACATAAAGATGGCCTGGTTTCCGAGGCGATTATTGACGAAAACGTTGTTGATCATAATGGGGCAGCAAAGTTTCGTTTTGACATAACTGACGACACGCTGTCCCATTTAGTTGATAGACAGGGCATAAAATCAATAGAAGGACCTGCAGGAACTGTGCTTTTAATGAACATGGCGGTCGTACACGGGTCTTCAGTAAATATTTCACCGTTAAGACGATTATTGCTTTATATTAACGTAAGTGCGCTTGACAATAGGGGCGAAAGTTTTGCTAGGCCGGAGTACTATGCCGCTAGGAATTTTAACCCGCTAGTAGAGTTGGAACCGGATTGCCTGTTAAACTACTATAGCACGCAATAAGGGAGTTAACCTCCCGTAACGCTCATATGTCTTGTTACAGGGTCCACTGCGGCATTACGGTCTATGATAAAATCGTGCCCTTTGGGCTTGCGTAAAATTGCTTCGCGGATAGCTCTTACGACTGCCTCATCACCTTCGGAGTTGCGCAGAGGAGTTTTCAAATCAGCATCATCATCTTGACCTAAGCACATATAGAGTGTCCCTGTGCAGGTAACACGCACTCTATTGCAGCTTTCGCAGAAATTATGTGTAAGAGGTGTAATAAAGCCCAGTCTTCCGCCGGTTTCTTTTACTCTGGTATATCTCGCCGGCCCGCCTGTTTTATAATCTATATCTTCAAGAGTAAAATATTTTGATAGGTCATTTCGCACAGCGTTCAGAGGTAGGTATTGGTCAATCCTAGTTTCACTGCCGATATCCCCCATGGGCATAACTTCTATAATTGTCATATCGTAACCGTTGTCGCCTGCCCAGGTCAGCATATCTTTCAGTTCGTCGTTATTGGTGCCGTTCAGTGCAACTGTATTAATTTTAATATTCAATCCCGATGATTTAGCTGCATTTAAGCCGGCTAGCACTTGGTCAAGATCGCCCCAACGCGTAATTTTTTTAAACTTTTCTCGGTCTAAGGTGTCTAAAGAAACGTTCAGTCTTTTCACACCATTATCGGCAAGCTGTTGGGCATACTTAGATAATTGAGATCCATTTGTTGTTAATGTGAGTTCCTCCAGCTTTCCTGAGGTTATATGTCTCGATAGTGAGGCTATTAGGTTCATTATATTTTTTCGAACCAGCGGTTCGCCCCCCGTCAATCTAAGTTTCTTGACGCCAAGGTTAATAAAAACTGTGCAGAGCCGTTCTAATTCCTCTAAGGTTAGCAAATCCTTTTTTGGAAGAAATGTCATATTTTCTGACATACAATATGTGCATCGGAAGTCACAGCGGTCGGTCACTGAAACCCGCAGGTATGAAATAGTACGTCCAAAAGGATCAAGCATTAGCAAGACAACATTTCGTTATGTATATGAAAACATAACGATAATTATATCGTTTTTGTAAACAATATCAAGATTAATAATCTACTGCATATTATCTATCACTTGAAATCTTATTGAAGTTTATGGAGAAGATTAGCAATGCCTAAGCCTATGCTTTTTATTGGATAAGGCGGTAATTTTTTATGCTTAATTCTGGAAAAAAGTTCAAAACCTCCTGAATTCCCCAAAATTGCTTCACTTATAAGTTTTCCGATTAGGCCGGATAATACTACGCCATGACCTGAAAATCCTTGGGCATAGTATATCTGAGAATTTATTTGGCCAATATGAGGGAGCTTATTAGTTGTGGATGAAATTAAGCCACTCCAAGCGTATTCGAGTTCAAAACTAGTGAGTTGGGGAAATAGGCGCTTAATTCTGCTACTGATTATTTTTCTAAAAGTTTTTGGCTCTTTCCCCAAAAAATTTATGCCGCAACCGAACAGCATACGGTTACCGGCGATAATTTGGAAGTAGTCTGGAATCTTATTACAATCTGCGACGGTCACATCGCGAGGCAATATGGATTGTATCGATGCTCGTGATAAGGGAGTGGTTACGCCCACGAAACTGGAAACGGGTATTGATTTATCCTCTAGTAGCGGGGTGTTGCAACTAAGATAAGCATTGCCGGCAAGCAAAACGTATTTTGATTTGATACGGCCTTTTTCAGCGTGGACCGTTAAATCAGAACCTGGAGAGATCGCTTGTGCAGGACTCTGTTCAAAAATTTTAACATTCATTGTTTTTAGTTGCTTTACCAATCCTTGCAGATACTTAAAAGGATTTATTTGGCCACAAGTTTTATCAAAAAGGCCGCCTGAGTATTGGGCTGTCCTTAAAAATTTTCCGAGTTCAGATTTATGGAGTAGGGTTGTTTTTTGATAGTTGTATTTTGATTTTAAACGATCATTCAATAACGCTAACTCTCGCATCTGATAACTGTTGTTGGCTGCATAGATATAGCCAAATTTTCTATCACATTGGATACCGTGCGTAAGAATATTCTGATCTATATCAACTAAATAGGAATCTACCATCTGCCAGAGCATCTTTGTTGCCTCGAAACCTAGCATTTTTTCCATTCTCGTTAACTCGCAACTAAAGCCGTTAGCGATATGTCCACCATTCCTGCCAGACGCTCCACAACCTATTCTTTGTGCCTCTAAAAGCGCTACGGAAATACCAGACTTGGCTAAATGCAGAGCGGTAGACACACCAGTGAGGCCCCCACCCACAACACAGACATCTGCATGATGATCGCCCTCTAAGGTGGAAAAGTTAGGAGAAGGGCACGCTGTGGCATGGTAAAATAATTTTCCGTCTGCTGGTCTGCGGTGACCTAAAAGCACCTTAGTTTTCATTGGCGATGAACTCTGTTCTTCTGATTTTTTTTCGAGTTTTAGCAAATTTGAAAATCCTTTTTGCCATATTTACATTAACCTTATAAGTTTTGACGATAGATACATTAGTTTTTGAATTTTTGATAATAAGTTTTGATTGGGGAAACACCTTGTCTGATTTTGATTTGGTAATAAGGGGTGGCACAGTTGTGAATGCTGCTGAGATCTCAAAATGTGAAGTTGGTATAAAAGAGGGACGCATTGTTGCATTGGGAGAAAGGTTGGGTCCAGGCAAACAAGAGATAGATGCGACAGGTAAATTTGTTATGCCGGGCGGGATCGATAGCCATTGTCATATTGATCAGCGATCGAGCGGTGGAGGCAGAAATGCAGAGACATTTTTGAGTGGCACGCGATCTGCCGCCTGCGGGGGGACAACAACTATTATTTGTTTTGCGGCGCAGGAAAAAGGCGAATTGTTAACGCCAATAGTCGAAGATTATCACGAGCGTGCGAAAGATTCTTGTATAGACTATAGCTTTCATTTGATCATCAGCGATCCAAGTGACGAGGTGATGAATGATGAAGTCCCTAAACTTATAGATCAAGGTCACAGGTCTCTAAAAATTTTTATGACTTACCCTCGCAATAGATTGAATGATGCAGAAATTCTTAAGGTTTTAGAAACCGCCAAAAGGAAACAGGCATTAGTTTGTGTGCACGCGGAAAATCACGATGCAATTATGTATATGACGGAAAAGTTATTGGCGGCAGAAAATAACAGCACTAAGTTTCATGCTTGGGCAAAGCCACCTCTTGTAGAGCGGGAGGCCGTGCATAGGGTGATAATGTTGTCCGAATTATTGGATGTTCCAATTCAAATCTTTCATGTGAGTTGCGAAGAAGCGGCGGAAGAAATAAGACGTGCACAGCAAAGAGGTTTGAAAATATTTTCAGAAACGTGTCCGCAGTATTTTGTTCTAACAGAAAGGGATCTCGATCGAGATCAACGAGAGGGAGCAAAGTTTGTCTGTTCACCAGCACCCCGTACAGAAGGTGACCAAGAAGCGGTTTGGGATCATGTTCGGTTAGGAACGATAGGGAATGTTACATCGGATCACGCGCCTTATAATATAGATGAATTGGAAGGCAAATTTTGGGCTGGTGATAATGCGCCCTTTAGTCAGATAGCTAACGGCGTACCTGGTCTTGAAACACGAATGCCCATTACCTTCTCGGAGGGAGTCGTTAAGGGAAGGATTGATTTGCAAACATTTGTTGCCGTTACATCAACAAATGCGGCGCGTTTATTTGGATTATATCCTAAGAAAGGGACTATATCCGTTGGCGCTGACGCAGATATCTGCATTTGGGACGCAGAAAAAGATGTCACGATTACTCAAGATATACTGCATCATGATACTGATTATACCCCGTTTGAAGGATTACAGGTTACTGGCTGGCCATTTATTACAATAAGTAGAGGTAAAATAGTCTGGGAAAATGGGGATGTCAGATGTGAGGCGGGTTGGGGAAATTTTCTTTCACGCGATCCATACGATTACATTGAACCACGAGGTGTTTTGCCTACGCCATTCGACCCTGTAGCATTAACAACAAACAAAAAGTAAATAATGGCAAAAGCAACATTTAACGCCGAATTCAAGATCAAAAGGAGAAAATATGAGTAGGGTTATAAATCTTGGTGCTGCGCAAATGGGTCCGATCGCACCTGACGAAAGTAGAGAGAGCTGTGTTTCTCGAATGGTAGATCTCATCAAGCAAGCGAGCTCTAGAGGGTGCGGCTTTGTCGTTTTTCCTGAACTCGCTTTGACAACATTTTTTCCAAGGTATTATGAAGAAGATATTTCCAAAATGGATGATTGGTACGAGAAAGAAATGCCTAACAAAGCAACGCTTCCGTTATTTGAAGCAGCAGCCGATGCGAAAATAGGTTTTTATCTTGGGTACGCCGAACTTACACCGGAAGGAAGGCGCTTCAACACTGCAATACTTGTTGATCAGAATGGGAAAATAGTCGGTAAATACCGAAAAGTACATTTGCCAGGACATTCTGAGTATGACCCAAAGAGACCATTTCAGCATTTGGAAAAAAGATATTTTGAGCCAGGAGATCTAGGCTTTGGTGTTTGGAGACAGCAAGAGGCTATAATGGGTATGGCAATATGTAATGATAGAAGATGGCCTGAAACTTATCGTGTGATGAGTCTAAAGGGGGCGGAGATCATTGTGTTAGGCTATAATACTCCCGACTTGAATACCTCGGGGAAGGAACAGAATCATCTAAGAATGTTTCATAACCATCTTACAATGCAGAGTAATGCCTACATGAATGGTTGTTGGGTTATTGGGACCGCCAAGGCTGGTGTCGAAGATGGCTGCATGTTAATTGGCGGTTCGTGCATAATTCAACCTTCTGGGGAAATAGCCACCCAGGCTGCGACATTAGACGACGAACTTATCACTTTTGCTGCCGATATCGATATCTGTAATATGCCAAAAGATACAATTTTTAATTTCGCGAAACATCGCCGCACAGAACATTATTCGGTCATTACTGAGCAGACTGGTGTGGAGTTACCAAAAGGTCTAAATTGATCAGATGAATTTTTTCGATAGAGGCCGCTTAATCTGGACGATCCATTTGAAAAACTTCATCGGTTGCTGAATACTCCATATAGCCTAGTCGAGAGACGGGTTTATAGATAGTAACATCAACAAAGCCGTCTTTTACTATTTTTGGATCGACGTGTATCCCAACGACTTCGCCAAATATTACCCAATTTTCCTTTCCTTCCCTCCAACAAGGCATCTGAACGCTCTGCATATATTTACATTCCAAATGAATAGGTGCTCCTTTGACCCGCAAAGGTTTGACTAATCTTGATGGTTCACCTTCGAGGCCAGCCTTTGGCATTTCATCTTCTCCATATGGAAGATGTATCGAAGTTTGATTCATAGCTTCCCTTTGCTGATAACTAACAATAGAGCAAACGAATTCCCCAGTGGTTTCCGCATTAACCTGACTATCTTTCTTACCTCGGTCATCTGGCGAGCCACCTGACGCAAACATTACACACGGAGGGTCGGAGCATACGGCATTGAAAAAACTATATGGTGCAAGGTTATTTTTACCATTCGAGCTAATGGTGGAAATCCAGCCGATAGGTCGCGGAGAAATAAAAGCTTTGAAAGGGTCACGCTTAAATCCATTTTCCCGATGGGAACCAGGCTTATAGAACATTTTTCTCCTCCTAGAGTTTTGATTGATAACTATCTAACCCAGATAAGAAAACTATAATCTGAGAGTTACTTGGTTTTACAAACGATTTATGTTTATAAATATTTGTAGCGAGTTAAGGAAATATCTATTTAAAAAGGCGGCGCTTATGGATTTGTTTTGTATTTAATTTTCGCTGGCCAGAGCGTCTAATATAGGACAATCAGGTCTATCATCCCCGCTGCAACTTTTTGATAGATGGTACAATTGATTCCTGAGGTTTCGAAGTTCGTCTAACTTATTATCTATTCTGGCGAGTTTTTCTAATGTCAGCTCTTTTACCTCTCTACTGGGACGGTTCTTATCCTGATAAAGTGAGAGTAATTCTCTGCATTCATATATGCTAAAACCAAAACGACGTGCCCTGCCAATAAATTGAAGTTTTGCAATATCATCTTTTGAATAAACTCGATATTGGTTGTCTGAATTTTGGTAGGCCTTTACCAGGCCAATATTGTCGTAATAACGCACAGTTTTGACTGTTAACCCAGATATCTTTGCTGCTTGCCCTATATTCATTTTTATCTTTACCTTCCTGTCACAAGAAGCTTTATCTTCTTTAAGAAATAATACTTTTCAGCCAGTGCATCAATTGATTGCAAGAAAAATTTATCAAGAGCGTCATCATGGCTAGCGGGCATTGCGAAAAGTTGAAAACTTAACGTTGTAGATTAATTTTATTTGTAACAGCTTTTAAAAAATGGACTTTAATTCGAAAATGAAATTTTTATCCCTTTTCGTCATTGGAGCCGTGGCACTTACTGTGGCTGGGTTTTATTACTTTTCCATGTCGGAGGAAATGCAATCACAAAAGATAAAGCTAGAACCCAATGATATAAATTTGGTAACTGCTGGTCGTACGGTCTATTTGCAAAACTGTGCTTCATGTCATGGGATACAATTAGAGGGTCAAAAGAATTGGCGTAGACGCAATTCTGAGGGTTACCTTCCTGCTCCCCCCCATGATGAAACAGGACATACATGGCATCATTCAGACAGTTATCTATTTAACATGACGAAATATGGTATTGAGAAGATTATTGGTCAAAAATACCAAAACAATATGCCCGCTTACGATGGCATTCTCTCGGATGACGAAATAATTGCCGTGCTATCATATATAAAAAGTATGTGGCCTAAAAGCATTCGCGAAAAGCATGATCAAATAAACGCCCGCGCTAGCAGTTTCAATAAACGCTCGTAGAGGTAGGCACCCTACACCAAAACATTTTCTATTTGAGTTTTAGTAGTCTAGCCCTCCGGAAGATTTCATTGGAAGGCGGGAATTAGAAATTTTTAATTTAGAAATCCATTGCGAGATACGAATTTAAGGCATCTTCTATTTTATCTCTTCCTATATCTTTAACGATAAAAACCAATCGCGAACGATGGTCATCACTTGGCCATGCGTCAATCTTGGCAGGAGGATGAAACATGTGCTGGACTGCATGTACGACAACCGGTTGTTTTTCGATTTCTTCAATGTTTAGAATACCTTTTACCCTTAAAATACTCGCTCCATGAGTTTGAGCCAGCATATCTAGTGACCCCGCAATTTTAGCCCATTTAAGTGGTCTGTCGAAATGAATGGCAAAACTATAGATGTGGTCATCATGGCGATTCACGTCATGTTCATGGTCATGATGATGAGCGTGGTCGTGTTTATGGTCATGTTGGTGTTTCTCGTGATCGTCATGGCGATGATAAACATGACCTTCTGTTTCCATATAAGCTTCTTCCTTCAACCATCTGGATACGTCGGCGGTTTTTGTCAGTGGATTATACAAGCCGGCATTAAATAGTTCGCTTGGTTCTACGTTACCATGGGAAGCCTCTAAAATTGGCGCGGCCGGGTTCAGTGTTTCCAACCGCTTTTTAACTTCAGCGATTGAATTGATGTCTGTGACATCCACCTTTGTTAAAACTATCCGGTCCGCCACTGCTGCCTGCTTTACAGACTCAAATTGACTATCGAATTGTTGCATTGCATGATGCGCGTCAACTACCGTGATCACGCCGTCCAGCCGGTAATAATTTACAAGAAATTGATCCGCCATCATCGTATGAAGTATTGGCGCGGGGTCAGCTAAACCCGTTGTTTCGACTACCAACCGGTCAAAATAATTTATCTCCCCGCTAGTCCTTTGCATGTGCAGACTTTGCATAGTGTTTACAAGGTCGCCTCGTACTGTGCAGCATAAGCAACCATTGTTGAGTAAAATTGTATCTTCATTAGATTTAACAACTAAAGCGTCATCTATTCCGACTTCACCGAATTCATTAATTATTACCGCGACATTCTCCATATCTTTGTTGGTCAGAAGTTTTGAAAGTAATGTTGTTTTCCCACTTCCCAAAAAGCCGGTGAGAATAGATACTGGGGTTCTGTCTTGGGTTGTTTCGTTGGTCATAGATCCACTTTCTTCAATATCACCTCATGCAGAAATATTACGTACGATACCAACTTGGGTCTCGTTTTTCTGCGAAGCTCGTTAAGCCTTCAATGGCTTCTTCCGACTGCCTTTTTGCTGCATGCGTCAAAACAAGTTCCTCAAAATACTGGTCTGAAATTGTTAACTTAGCATCTTTTAGTGCAGCAGCTTTTGTTTGCGCTGTTGCGTCGGGAGCAGCTAACAGAAGATGATCTATAATCGATGCAGCTGTGGCTTCTAATTCTCCAACGTCGCAAACTTGGTGAACTAAACCAATTTCGCATGCAGTTTTTGCATCAAAGCGTTCGCAAGTAAGGGCGTACCTCCTTGTATTTCTGACGCCAATAGAAGCGTTTAATTGTGGAATAATGACGCTCGCCATCACGCCCCATCTTGTTTCAGTAATAGAAAAAATTGCATCATGACTAGCCAAAACAATGTCACAAGCGGCAGCTATGCCAGTGCCCCCACCAAAGCAGCCACCGTGAATTAGAGCAACTGTGGGTTTTGAAATTTCAGTTAATCCGCGTATCGCTGTTGCCGTTAATCGAGAAACATTGATATTTTCATCAGGCGACAAATTCCCGATTTCTTTCAGCCATTTTAAATCAGCTCCCGCTTGAAAGTGTTTCCCGTTACCTTTTATTACTAGAACTCTTATGTCCTTGTTCGAGGCACACTCCCCAACGGCGTCTATCATAGCTTCAATTACTTCACCATTGTATGCGTTGTTAACCTTAGGCCGATTTAACGTGATTGTTGCCACACCACGAGTATCGACATTTAAAAGGACAACTGGTTCTGTCATTATTCGTTTCCAATATTGCTCTATAAGTTGAATGAGAAGTCATTAGTAAATTATGGAACGCCAAATGTAATCAATAAAATAATCAATGTTTATTATTAATTGGCACTATTATTCTCTGCTTTTTTGGCATAATGATTTTCATCGGTGTAATTCTTCTTCGAGGTAGATATTAAAGTGAACCCTAAAATAGAAATTTTACCTAAAATAAAGGAAGTTTTAAGGGCGGAGGCTGACGCTATAAATGCCGTAAAAATTGATTCCTCTTATGAAAAGGCGATTAATATACTTTTTGAATCATCAGGAAAGATTATTACTACTGGCATGGGAAAAGCTGGTTTTGTCGCTCAGAAATTTGCCGCGATTATGAGTTCGACGGGGACTTCATCAGTATTCATACATCCGGCTGAAGCGGCGCACGGAGATCTAGGTGTAATTTCTAAAAATGATTCTATCGTGGCGTTTTCAACAAGCGGAAAAACCCGCGAAGTTTTGGAATTCATTGAGCTGAGTCGGCATATGACGAATGGATCAGTTATTGGAATTACCTCTCATAGTGATTCCGGTCTAAGAGAACTATCGGATGTGATTATTGACATGGGAGTTATTCGCGAACCCTGCCCACTTGGTATGACTCCAACGGCAAGTATGGCTGTTATGGCCGCAGTCAGTGATGCGATTGCTCTTGTACTTATGCAGAAAAAGGGAATTACACTTGAAGAATATGGACTTCGGCATCACGGAGGATACTTGGGGCGCCGTGCAAGAACAGATAATTCATCGGATTAGAACGGTATAAATCTGATAAGATACCTATTGATCAAGCAAATGTAGTTAACGATTTTAAGGTTAACTCGTTCGCGTTTGCATTCGCAGATGATGATATATTATGCTTCTGAAGCAGACAGAGTTGCTGTGACTTAAAATGGTTAAGTTCCGGGAAACCCTATGAAAGGAGCGCATGATGAACGTGATTCCAAATTCGCTTCACGCACGTGATATAGAGTCGATCATCCACCCACAAACGAATTTAAAAAAACATAGAGAAATTGGCCCGATGTTGGTCACACACAGCAAAGGTGCAAGGATTTTTGACGATAATGGAAAAGACTACATAGAGAGTGTGGCGGGCCTTTGGTGCGCGTCGCTTGGTTTTGGGATGGAACGTCTTGCAAAAGTGGCTTACGAACAGATGACCCGACTTGGATATTATCATTCCTATCGGCATAGGACGAATGAGCCTAATATAAGTCTTGCAGAAAAGCTACTTTCACTGGCACCCGTACCAATGTCAAAGGTCCTATTCCAGTGTTCTGGGTCTGAAGCAAATGACACGGCAATTAAGCTTGTCTGGTATTATCACCATGCAATTGGGAAACCAAATAAAATTAAAATAATTGGTCGGAAAATGGGCTACCATGGAAGTACTATAGCAGCGGTAAGCTTATCAGGGAAAAACGATATGCACGCCGACTTTGGGTTGCCTATCGAGCGTTTCCTTCATACAGAATTTCCACATTACTACCGAAATCATCTAGACGGCGAAACAGAAGAGGAATTTGCGACGCGAATGGCAGATGCGTTAGAGCAGCTGATATTAGCGGAAGGGCCAGAAAATATAGGAGCTTTTTTTGCTGAGCCCGTAATGGGAGCAGGGGGAGCAGTGATACCACCAGAAACATATTTCCATAAAGTCCAAGAAGTTTTGCGCCGGTATGAAATTCTTTTTGTGGCAGACGAGGTAATATGCGGTTTTGGTCGTACTGGTAAGATGTGGGGATCAGAAACATTTAACTTAGTTCCTGATATGGTTACTTCTGCAAAGGCTCTGTCAGCTGCAATGCAGCCGATTTCGGCTCTCATGATTAATGATAAAATATACCAAGTTATGATTGAACAAAGTGATAAACTCGGATCTTTCGCTCATGGTTATACCTATGCGGGCCATCCTGTTGCATCAGCAGTTGCTTTGGAAGTTTTAAAAATTTATGAAGAAATGAATTTGGTTGAACATGTTGCAAGCATATCTCCATATTTTCTTAGCAAGTTGAATGCTTTTAAAAAGCATCCTCTTATTGGAGATGTTAGCGGAATTGGTTTAATTTGTGGTATCGAATTGATGCGTGATGGAGATAAAAGAGTTGCGTTTGAAAAAGACTTGTTGGTACCGGAAAGGTTCCAAGAAAATGCTCTCGCGCATGGCCTGATCCCTCGCGTTGTTGGGGACCGCCTTGTATTTGCTCCACCTTTAATTATTACCGAAGAAGAGATAGACGATATGGCTTTGAGATTCACCAAGGCACTCGATGACACTTGGAGTTCTATTAAATAACTTAGACTATTTGGTCGAGGCAGCGTATCAATTCGTTGTTGAAAGTCTCAGGCACCTCAACGTTCGAAAAGTGCCGTTGGCCATCTATTATAATCAGTTCAGAATTAGATATTTCGGACTGTATTTCCTTTGATTTCTGGATTGGAGTGACAGGGTCATCTCCAGCAGCAATAATCCGGGTAGGCGCTTGGATCAAATGAAGTTTATCTCGGTAAGCTAAGTCAGCTACCGCAGAAGTTCCCCCTAAATAGCCTGCAACGGGCGTTTTAACGAATACATCTCTAATTCGGCAATAATCAGCGTTTTCTCTAGCGACAAAATCATCATTAAACCACAGGGCCTTGGTCATTTCCCAAACCGGCGGCATTCCACCATCCTTGACAACGGCTTGTCTTTCTTTAACCCAGTTTTTATACCACACGTCGCTCTGGGATGTAGTGTTGCATAAAACTAGCGATGAAATTCTCTCCGGATATCTAATAGCTAAGCCTTGACCAATCATACCACCCGTTGATATGCCGACCCAGTTTACGGTTTGAATACCGAGAGCATTTATTGTTCCAATAGCATCGTCGACGAACTCTTCTAATGTGTATGGACCATCTGGGGCGCTCGTTGAGCCGTGTCCTCGCCAGTCATAACGAAGAATCTTGTATTTGGCTTGCAGAGCGCCTATTTGCTGATCCCAAATTCTATGACTAGTGCCCATGGCGTGCGCCATCATAAGGACAGGGCCATCTTGAAGCCCATCCCATTGGTACGCAATGTCAATTTTTCCCACCTTCACTTTTTTCATCTGCTCTGTCCAACTGCCTCTGAGTATTTTACAATCATTTTACCAAGTGCTTTTCCAGAAAGCATGTCGCGTAGAGCCTGGGGTGTGTTTTCAAATCCGATAGCTGTCGTTTTTATTTCTTTAAGTCTCCCATCGCGGCAAAGTTTCATCATCTTTTCACGGGCAAAAGACCATCTTTCGGGATACGAATACCTAGAAAAGCACTGAATTCGGGCCTCTCTTGCCCATAGTTGACGCATATTTACATAGTCCAGGTGAGGTGTCTCACTGTTATTTGAGTTGGTCCGACCCACAATAAGTACAGTTGCGTATTTAGCTAAATTATCGAACACTGAATCCGCGATGTTGGCGCCGAGTGTATCAAAAAATAAATCAACGCCATTGAAACATGCGGATGCTAGTTTTTCACCAAACGATGGATCATTATAGTTCAAACATTTATGTGCACCGAGTGTATTTTCTACGACATTACATTTTTCGTTCGTTCCTGCAATGCCAATTACATGCATTCCAGCCATTACGCCAAGTTGTATCGCATACGAACCTACGGAACCAGCAGCCGAAGTAACGACTAGTGTTTGCCCTGGCATTGGCCTGCCAAACAAATCCATTGCACAATAGGCGGTTAGGCCAGGTGAGCTTAACGCAGTAAGCCACATAGTTTCTTCAAAATCATTGCTAACAAGCTGAAGATCAGCAGGGGAAGCTTCTGCGATCTCCTGCCACCCCAGACGGCCTGTGACTAATTTTCCAGGACTAAAATCACCTACTTCCCCACTTATGATTTGTCCAATGACGTCGCAGTCAATCAGTTCTCCTATTTCAAACGGTTTGGTATAATTTTTAAAATCTTTAAGACGTTGGTTTTGCCATGGGGAGAGCGCAACGGACAGGACACGTATTAGCAGGTGGCCATCCTTGGGGCGCGATACGGGGAGTGTTTCAATATTAAAGTTTTCGTCGCTCGGAAGATCTGTCGGGCGTGTTTTCAGGACGAAACGGCGATTATGACTTGGTATATTCATCATGGCGGTTTAAAAATCAAATAACTCTTTGAGGTCGTAATTATCTATACGTAAGGTTTGAAAATGGCAAGTGGCTCGATATCACTAAATCATGTTGAAATAGCTTATGACCTCTCGGGTTCCCCAAGTGAAAAAGTTGTTCTTTTGCTGCATTGTTTTGGTTCAAACAGGCAATACTGGGACTTTCATAAAGAAGCATTTGCGGGTTTTCAAACTTTGATAATTGACGTGCCTGGGCATGGGCAAAGTAGCCTTTATGATGTTGACTGCAGTTTAGAACTGATAGCGAGTGATATTTCATCTCTATTGGATTTTCTTGGAATAAATAAGGTAATCCTCGGAGGTGTTTCGATGGGAGGAATGATCTCTCAAACATTTACTTTGAAGCACCCTGAGCTAGTTAGCGCTTTAATGCTTATAAATACGACCTGTTTCATTAGTGAAGATATGCATCAATTATGGAGAGAGCGGTCGCAGCAGGTTTTAGAAAACGGAACTGATGCCGTACACGATGTTCTAATGCGACGTTGGTTCACTATAGATGCAATAGAAAATGAAATTCCTGGGTATAAGTATTTGTCGAAAACCTTTAAAAATTTTAATCCTGTGACTTTCAAAAAAATTAGCCACGCTATGTGCAACTTGGATACGAATGAAAAATTAAAAGATATTTCGGTGCCAACGTTAATTGTTGCTACGCCGGATGATCCGGGAGCGCCAACATATATATCTAGGCGAATGGCAGAATATATAAGTGGTTCTGAGTTGCATTGGCTGGAGCCTGCTCAGCATTTGTCGTCTCTAGAACACATTGAAACATTTAATTTAATCGTTAAAAATTTTCTTTTGAAACAGAGGTAGATGTTTTTGATAATAATTCTCCCCTATATGCATTTTCATAGATTCAGTCTTATAAAATTCAAAAGCTAAAAAGAATTAGAAATATCATACGATAGTTTGGCACTCTGATATGGTTGGCCTTTTTCGAAAAAGAACGGAATAATTTAACATAGAGAGATTGGTTTAAGGTTATGAAATTTTATGATTGTAAAACCGCGCCGTCACCTCGAAGGGTGCGAATATTTATAGCGGAAAAGAATATAGATGTGGAAACCATTGACATCGATTTAAAAAATGGAGAGCAATTAAGTCCAGAGTTCAAGAAGATCAATCCTAATTGTACAGTGCCTGTCCTTTCTTTTGACAATGGCGATACTCTTACGAGTACAGCCGGAATAAGAAGTTATTTAGAGGCTAAGTATCCAGATATACCGTTGATGGGCAGGACGGATTATGAGAAAGGAAAAATAGCTGATTTGCAGTGGCGGATAGAGATGGAAGGATTGATGGCAATGTCGGAAGCCTTAAGAAACTCTGCTCCACGAATGGCGAGTCGAGCTCTTACTGGCCCAGTCAACTACGAACAAATTCCAGCGTTGGCTGAACGAGGTAAACAGCGGGTTAAGCGTTTTTTGGAAGGTGTGGAGAAACTTCTAGGCAGTAATCAATTCGTTGCTGGAGACATATATTCTGTTGCAGACATTGATTTGTTGGTTGTTATTGATTTTGCAAACTGGATTAAGCTAGAGCTCCCCGACAGTGCAAAAAATGCTAAGAGATGGTATGAGGCGGTAAGCCAACGACCGAGCGCAAAATTATAATGGCAGATCTGTAGATAAAATTTTGCTAGTGCTGAGTTATTAACCATCTACCTAATCCCAGTACTCGGTAGTTGTCCTGTCATCTTGGCTCGTAATTTGACAATCGCCAACACAGTATCGATAGTCGGCGTGGGGACACGGACCAATCTGGCTAACTCAGATGTTGCTCCAATAATTGGCATTATCTCAAGTGGCCGTCCCCGTTCTAGGTCTTGAAGCATGGAGGTTTTATGGGCTGCTGCTCGCTCTCGCGTCGTTTTTAGCCTGGCATCAATTTTGTCTTCTGGATTTGCCCCCAGCGCTTTCCCGACTGCAAGAACTTCGGTCATGAGTTGCCGTAAAACTTGCTCCATTGAAGGATCGTCAAGCATGGCCCCAGTGTGCGCCATGGTTAAAGCACTTGTTGGATTGTAAGCAACATTACCCATCACTTTAACCCAGATATCCCTTCGAATATTGGGTTTGATGTCGCAATTTATACCAGCAGCAACAACCATTCGCTGTAACAACTTACAGCGAGGGGATACGGAACCGTCAGGCTCACCAATTTGATATTGATAACTTGGACTGATAGTTTTTACTATTCCGGGTTCTACTACTTCGCTTGCGACGTAGGTGATACAGCCTATCGCACGCTCAGGCCGAATGCCGTCCCATTGTTTACCTTCTGGATCGACGGATTTTATTTTATGATTCTCCCATTGACCTGGTAATCCGTAAAAATACCACCATGGAATCCCGTTCATTGCTGTTGCGACAGTTGTATTTTCTCCAAGCAGTGGTTGCATTTGCTCTACCACATCTGGCGCTTGATATGATTTTAATGACATTATCACGTAATCCTGTGGTCCAAGCTCAGAAGGATTACTAGTTACTCGCGGTCGTGTGATGAAGTCTTGATCCTTTGCAATTAACCTCAATCCATTTTGCTCTATTGCTTTAAGATGATCCCCACGCGCTATTAAACTGACCTCAAATCCGGCTTTACTTAGCATAGCGCCTAGGTGCCCTCCTATCGCACCAGCACCATAGATCGCAATACTAGCTTTTTCGTTATTGATTGACACTTTTTTCTCCTTAATCAAATAAAGGATACCGTTCCTCTACAATCGATATCACTTTTCATCAAACACCGTTTAAATATTGATTTAACTAAAAGTGTTGCTAATCTTTTTGCTTATTCCAATGATATTACCTTAATGATATTACCACG
>CACITD010000005.1 GCA_902589475.1 uncultured Alphaproteobacteria bacterium | reverse complement strand
ACTCTTAAAGAGCTGGAGTCCTTCGTTGGTGACCAGCGCGCTTATGCGGAACACGCCCACCAACTAATATCTGACCTAGACCTTGAAATTGGCGAGGAGGGTGTATCGGATGAAGACTCAAGTGAAAGCCAGGATGAAAGTGAGGGAGGCGAATCGGATGAAATGAACGACACTGGTACCAGCGGTGCCAGTGAGGATGGAGAAGATTCGGAAATGATACCATCGGAGATGGAGGCTGGAGATGAGTCTGCTGATGGTGATGATGGGGAAGATATGGATATGGAGCCCGGTGGCGGCGACGAAGAACCAGCAAACCCAGGTAATCCCCCAATGTTCCACAACTCTGAAAACGCGGATACCTCTATCTACAAAGCTTATACCACAGATAATGATGAAATTATTCCAGCAGCAGAACTGTGCGACACAGAAGAGTTGACCAGATTGAGAGCGTTGTTGGACCAGCAGCTGAATCACTTACAAGGCCTTATAGGTAAATTAGCGAATAGGCTGCAGCGGAAATTGTTGGCACAGCAGAACCGTTCGTGGTTGTTTGACTTGGAAGAAGGGATTTTAGATGCTGGTCGGCTTTCAAGGGTGGTGACGGCACCATTGTACCCTCTTTCATATAAAATAGAGAAAGATACGGAGTTCAGGGACACGGTTGTTTCCTTACTAATAGACAACTCAGGGTCGATGCGCGGACGTCCAATTACGATCGCTGCAATGAGTGCGGATATTTTAGCTAGAACCTTGGAGCGATGCGGTGTGAAAGTGGAGATACTCGGTTTCACAACTAAACAGTGGAAAGGTGGGACTGCCAGGGAGAAATGGATACAAAATGGTAAACCACAAAACCCAGGCCGGCTTAATGACCTTAGGCATATAGTTTATAAGTCGGCGGACTCTCCATGGAGACATGCTAGAAAGTCACTTGGCCTAATGTTGAGGGAGGGTATACTAAAAGAAAACATCGATGGAGAGGCCTTAATTTGGGCACATCAGAGGCTCTTAGCGCGCCCCGAAGAAAGGCGTATACTCATGGTTATTTCAGATGGTGCTCCTGTTGATGACTCTACTTTATCGGTCAATCCAGGAAATTATCTAGAAAAACATCTTAGAGACACAATTCAATATATAGAAAGCCGATCGCCTGTCGAACTAGTAGCGATAGGCATAGGGCATGATGTCACACGGTACTACCGTAGGGCTGTTACTATCGTTGATGTGGAGCAGCTTGGTGGCACGATGATGGATCAACTTGCTGATCTTTTCGACGAGGATGATGGAAGTAATAAAGGATCGAGATCTAGAAGCAGAAATCAGGTTGCCCACCAAGGCCGCCGCTAACATTTAAATCGAAGACTAGCTTTTATTATCTATGGCGGCATTCAATAGAATAACTGGCAGTATACCGGCAAAAACTATTGTTAAAGCAGCTGGAGCACATTCCATTAAAAGTTCATCGGAAGCGTACTGATAAACAAATGTAGCTAATGTTTCGAAATTAAATGGGCGGAGTATCAAGGTGGCGGGTAATTCTTTCATAGTGTCAACAAAGACTAGAATAGAGCCTGCTACTAAAGCGGGTCTTAAAAGAGGAAAGTGGATTCGACATAAAGTTGTAAAAGGCCCCTTACCAAGGGTTCTAGATGCCATATCCATATTAGGTGTTATTTTTTCGAGGCCACTCTCAACTGATCCAACACTAATAGCTAAAAAAACGAATAGTGTAAGCAAAGAATAGAGCAACGACCCCACCACTTAAGAAGAAAGATTGAGCAGATAAAGAAAAGTGGGCGGATAGTGGAATTAAAAATTCGTTCATTGCCCCAAAAGAAATTATTAAACCAATAGCAAGTGCTGCTCCTGGTATGGCATAGCCAATTGTAGAAATTCGGGTTGCTAGTTTCACGCTCCAATGTGAACTTAATCTTTGGCTGTAACCGATAAAAATTCCAAGTAGCATGCATAATGCTGCGCTGCCGGTAGCAAGGAACAACGTGTTCCCGGTATATGTTAAATAGTCTGTATATTTGAATAAACTAAAACTGTATGAGGAGTATGTGGCTAGTATAGTTGCCGGGAGTAGGAAGCCGAAAAGTATGGGCAGCCCGCAGCAAATAATAGCTACTGCCGATCTCCAACCTTTGAGTTCAAACCTTAAAGTGCCACTCTTTCGAGAAGTATTATGCACTTTTTGTTTTCTGCGAGATGTTCTTTCAAGCCAAACCAGCAAAATGATAAAAGTTAAAAGTACCAGAGCAATTTGCGCCGCTCCACTCTGATTTTCCATCCCAAACCAAACATCAAAAATTCCAGTTGTCAGAGTTCTCACGGCAAAATAATCAACGGTCCCAAAGTCACTAAGAGTTTCCATTAAAGCAAGCGTTACTCCGACAACAATTGCGGGGCGAGCAAGTGGGAGTGATACCGAAAAGAACACTTTAATTGGACTGTGCCCCAGCATGCGTCCTGCCTCTGACAGGGAAACGGGTTGTTCGGAAAAGGCAGCTCTGGCCAATGCATAAACATATGGATAAAGAACCAAGCTTAATAGCGCTATTGCTCCCCCATGACTTCGAATTTCTGGGAACCAATAGTCGTTGCTATTTTCCCAGGAAAATATTTGGCGAAGTGCAGTTTGCAGTGGACCAGAATACTCTAAAAAGTCTGTATATACATAGGCCATTACGTACGCTGGCATGGCTAATGGTAAAATGAGCATCCAGCCAAAAACTTTATGTCCCGGGAAGCGACAGTTTGCAACCAACCATGCTGTACAAGTACCAAGAAGAGTTACTCCCAGGCAAACGCCAGCCATAAGTATCAGTGAATTTACAATATAATGTGGCAGAACAGAGCCTAACAAATGTTGCCATATATTCTCATCCGTGCCTACAGCTGCCCAAAAGAGGCCAGCCACCGGCAACAAAACAAATAGGCTAAGTAATACTGACGTTTTAGGCCATGTTTGCTCGGTTCTAAATATTCGTGCAAGTGAGGTGTTTTTTGGTTTTGTTGGCCTTAATATTAGGGTTTCCGTCATGTTTCTTCTAATAATGATTAGCTAAAAAATGTTGCAGGTTGGCCAATTGCATTTTGGTCTTAGATTGTTTTTGCCTTGGTTACTTACCTATTTTGCACAGGCTGCTGATTGAAATAATCAGTTTAATATAGCAAGCTATATCATAAAATTGCAACTTAGTTGCATTCACGAGGGATATTGAAACGTGCAAATGCTTGACTCTTCGCTTACTTAACTTTCTATTTAAATCGTCTAAGGTTCTTTAATTAGATTAAAAGGGAACGCGGTAACCAAAAGTTTTGTTGCTAGTAAACCGCGGCTGTCCCCGCAACTGTGTGTGGTGAGTTAAGGCACTTTATAACCACTGGCGACCTTTTTAATAAGTAGCCGGGAAGGTAGAGCCATTAGCACTGACCCACGAGCCAGGAGACCTGCCCGAGACATCGTTGCTAAATCCAATTCGGGGTGAAATTGGATTGCGGTAGTCCCGTTTGGTGACGAGTTATGATGTCTAATCAAAGGGAGTGTGCCATGCTGCAAAAACCAAATGATCAAAAATTAAAAAAAATTCCAGCAACCGTTGTCACAGGATTCTTAGGTGCTGGGAAAACTAGCTTGATACAAAATCTTTTAGCTACAGCTAATGGTAAAAGAATTGCCTTAATTATCAATGAATTTGGTGACTTGGGTGTTGATAAGGAATTGATATTGGGTTGCAAAATCGAAGGTTGTTCTGTCGGAGATATTGTTGAATTGGCTAATGGTTGCATATGTTGCACAGTTGCGGATGATTTTTTGCCAACAATGAAGTCACTGTTAGACAGAAGTGACCCTCCAGATCATATTATAATCGAAACCTCAGGGTTGGCACTGCCCAAACCACTCTTGCAAGCATTTTCATGGCCAGAAGTTAACACAAGGGCAACTGTAGATGGCGTAGTCGCGGTAGTGGACTCGGCGGCTGTGGCGGATGGTATTTTTGCGAATAATCCAGTCGCTGTTCAAGCACAAAGAGAAGCTGATGAGTCGCTTGATCATGAAACGCCGTTGGAGGAGCTTTTTGAAGAACAGGTCCAGTGTGCTGATATAATTGTGCTTAACAAGTCGGAATTAGTTAACGGGGACGCCTGGAACGTTATAGAAGCAAAAGTTTTAGAATGCCAACGCACAAATATTAAGAGTATAAAAACTAGTTTTGGAAGGGTAGACTCTGCAATTCTTTTGGGATTAGGAGCGGAGGCTGAGCGGGACGTTGGGAATAGGCGTTCGCACCATGATGGAGAACACGAACATGATCACGACGACTTTGATAGCTTTGTCCTAGAGTTCGGCGAACTGGAAAGTTCGGAAAATCTTGATGCTAAACTAAGATTAGTTATTCAAAATCACGATGTTCTTCGCATGAAAGGCTTTGTCGCCCTCAAAAATAAATCAATGCGTCTTGCGGTTCAAGTTGTCGGAAATAGGGTCGAAAGTTATTTTGATAAGGCGTGGGCAGATAGTGACGCACGATACTCGCGGCTCGTTATAATTGGATTTGCGGGCATGGACAAAAATGAGATAGGCAAAATACTGTCATTCTAAAAGAATAACGTTATGCACATACTATCTGGTCCCACCGACAATATGAGTGATGTTGCTGAGGCGGTTGATTTAAAACAAACCGCAGGTGATATAGTTATATTATCAGCCGCAGATAGCGACCTGAACTGTTTGGTGAGAGCAAATTCAAAAACTGATCCGATATTACCAAGCCTTCGCTTAGCTAATTTAACTAAATTAAGTCATAATCTCTCGGTCGATATTTATTGTGAACAAACTATATGCGCAGCGAAGCTAGTCATAATTAGAGTGATAGGTGGTGTAAGTTATTGGGCTTATGGTCTTGAACAAATAAGGAATAAAGTAATTCAGGTTGGCGCTAAGCTTGCCGTGGTCCCTGGCGATGACAAACGCGATACGCAACTTATGTCCTATTCAACTATTTCCGGAGATGCTGTAGACCGTATTTGGGCCTATTTCGTTAATGGTGGGGTTGGTAATGCTTTTAATTTAATAAAATACGCCAGTTATTTACTAGGACGCGAGGCTTCATGGAAGGAGCCTGCCCCACTCCTTAAAGCAGGATTATATTGGCCCTTATTACAATATCCTAGCTTGGAAGAGCTAAAACAGTCTTGGGTTGGTAGCAATAAAATAGCATTGATAACTTTTTATCGAGCTTTAGTTACGTCAGGTAATTTAAAACCTATTGATGCCTTAATAAAAAGATTATTGGAACAAGGCATTAACCCTCTCCCAGTTTACGTTTCTAGCTTAAAAGATCAACACTCTGACGAGTTTATAAGAGAATTAACTGTAAAGCTTGATATTTCTGTAGTGCTGAATACCACGGCCTTCGCGGTCTCTTCCACAGAAAGTCCCGTAAAGGTGGGTCCATTCAGAAACACGGATTGCCCAGTTTTCCAGCTTATCTTGTCAAGCAGTGAAAAAGATACCTGGCTTGCATCACCGACTGGCCTGAGCCCGAGGGATATCGCAATGAACGTAGCATTGCCAGAAATCGACGGCCGACTTATTTCTCGCGCAGTTTCATTTAAATCAAGCGCTGAATACGATCGCAAAACACAATGTTCCATAGTGACGTATGAACCTGTTCCAGATCGAATTTCATTTTTAGTGAATTTAATTAAAAACTGGATAAAATTAAGGGATATCCCGACTGATAAGAAATGTCTCGCTATCATTCTGAGCAACTACCCTAATAAGGACAGCCGAATTGGAAATGGAGTAGGGCTTGATACGCCTGCGAGTGTTATTTCGATACTTAGAGCATTAAAAAAAAGAGGTTACTTAATCAAAGATATTCCAAAAAACAGTGCGTCACTTATGAAAATGATGAGAAAAGGGCCAACAAATAACATTCTTAAAAGTGGCCAAAAAGAAAGCGAAGCTTCTTTTAGCTTAAAAGATTATCAAATCTTTTTTAAATTATTACCCAAAAAAGTTCAGTTGGAAATCAATGAAAAGTGGGGTGCGCCGATCAAAGATCCGTTCGTTAAGGGCGAACATTTTGTTCTGCCAGTATGCATTCTCGGCAATGTTGTTTTGGGTATACAACCTGCCCGGGGGTACAATATTAATCCAAAAGAAACATACCACGACCCCGCATTAGTTCCACCTCATGGGTATTTGGCATTTTATATGTGGCTCAAGAATTCATTTAAATGTGAAGCGGTAATACATCTCGGCAAGCACGGAAATTTGGAATGGTTACCCGGAAAATCGATAGCTCTTACCGAAACGTGTTACCCAGAGGCAATTCTTGGGGGGTTGCCAAATATTTATCCGTTTATAGTCAATGATCCAGGTGAAGGAACACAGGCTAAAAGACGGTCTGAAGCCGTTATCATTGACCACTTAGTTCCACCTTTAACCCGAGCCGAGTCATATGGTCCGATGATCCAATTAGAAAGTTTGATAGATGAGTATTATCAAGCTTTTCAGGTTGACCCCGGCAGAATGCCGACTCTTGAGAAGGAAATTTTCGAAATAGCTGAGCGATGTAATATTCTAAAGGACTCCGGACTAGAAGATGATGAGCTATCTGGTGAGAGACTAAAACGGCTTGATGCGTATATCTGTGACCTAAAGGATATGCAGATTCGTGATGGGCTTCATGTTTTCGGTAAAACTCCAAAGGGAAAATTGCTTGATAATTTACTTTTGGCTTTAGTTAGAGTTCCAAGAGGGGAGAATGAAGTTTCACAACACTCTATTCTAAGGACATTGGTAAGTGACTTAAAGTTAGGCGAGTTTGACCCCCTAGACATGGAACCTGCGGCAGAGTGGACAGGACCTAGGCCAAAAACTTTATTAAGGCTCATTGAAAATAAAATTTGGCGAACATGTGATGATACCCGTGAGCGTCTTGAATTGTTAGCGCTTGAGCTTGTTTCTGGTCGCTACGACCCAAAAGAAAACTTTCCCGCAACTATTAAGGTGCTAGAGGAACTTAAGAATAATATAGAAAAAAAATTGATTAGCAGTGGAGAATTAGAAATATCAGGCGTTTTAGACGCTTTAGAAGGAAAATTTATTTCTCCAGGTCCCTCAGGGGCACCTTCGCGAGGACGGCCTGATGTTTTACCTACAGGTAGAAACTTTTATTCGGTCGATACGAGAACAATCCCTACTCCGACGGCTTGGAAATTAGGTTGGAAGGCTGCAAGTCTAGTAATAGATAGGTTTCGCCAAGAAAATGGTGAGTGGCCCAAAAACCTACTCCTATCTGCGTGGGGAACCGCTAATATGAGGACAGGTGGAGATGATATAGCTCAGGTTTTAGCTCTTTTAGGGGTGTGTCCAGAATGGGAACCGATGTCTGGAAGAGTCACAGGCTTCAAAATAATTCCCTACACTGCCCTAGGACGGCCAAGGGTAGATGTTACTTTGCGGATTTCTGGTTTTTTCCGGGACGCATTTCCTTACCAAGTAGAGCTGATAGATACGGCCATCCTACGTGTGGCTGGCCTTGATGAACCGGAGGAATTTAATCCACTAGCAGCTTTAGCGACTGCAGAAAGGATGAATTTATCATCTAGTGGAGCTAATCCTGAAACGGCTTTTCGCCGATCTACCATGCGAGTATTTGGAAGTAAACCAGGTGCCTACGGCGCCGGTTTGCAAAGTCTTATTGATGAGGGAATTTGGGAGACACAGGAAGATTTTGCAACGGCGTATCTTAAGTGGGGCAGTTTTGTCTACGGATCAAAATTGGAGGGGCAAACGGAGGAAGAATTATTTCGCTCTCAACTGTCAAAAGTTCAAGTCGTACTGCACAATCAAGACAATCGAGAGCATGACATTCTTGATTCGGACGATTATTATCAATTTCATGGAGGAGCTACAGCAGCTGTTCGCCAGTTTTCTGGCGTTCAGCCTACGGTATATTTCGGTGACCACTCTAGACCGTTTGCTCCAAAAATACGTAAATTAGAAGAGGAGCTTGCTAGAGTGGTCCGAGGGCGGGCTGTAAATCCAAAATGGATCGCTGGAGTTATGCGGCATGGTTACAAGGGAGCTTTTGAAATAGCAGCTACTGTTGATTACCTATTCGCATTCGCTGCAACTTCGGGCTGTGTTGCCAACCACCACTTTGATGCGGTTTATGAAGCCTACGTAGAAAACGAAGAAGTTCAAAATTTTCTCAAAAAAGAAAATATTGATGCTTTTAATGATATTATTAAACGGCTACTTGAGGCTCAACAACGTGAGATGTGGAAACCTAATCGAAATTCTATTGGGGAGCAGTTAATAAAATACCTGGAAATGTATAATCCGAGCTGTTGATTGCCGCTCCCCACTTCAAGTGTTAAAAAAAAATGACTATTACGGGGTTTCTATTGACTTGAGATGAAAAATCTAAGACTAGTTTGGGATTATGTTTTAACCGCTCAGAAAATTAATTTAATGAAGCTAACTATAGTAAAAATTGGGTTGTGCGTTTTCGTTTTGAGCATCTTTGCAGGTGTCACCGAAGCCCAAACTCCTAAAAAGATTGCTGAAAAGAGGGCATGGACGGCGTACACATTTAGGGGAGACGGAGGCAAAGTTTGCTATATGGCCAGCGCCCCTATCAAACAAAAAGGCAAATATAAAGTGCGTGGGCAGCCCTACGCTTTAGTTACAAACCGTCCATCAAAAAAAATTAGGGGTGAAGTAAACTTTATCGCAGGGTATACATTTAAAAAAGGTAGCAGCGTAAAAGTCTCTATTGGAAAAACTACTTTCGAGCTTTTTACTGAAGGGGATGGAGCGTGGTCGCGCGATCAATCGTCTGACTTCAAACTGGTTAACTCAATGAAAAAGGGTAACAGAATGATCGTTGTAGGACGGTCAAGTAGAGGAACTAAAACAACAGATACCTATTCCCTGTCTGGTTTTACGGCGATGAAGAAAAGAATTGATAAGGAGTGCAAATAATTAGTGTGCTCGAATTGGTCGAAAATAAAGACCAAGAAAATATAATAGGTTTATCTCGTGAAGAAATTGGCGATCGTTTTCTGAACCTAGGGCTGCAAAAGTTTCGTAGTGGACAGGTTTGGCACTGGCTATATCACAAGGGCGCGACTTCGTTTGAAGAAATGACCACTTTGTCTAAAAATGTGAGGGCACAACTCGGCCAGACATTCTCGATAAAACGACCAATGATCAGCGAAAAACAAACTAGTGCAGATGGGACCATAAAGTGGCTTCTTCAGTTTGAGGATGGAGCGAAAGCAGAAACGGTGTTTATACCGGAAGAGGATAGGGGCACATTATGCATATCGTCTCAGGTCGGGTGCACGCTCAACTGCTCATTCTGCCACACGGGCACGCAGAAGCTTGTCCGAAATCTTTCATCATCGGAGTTGGTTGGGCAAATATTAATCGCTTTTGATGAGTTGTCTGCTTGGCCATCTGCCCAAATGGGTAGGCCTTTAACGAACATAGTGCTCATGGGGATGGGTGAACCCCTATACAATTTAGATAATGTAATTAAGGCGCTCAAAATAATCATGGATAATGAAGGAATATCTATTTCTAAGAGAAGGATTACGCTCTCTACTTCCGGTATTGTTCCTGAGTTTAATAGATGTGGGCTAGAGACGGATGTTAATTTAGCGATTTCGTTACATGCAGTCACGGATGACGTTAGAGATATCCTTGTGCCAATAAATAAAAGATACCCTATAAAAGAACTTCTTAATGCGTGCCGTGAATATCCAGGAGTAAGCAATTCAAGAAGGATCACCTTCGAGTATGTCATGCTTAAAGGAATAAATGACAGTACCTCTGATGCAAGAGCTTTGATCAAGCTCATGGAGGGCATTCCAGCGAAAATTAATCTTATCCCTTTTAATCCATGGCCTGGATCACCGTATGAGTGCTCTGAGAAGAAACAAATAGAAGAGTTTGCGAAGATAGTCCTCAAAGCAGGGTATCCTTCTCCAGTCAGAACGCCAAGAGGTGACGATATTTTGGCGGCTTGTGGGCAGCTAAAGTCAGCGAGCGTAAAGGAAAGGAATAAAAAAAGTAAATTTAATGAAGGGTTGCAGGAAGTGCGGTCGTCTTGAAAGGTACCTTCCCCGTCGTGGTCTAATTAATAAGTAGCATTGAATTTTAAATAAAATCGCTTATATTACGGACACAGATTTTATTTTTGAAAGGTTTCTTAAATGGCTCTTGATCCAAGGTTGATGTCAAAATCGCAAGTGCAAGACGCGCACGTAGATGTTGGTCTTCGCCAATACATGTTGGGTGTATATAATCATATGACCATTGGGCTGGCTATAACTGGCTTAGTAGCTCTAGGCGCTTCGTTTGCTGCAATACAGGGCGGTCAATTAACTGGCTTCGGCTATGCTATCTACGCTTCGCCTCTAAAATGGGTAATCATGTTGGCCCCTATAGGCATGGTATTCTTTTTTGCGGCTAAACTTCATTCGATGGCCTCCTCCACAGCCCAAGTGGTTTTTTGGATTTACGCTGCTCTGATGGGGCTCTCACTATCTAGCATTTTCCTTGTCTATACAGGAGAGAGCATAACGCGAGTGTTTTTCATCGCGGCTGGAATGTTTGCGGGAACTAGCCTTTACGGTTACACAACTAAAAAAGATCTCACCGGAATGGGTTCTTTCCTTTTTATGGGGTTAATCGGAATTTTAATAGCATCTGTTGTTAATATTTTCCTTGCTTCCTCCGCTCTACAGTTTGCAATCTCAGTCATTGGCGTTCTCGTTTTTGCGGGCCTAACAGCTTATGACACGCAATCCATAAAGAATGAATATCGAGAAAGTGATGATGGGGAAACACAAGCTAAGAAGTCAATACACGGCGCGCTTCGCTTGTACCTCGACTTTATAAATCTTTTCATAATGCTTCTTAGTCTCTTTGGTAACAGAGAGTAGAACCTAAACAATGTAACGTAAAAATTTAGGAAAGCGCTCGTTTACGAGCGCTTTTTTATTTGCGACCGGTTTCTATTAGGTTGTAAACAGAGCCGCAGTAATATACTTGTAAAGATCATAGCTGTGTTGGTTAGGATTACTAATGGCGAAGCAAACTCAGTTTGAGGTATTGACCCTTAAGAATGGCGAGTGGCAAACAGATACTCACTATTCCGATAGAGATGAGGCAATAGAAGAAGCCAGAAATTTATATGGCCAGGGGCATCTAGAAGGCGTTAAAGTCATAGGAGAAATCTATGACGATCAAACAGGAACGTCGAAAGAACAGACCATCTTCGACACCACGAAAAAAGTCACCATAAAACCAAAGAGTGAAGATAGCTCTGGAGTAGTGCCTCCGCGGGAAGGACGTATTTCTTCGAGAAAAAGACCACAGCCTAGAAAAAGCAGTGACTTCATGGTAGCCGGAAAAGCTATCTTCTGGCTAGCTGTCATATTGGCTGGGGGCCTAGGAATTCTCTATGGGTTTGATACACTGAGTGTATTTCTTAATAAATTGATGTAAATCCAACTCAGCTAGCACTTTGCCTTGTTTTAATTATTAGCGTACTTGTAGTTGAAAATACGCACTTTTGTTCTTGATTTTTAAGTATAGCCTCGTATCGAATGAAGCCCAAATCTGGCTTGCTTTTTGATATTTTTACGCCCTTTATCGCTATGCTTCCATTAAGTGTATCACCTGGTCTAACTGGTTGGGGCCATAGCATTTCTTCATGCCCTGGTGAACCTAAAGTCACTTCATAAGATAAAAATTTTTCATGCATCATCCTCAGCCAAATCAAGGCCGTAAGCCATCCACTTGAGATGATGCCTTCAAAAATAGTTTCTTTGGCTTTTGCTTCATCCACGTGAAAGGGAAACGGATCATATTTCTCGGCAAAATCAACAATCTCTTTTTTAGTTACAGTATAAGTTCCAAGATTAAATGTTTCTCCCTCCTTGAAGTCTTCAGCATAATATAAATCATTTTTCATATGCTCTTTCCCTTCTTTTTTAGGTCTATCAAGGAGGTGGTGCTGCTTAGGTGACTTGAACACCTGACCCTCTCATTACGAATGAGATGCTCTACCAACTGAGCTAAAGCAGCACTGAAATCTTCTTAAAGGTTAATATCGATTTTTTCAATATAGTTATACTGAGAAACGACGAATGTTATCCTTGAGAGGTCGCAGTCTTCTAAAAACTAAAAGTCAGCCTTTACGATTTACCAGACTGAGCTATACTGTTAAACAAGACAACGGTTTCGATTTGAGGCTTTAAGTATTATGCAGGATTCAAGAATCGCAAAAATGTGCATTGAAAAGGGTCTTAAAATGACGGAGCCCCGGAGGGTGATTGCCCGAGTTCTTTCCGACGCTACAGACCACCCAGATGTTGAGGCGTTGCACAGGCGGGTCAGAGATTTAGACCCTTCGATATCTATAGCAACGGTATATAGAACTATGAAGCTGTTTGAAGATACAAATATTGTGTCCAAAAGAGACTTTGGTGATGGACGTGCGCGTTATGAAGAAATCCAAGGTGACGAAGACCATCATCATCATTTAATAGACGTCCGAACTGGTGAAGTGATCGAGTTTTACAATGAGGAACTTGAAAACCTGAAAGTAAAAATAGCCAACGAGTTAGGCTATGAGCTTGTAGATCATCATTTAGAATTGTTCGGCAGTCCGATTTCAAAAAATTAATTTTAACGGCTTGAGCAATCAAATTATATGTAAGAAGGATCCGACTACGGATCCCTTTGTTAGGCCGAGATTACCTGTAAATTCTCCAGAAGCATCATGAACGGAAAAAAGATTTTCGCCACTTTCATGTATTATGCGAGCGTAGTGGAATTCGTGCGAACGAAAGGTTTGACCCTTTTTACCGAGAGGGCAGTCAGTTGTGAGTTCCCCTAATCGATATCCTAGTGAGAGCTTTGGGTTTTCAAAGGTTGTTTTTAAATCTAAAAGTCCAGACATCGAAAAACTAGTCCCCGACGCGTCTGTAAGGGTCTGGCCAAGCACCATGAACCCTCCACATTCGCCATAGATAAATTTTCCAGATGCACCCGCAATTCTTAAACCAGTAAGAAAAGTTGTGTTTTTTGAGATTTTCTCTGCAAAAAGTTCGGGATAACCTCCCGGCAGATATATGGCGTCACAAGAATTGTCTGGTGCTTCATTAGCGAGTGGCGAAAAATATGAGAGTCTTGCTCCCAGGCGCATCCAATTTTCAAGCGTATGAGTATATGCGAAATTAAACGCTAAATCTCGCGCCACTGCAATGTGTTGCCCTAAAGGTTTTAAGAAATTAGCCTCAGTAGAACCTGAGATACTACTTTGGCAAGCTTCTTTAATAGCACTAAGGTCTACATTCGAGGATATCGATTTAGAAGCTTTCTGTATAAATTGTTCTAATGCGTCGATTTCATCCGCTTGCACCAAACCAAGATGCCTAGATGGTAAATTCAGGTCATGATCGCTCGGTATGATACCAAGCACTTTAATGCCCGAGTCTGACAAAGCGCTTCTCAATATTTTGCCATGGCGTTGGCTGTTTACTCTATTAAGAATCACACCCGCAAAATTTAGCCGTTTATCGTGGTTTAAAAAACCGGAAGCAAGCGCGGCAACAGATTGCGCCTGGGAACTGGCATCTACAACAAGAATTATTGGTATTCCGAGTTCGAGTGCCACGCTAGCAGTCGAGCCATTGCCACTTTCACCTGATTGAAGTGCGCCATCAAATAGCCCCATGACTCCTTCAATAACAAATATATCGGAATCTTTGGATGTTTCACTCGCTAAATATTGTAATTGCAGCCTGTTCATTCCCCAACTATCAAGGTTTACGCATCGGCCACTGCTGGCTCGCTCGTGAAATTTCGAATCGATATAGTCGGGCCCAATTTTTGCAGTAGAAACGTTTAATCCTTTGTCTCTAAGGGCGCGCAAAATTCCAAGCGTTATGGTTGTTTTGCCAGCACCACTCGTCGGCGCACTAATAATTATGCCGGGAGTAGCCAAGCTTGTCCTATCCGGCTTGCTTAGTTTTAAAATCAGCTAAAGTTTCAACTTTACCGATGGGTTTGGGAACTTCACTTAGCCAGTTGAGCATGTTTCTGAAATTCACTACAGGGCCAATCACAACGATAGATGGTGCCTTGACCTTGGAATTTTGCGAATCTTGCATACAAGAGCCTAAAGACGTCTCCAAAACAAACTGGTTGGGTAAGGACGCATTCGAAACTATAGCCATTGGCTCGTTGTGCTTTCTGCCTGCTGATAACAGTGAATTTACTATGGATTCTAGATGTTTTATTGCCATATAAATGACGATGACGGGTGCACTTTTACTTATCGAAGCCCAGTCAATGGTCGAAATTCCACCTATGGCGTCGTGTCCGGTGACAAGGGTGACGGCATGGTTTGTGTCGCGATGAGTAAGTGGTATCCCGGCATATGCTAGTCCTCCAATGCCCGAAGTTATCCCAGGAATAATTCTAAAAGGAATGCCTGCGTCATACAGCGCTGTAGCCTCTTCACCTCCTCGTCCAAAAACAAAAGGATCCCCTCCTTTCAGTCTAAGAACGCGCTTATTTTTTCTGGCGAGATGTATTAATCTAAGAGAAATATCAACTTGCTTTGGTGAGGGCTTGCCGCCTCGTTTTCCTGCGAACTCAAGAGCTGCTGATGGATTTGCCAGCTTTAAAATTTCCTTACTTACTAAAGCATCATAGACAATGATATCTGCCTGATGTAGACCGCTTAAAGCATGCAGTGTTAGTAATCCAGGGTCACCCGGTCCGGCTCCAGCAAGCCAAACACTTCCCCTCTTTAAAGCTATATCAAATTTTGGTAGCGTCATCTCTTTACAATATGCCATCGTTGATGTTTTTGCATACAAATAATAATGTGCGCTTCAAGGTTTTATGGTTGGAAAATTGAGATGTTGAAGTTTAAAAAAATAGACGAAGAAAGCAACACACCATTTGATACGAGCATCCTGGATGGCGTTGCCGACCCAGTGTTGATTGTTGATGAGCAAGAGCTAGTTATTGATTATAACAAGGCGTACAAGAGATTGCTCGAAGCCGACCCCTCGAAAAGCTCTCTGCATGCGCTTACGAATAATAAAAATATAAGAAAAATCATCAAACAGTGTTTGGCGGGAAAACCGACGCTGCCAAGTGAGATATATCTTCCTAATCCGATAGGACTTTTTTATGACGTTAAAATGTGGAGATTGCCTGACTTAAATGCAAAAAGTCCAGTTTGGGCCATGATTGTTCTCTCGGACGTCACAAGTACGAGGCGTATGGAGAAAGTAAGGTCAGACTTTGTCGCAAATGTCAGCCATGAATTAAGGTCTCCCCTCTCCGCTCTTCTTGGCTTTATTGAAACCTTGCAAGGCCCTGCAAGAAGTGATCCTGAAGCGAGTGCTCGTTTTTTATCAATTATGGAAAGTGAAGCCAAACGAATGGCGAGACTTATTGATGAGTTATTGACATTATCTAAAGTAGAGGCCGATGAACATATAACTCCCGATGATGTCATTGCAGTTGATCAAATAATAAGCGAGGTTGCCAGTTCACTTTCGGTTCGCGCGATGGGTAAAGGGATGAAACTCCGCACTTTAGTAGAGAAAGATTTGCCGCCAATAACAGGGGATGCGGACGAATTAGCGCAGGTTTTTCAGAACCTAGTATCAAACGCTATTAATTATGGTAGTGAAGATACGGACATTCGATTGGATATAGGGTTAGTTGATAACCTTCCTGAAACCGGCGCTCCAGGTATATTTGTTTCGATTACCAATCATGGTGAGGGTATCCCCGCCCAAGAGATTCCAAGACTTACAGAGAGATTTTATAGAGTGGACAAGGGTCGCTCTAGGTCGATGGGTGGCACGGGTTTAGGACTCGCCATAGTCAAACATATTGTTGCAAGGCATCGCGGGCACTTAGAAGTTAAAAGTGAAGTAAATAAAGAGACATCTTTTACAGTGATGTTACCCCGTTTTGATGAAAATATACTCTAGCTATCATTGTCATCAAAATGTAACATTTGCGTAACAATAGCGTCGCAAGCGAATAATATAAAGCGTTTATCACTATCAGCTAATAAGTAACCTTTTTGGAGATAAACGCGGAAATGGTTAAGAAAACTCTAGCTTTGGCAGCAGCAATTATCTTTTCATCTAGCTTTGCTCAGGCTCGTGATCAGATAAAAATTGTAGGCTCTTCAACTGTCTATCCTTTTGCTACAACAGTGGCCGAGAAATTTGGAAAAACGACGTCATTCAAAACACCAGTCGTGGAAAGTACCGGATCTGGCGGTGGCTTAAAACTTTTTTGTGCTGGAATTGGTGTCAAACACCCCGACATTACTAACGCTTCACGCCGGATTAAGAAAAAAGAGGTATCGCGATGCGCAGAAAACGGGATCAAAGATATTGTTGAGGTGAAAGTTGGCTACGATGGTATTGTTTTGGCTAACTCCAAGAAATCAGAAAAGTTTGAACTTACCCGAAAAGATATATTCCTAGCATTGGCAAAAGATATTCCAGCTGGGGATGGCAAACTCATTCCGAATCCGCACAAGACCTGGAAGGACGTTAACGCGGCTTTGCCGGCCATAAAAATTGAAGTATTAGGTCCCCCACCAACATCGGGAACGAGAGACGCTTTTGCGGAATTAGCCATGGAAGGCGGATGTAAGAAATTTAAGTGGATAAAAGCCATGAAGAAGGGTGATAAAACCCTTGGTATAAAAAAGGATAAAAAAGCCTACAAGCGAATTTGCCACACCGTACGAGAAGATGGCGCGTATATTGAGGCTGGCGAGAACGATAACATGATCATTGGCAAGCTCGAAGCAAACCCTAAAGCGCTCGGAATTTTTGGGTATAGCTTCCTGGATCAAAACGCTAATAAAGTTCAGGGAAGCAAAATAGAGGGTAACGCGCCAACATTTGAAAACATTGCAGAAGGCAGTTATCCAATCTCCCGACCACTATACTTTTATGTAAAAAAAGCGCATATCGGCGTAGTCCCTGGGATAGAAGAATTCATGAATGAATTCGCATCGGAAAGAACGTCTGGCCCAGACGGTTACTTAACCGATAAAGGGTTAATCCCAATGGGGACAGTTGAGAGGAAAGCGCGAGATAAAATGGTGGCATCACTTGGAAATCTGAAACTTTAAATTCTAGGATTGTTATCAAAGGTGCAGGGTTGGTGGTCTCTCTAACGACCACCAACCCTAGCTTTATTCAGGATGTCAAATTTGGGGATTGTTTTTGTAAAACTATATTAGACGTTTCTATATCGATTTATGTGAAATAAGTATCGGAATTTAATGTGAGAGAAGCAACACAGGGGTCAAAAGCGGCGCCTCAAAAACGGTTTTGGACAGAGCGGTTAATTATGGCCGTCCTAATTCTTTGTTCCAGTGTGGCCATTCTCACGACCATAGGTATAGTGGCATCCTTAATCTTTGAGTCGATTCGATTTTTCCAAATAGTGCCAATAACCGACTTTCTCTTTGGCCTGCATTGGTCTCCTCAAATGGCCATTCGAGAAGATCAAGTGGGATCAAGTGGTGCGTTCGGCGCTATCCCCCTGTTAGTTGGTACGTTATTAATCAGTGCTGTTGCGTTGACGGTGGCGGGTCCTGTGGGCCTTATGTCAGCCGTTTTCTTGAGTGAATATGCTTCTTCAAGCGTTCGATCAAAAATCAAACCTACACTTGAGATTCTCGCAGGTATTCCAACGGTCGTTTATGGTTTTTTTGCAGCGATTGTAGTTGCTCCATGGCTAAGACGAGGAGGAGAGGCTATCGGCTTAGATGTTTCCTCGGAAAGTGCTCTGGCTGCAGGTCTAGTAATGGGAATAATGACTATCCCTTTTGTTTCTTCAATTTCGGACGATGCCATCACAGCAGTTCCAACTTCACTTAAAGAGGGCGCACTGGCTGTAGGATCAACCCGTTCGGAAGCAATAAAGAAAGTGATTATTCCAGCCGCCCTTCCAGGTATTGCTGGAGGTTTGTTGTTGGCCACATCGCGTGTTATCGGTGAAACGATGATTGTGGTGATGGCTGCTGGCCTCACCGCAAAGCTTACTTTGAATCCTTTGGATGCTGTCACAACGGTTACTGTCCAAATCGTGACGTTATTAACAGGAGACCAAGAGTTTGACAGTCCAAAAACATTATCAGCCTTTGCCCTAGGGCTCATGTTATTTACCGTGACGTTAGCTTTAAACGTTACCGCGTTGAAAATTGTAAAAGCATATAGAGAGCAATATGACTGAGCTAGCGTTTAAAGGCCCAAGTGCCGAGCAACTACGCCGCCGGCACCTCGCCGAAAAGCGCTTTAGACTGTTTGCCATATCCTCAGTTTTTTTGGGGTTAGCATTTCTAGGCGTCTTATTTATTATTGTTGCAATCTCGGGAGCAGATGCAGTAAGGCAAGCTAAAATGCTGCTTACTATTTCGTTGGATGTGGATGAATTCGAGGAGGGAAAAAACTCGAATTCGGCTCAGATTAGTAAGGCGGATTTTGAGGGCTTCATAAAAAAATCGATGCGCAGCAGCTTTCCAGATGCGAAGACGCGGAGAATGAAGCGGGAATTATCAAAATTGGTGAGTTCTGGCGCAGCGTACGAACTTAGAGAATTCATTTTAACTAATCCAAACCAGATAGGTGAGGAAATTACGATTTGGGTCACCGCATCTGATGACGTAGATATGCTGTTGAAAGGAAAACTGAATAGAGATCTTCCCGCTGATCTGAGACAGCTAAGCGATCAGCAACTATTATGGTTAGATCAATTAATGGAACAAAATAAACTGGAGATGCAGTTTAACTGGACGCTCTTTACAAAAGGAGATTCGCGGGAACCGGAACAGGCAGGAATAGCAGGTGCGATGATAGGCTCATTTTACAGTGTGATGGTATGCCTTTTGATCTCTTTTCCACTTGGCGTATTAGCGGCTATTTATTTAGAGAGCTTCGCTCCGAAAAATGCTTGGACGTCGTTTATAGAAGTCAACATAAATAACTTGGCGGCGGTGCCATCGATTGTCTTTGGTTTATTGGGGCTTGCCGTATTTTTAAATTTTTTTGAGCTTCCCCGATCTGCGCCTCTTGTAGGTGGGATGGTCCTAGCTTTAATGACGCTCCCAACTATCATTATTGCAGGGCGCGCAGCTATTCAAAGCGTTCCGCCCTCAATTAAAGAGGCTGCGCTCGCTGTTGGTGCAAGTCCAATCCAGGCAGTTTTTCATCATGTATTACCTCTTGCAATGCCGGGGATGCTAACTGGCACAATAATTGGCACAGCAAGGGCTTTAGGTGAAACCGCGCCACTATTGATGATAGGAATGGTGGCATTCGTGGTTGATTTGCCTACGACCTTCACTGACCCGGCCACCGCGCTGCCCGTTCAAGTTTTCTTATGGTCAGACATGCCGGAGACAGCTTTCGCGGAGAGGACTTCGGCGGCAATCCTGGTGCTGCTGGCCTTTGTCGGTACCTTAAATCTGACGGCTGTAATTTTGCGCAACAAATTTGAAACACGTTATTGAGGAGTATTAGTATGGAAAATAATCCTATCGAAAGTCTGATTAATTCTCCAATTACGGAAGGACCTATAATGGAGGACGTAAGGCATGGAGAAGAGGGATATGTTGATATGAAAGCGAAAATGGCCACCAAAGATTTAACGGTTTCCTACGCTAAAGTGCAAGCGCTTAAAGGCGTGTCATTGAATATATATCCAAACGAGGTTACGGCTTTGATAGGACCGTCGGGTTGCGGGAAGTCAACCTTTATTAGAAGTCTGAATAGAATGAATGACACTATTAGTGTTTGTAATATTGAGGGCCAAGTATTTCTTGATGGAGAAAATATTTATGATCCAGCTAGGGACGTCGTGCAGCTTCGAACGCAAGTAGGCATGGTGTTCCAGAAACCCAACCCGTTTCCAAAGTCTATATTCGAAAACGTTGCTTATGGGCCAAAAATTCATGGCCTCGCCGCTGATGACGAGGAGTTACACGGGATCGTCCTAGGTAGCCTCGAGCGGGCAGGCCTTCTCGACGAAGTTAAAGACCGGCTCAATGTGCCTGGAACAAGCCTGTCTGGCGGGCAACAACAGAGGCTTTGTATTGCGCGAGCGATAGCGGTGCGCCCCGATATAATTTTGATGGATGAGCCATGCTCTGCACTCGATCCAATTGCGACCAAACGAATTGAGGAATTGATAACCGAATTAAAAGCCGAATACACGATTGTGATCGTAACTCATTCTATGCAGCAAGCCCGCCGCTTATCGGATAAAATTGCATACTTCCACTTAGGCTCGATCGTTGAGCATGGGGAAACAGCGGAAGTATTTGAAAATCCTGTTGACGAGAGGACCGCTGATTACGTTTTGGGTCGGATTGGTTGATTTTTCCTTGCAAATTATCGTAATTAAAACGGAAAACTTTCAACTAAAAAGGTTTGTAGCAAGGGTGATATAAAAATGGCTCCACTCATATTAGTTGTTGAGGATGAACCTCCGTTGGCAGAAATGCTTTGCTATAACTTGGAGAAAGCTGATTTCAGGACTGTTGTGGCCTTTACAGGCGAGGAAGCTATTGGTCGTGCCGAAATAGAAATCCCTGACTTAGTCGTCGTAGACTGGATGTTACCAGAGCGCTCTGGGTTGGAAGTTTGTCGTATCTTGCGCGGTAAAAAAGAGACACGGCATATCCCTATTATAATGTTAACAGCGAGGGGAGAGGAAGGCGACAGGGTTCTAGGCTTAGAGGCTGGAGCAGATGATTACATGGTAAAACCATATTCTCCTCGAGAGCTTGTCGCCAGGATAAACGCGCTACTGCGTCGTTCGTCGGGACAGAATAACTCCTCAATAAAAGAATACGAAGGTGTTGTTGTTAACTTAGACTCCCACAGAGTCACACGTGATGGCCATATGGTCCATCTTAGCCCTAAGTGCTTTAAGCTTTTAGAAACACTGATAGACCGGCCAACCTACGTCTTTTCGAGAGACGTGCTTTTAGGAAAAGTATGGGGGGGTGATGTTTATGTTGAAGCAAGAACGGTGGATGTTCATATAAGGCGTTTAAGAAAGGCACTTAATGCTTGGGACGGACCGGAGTTGGTACGCACGGTCAGAGGATCCGGCTATTCTCTTGATGTTACATCAAATACTAACTGACGACGTTATCCATAAAAGCGGCTAATTGAATATCTAATTCTGTTACACCCCCGGCATCGTGCGTAGATAAGGTCACGTCGACTTTATTGTAAACATTGCTCCATTCTGGGTGGTGGTCCATTTGTTCCGCCTTTAGAGCAGCTTGTGACATGAAACCAAAAGCTTGTTTAAAATCTCTGAATTCAAACACTTTTCTTATTGATTTTCCGTCGGTTGCTTCGCTCCAGCCAGTTAAATTTTCAAGAGCGTCTTGTCGTTGGGCAGAACTTAATAACTCTGGCATGATAGAAGATTATCCTGTTTTCTATTTAATACACCTTATAACTTTAAGAGCTAATAGGATCTATGGGAACCCCGAACTTAATAGTTGATGCTTTTTCATAAAGCTCGGCTGCCATGAGCAAATTTTCTTCCCCTCTCGGTCCCCCAACCATTTGAAGGCCAACAGGTAAACCAGACTCTGTAAACCCAGCGGGTATACTCAATGCGGGATGGCCTGTGAGGGTAATCGCATACGCTATGGTCAGCCATTCTACATAATTAGAGAACTTGTGATCACCTAGGCTCTCGACGAACCGCTGCTCTACTGGATACGGCGGCACAACGGTAGCAGGACAAAGTAACAAGTCGTAATCCTGAAAAAATTCATTGGCTCGTGCAAGGTAACGTCCTCGAGCAAGTTCGATGCGCGCAAAGTCATCAACCGTTATTTCTGATGCTTTTTCAATATTCCAGACAACCTCTGGTTTCAGTAGATCTTTTTGATTATCAAGCAGTTCTTTTTTACTGACGTAAAAGGATATAGCGCGCCAAGTCTGGAATATATCTTGCACATCGGAGAAATCAGGATGCGCCTCCTCTACGATGCATCCCAAGTCTTCGAATACCTCAGCTGCCTTTCTACAAATATCGGCAACTTCTCTATCGACAGGTGTCACCCCTAGATCAGGTGAAAAGGCAACTTTGCGCGGTTTCCTTGGATTATTTACGGCCTCGAGATAACTTTTCTCAGTCTTGGGTAGTGAAATAGGATCAGCCGGATGAGTCCCCACCAAAGCATCTAAGAATAGAGCAACGTCGGCAACTGTGCGAGCCATAGGTCCGGCAACGCTGAATGGCTGTCCTGGAATGCTGTACAACCCGCTTGGATATGCTCCAGCACCCGCAGCTCCATAGGCTACCCGACCAGGGCTTGGTCTAAAACCTACCACAGAACAAAAGCTTGCCGGGTTTCTCAATGAACCTCCAAGATCTGAACCGCTCGCCAGCCAAGCTTGGCCAGTTGCCAAGGCTACTGCAGATCCGCCAGAAGACCCGGCACAACTTTTGGTGGTATCCCAAGGATTTAAAGTGGCACCAAAGACTTCATTAAAAGTGTTTGCTCCAGCGCCAAATTCTGGCGTGTTTGTTTTTGCGTAAACTATCCCGCCTTCCTTTTCCAGATTTTCAACCAGGCAATCAGATCGCCTAGGCACAAAATCTCGGTAGATTGGCGACCCCCAGGTGGAGCGTACGCCGCTAACGGGGTTGAGATCCTTTATGGCTACAGGCAAGCCTGCCAGTATGCCGCGTTCATCTAAACTTAAATTTGACATTTTATCTGCGTCTTTGTAGGCCCTTTCCCAACATAAAGTGGGTAGAGCATTTACTTTATTATCAACCTCACTGATTCTTTCCCTCAATGCATCTAGGAGCTCAGCTGGGGTTACTTCTCTTTTCTTTAATAAACCAACAATTTCGTTAGCGGTCATATTAACTAAGTTTGTTGCAGACGTTGTCATGTTTCAATAAGTCCCAATGAATATCGGTAAAGTCTAGTTATTGTAATCGTGAATTATCGTTACTGGTATGCGGAATATGTTGGGCAGTAGGCGCTGCGTGATGATGAATCATTTTCCATGAATTTTCTTCATTTAGAAAGATGTTGGTCGCCGCCATTGTTCCCCCTTGAAGGCTCTCAAAACAGGTCACAAAACACAGATCAAATTTTAGAAAATGGGCTATAGCGTTGTGACAAGTAATTTTAGGAGAATGCCCTCCCATCAAAATATTACTCCAACTTTGCATGACAGCCTCTTGTCCATAAAGTGGTGCCCAACCTGGGTGTATGCAAACGATTTCCTCACTTGAGGACCAAACGTTTTTCATTAGGTCAAAACTCGCTGTAGAGAACGCATCGTAAAACGCTTGGTTTGCAGATAATATTACCACTGCATCTGTCATTTCGTTAACCATCCAAATTAAGGCTTCAGCAACAGGTTAAATTATAACTTAAGGTATGAAAGTTTTTTTAAGTATTGATAAAAAGATCTAGTAAGTAGCTCTTCCACCTGAGATGTCGAAAACACCTCCGGTGCTAAACGAGCATTCCTCAGAACTTAACCACGTGATCAGATTTGCTATTTCATCTACGGTTCCAAAACGTCCAATTGGAATTTTGGATAGCATAAAGTCTATATGTTCTTGACTAATTTGATCGAAAATTTCTGTGCGAACTGCTGCGGGAGTAATACAATTTACGGTTATATTCATATCCGCTAGTTCTTTTCCAAGTGATTTAGTTAGACCAATGACCCCCGCTTTTGCCGCACTGTATGGCGCCGCATTGGGGTTACCTTCCTTTCCCGCTATTGAGGCTATATTTACAATTCGTCCGTATTTATTTTCTCTCATAAATGGCACCAGGGCTCTACAGCAAAGAAAGGTGCCATTCAGATCGATGTCTACAACTTTCATCCATTCTTCAATTGGGTATTCCCAGGTTTTGAAATTTGGACCCGCGATCCCTGCACTATTTACAAGAATGTCTGCGCCTCCGATGCTTTTGAAACTATTTTCAGCCGCAGCGTTGACGGAATCCCATTTTGTTACGTCCACGACTTGAGTATCTATTTTACCAGAAAAGTTATCTTTAACCTCATTGAGGCGACCTTCGTCCATATCCCACAAGGAAACGTTCGCCCCACTTGAGTGAAAACGTTTGGCTGCAGCCAGCCCGATACCTTTTGCTCCGCCTGTTATGACAACGGATCGGCCTTTGTAATCGTAAGTTATGGACATTTCCATTCTACCTTTTCTTTAAATCAAAATGTTGATTAAGTAATTATTAAAGAAATACTGTTCCACCATCCACCATTATCGTTTGGCCTGTAACAAACTTTGAAGCGTCACTAGCCAGATACAGAATTGTTCCGGTCAGGTCATCTGGAGAGAGAGTCCTTTTCAGTGCTTGGCCCTCGGCTATTGCTTTAGTCGCTTGCTCTAGTTTATCTCCAAAAAATTCCTCTGTTCCTTCCGTAGCAACGGCTGTAGGTCCAATTGAATTTACTCGGATCCAATCGCGTCCCAGCTCGCGTGCTAGCGCCCGCGTTAAACCAATAACTGCTGCTTTTGACGTCGAATAGTGCAAGGCATAGGGTAAACCAGCCAAAGCTGCTAAGGATGAGATGTTTATTATAGATCCGCTCTGTTGAGCCTTCATCGAACCAATAACTGCCTTGCAACAGCGCCAAATGCCGCTGATGTTGACGTCTAAGCAATCATTCCAATCTTGCTCTGCGAGTGCATCGAAGCGTCCTCCCTTAAGAGAACCATAGAGGGCCGCGTTATTTACCAAAATGTCGATGCGGCCAAACTTATCGAATGTCATTTTTGCCATCGCATCGCAACTTGACTGATTTCTTACATCAAGTTGGACGCTCATACAGGTTCCCCCGGAGTCCTTAATAATTTGAGTGGTTTTGTTGCAATCCGTTATATCAGCTGCGATAACTTTTGCCCCTGCTTCTGCTAGTTTTACTGCGTACTCTTGCCCTAAACCCCTGCTAGCCCCAGTGATGATAGCTACCTTATTTTCTAGATCTTTATGCATGTGACATATTCCAAAGGATGCTTTTATGTATTTTGAGATTACTGGTTATTAGCTCTAAGCTCTTTCAATATTTCGTTTCTATTGGCGTCGATCTCAGGTGCGGCCTGATAATCGACACTGTTTACACCATCAATATGTAACGGGCTTGCTGTTGCGAGCGACTTTTGCCCTTCTTCATCGTTTATCCAGCGGATCATCCCTCTAGCATGCAAGTTTTCATCTTCAATGACTTCACCAAGATCTTTAACCATTCCACAAGGCACGCGCGCGTCATTTAATGAAGCCATAATTTCTGAACGGGCAAAGCGGGATGACCAGTCAGTGATAAGATTAGTTAAATCATCTAGGTTTTTTACACGATCCGCCATTGTAAGAAATTTTGGATCCTTTTTAGCCTCGGGCATATCCATTGCGTCCAATAACCTATGCCAGTGAGTGTCATTATTACATATTATGGAAACGTATCCGTCTTTGCAGGGGTAAACGCCATATGGTGCAATGGATAGTCCTCCGTGAAAATTCCCTACTCGCTCGGGGATTTTTTTTACGTCGGTATCGAATATAAGTCCAAGGTTTGAAGCGAAAGACGGGAAGACAGCTTCTTGCATTGAGACGTCAACATAGGACCCTTTGCCGGTTCGCTCTTTTTTGACAAGTGCTGTCATAACTCCACCAAATAGATGTATTCCAGCAAAAAAGTCGCATAATGCTACCCCAGCTTTGACGGGTGGATTGTCGGGGAACCCTGTTGCGCTCATAACACCACTCATGGCCTGAACGGCGATATCCATAGCCTGGTAACCTTTGTATGGACCATCTTGCCCGTAGCCGCTACCGGAAGCATAAATGATTTCTGGTTTAATTTTTTTAATGGTTTCATAACCCACACCTAGGCGATCAACAACGCCCGGTGCAAAATTTTCAATTATAATATCTGCCGTTGAGGCTAATTCTAAAAAAATGTCCCGGTCTTCTTCATTTTTTAAATCTAATAAAATGCTGCGCTTATTAGGGTTAAGCATTTTAAAAGGATACAAAGCGCCCCCTCTTGCATTTCTTCGTCTTAAATGCTCCCCTCCAGGGGGTTCTACTTTAATAACGTCAGCACCTGCCATTGCCATTAGAAAGGTGGCATAAGGGCCGTTATAAATTTGGGTTAAATCTAAAACACGTATACCTGTTAAAGGATGATCGGGATTTGACATTTACATTTCTCTACCGGAAAAATAGCTATCATTACTAATAGTAGTTATCTCCTTGTTGCGCTATTTTGAATAAAGTAACAAGTCCTTACATCATCACCTCGATATCTTTCTGGCTTTTTGTTTGGGAGAAAATGAATGGCATTGGACATAGAGTATTCGACGTTTTTTAAAAGTGATTTACCTGCCCCGACTCAGCGATGGAGCGGCTTTCCGCAATATAATTTTATTGGTGGTCACAATGATGCTGAGAGCATTCCAGTTGACGACATGATAAAATCAATTTCGGAGGTGTTAAAACGGGAGGGCAAGACATTAGCAACATATGGATTACAGCATGGGCCCCAAGGATATAAACCTCTCAGAGAGTTTATATCTAAGAAGGTAAACAAACGAAGTGGTCTGAGCGTTTCAAGTGATGATATTCTAATTACATCAGGATCGGGACAAGCATTAGATCTAATCAATGCGGCTTTTTGTAACCCTGGCGATACAGTAATTGTTGAGCAATTTAGTTATGGTAGCGCAATTAACAGATTAAGAAGGATCGGGGTGAAGCCTATTGGTGTACCACTTAACGATGAAGGTATCCGTTTAGATTTGCTAGTAGAGAGATTGGAAGATCTTTTAGATAAGTCGATAAAACCAAAATTTATCTATGTAATTCCTACAGTTCAAAATCCAGCCGGCAGTATAATGCCAGAGAAAAATAGGCTTAAACTGCTGGAGATCTCGAAAAAGTTTCAAATCCCGATCGTAGAAGACGAATGCTATGCCGACTTAATATGGGACAGCAGTAGACCTCCAGCCTTAGCTGCGTTGGATGAGGGTAACAGGGTAATTCACTGTGGATCTTTTTCTAAGACAATTGCACCAGCATTGAGAATTGGCTATCTGATTGGCAATTGGAATGTTCTGTCCCAACTTTTAGCACTTAAGAGTGACGGTGGGACTGGTGCATTAGAACAAATGATGCTCGCAGAATATTGTGAAGCAAATTTTGATAAACATATTAAATCCCTTTGTGGAACACTCGAGAAAAAACTTAGAATCTTGACTGAAGCTGTTGAAGCGAATTTTGGGACGTCAGCAGAGTTTGAAGTTCCCGAAGGTGGCATATTTTTGTGGGTAACTTTACCTGATACTGTAGACACCGTGCGGTTAGCAAGTATTGCTCTTTCAGAGGGTATAGCTATAAATCCTGGCCCGGAATGGTCCACTGACGCCATCCCCGCAAGATCTAAGCTACGTTTATGTTTTGGGCACCCTGATGAAAATACAATAAAGGTGGGGGTAAACAAGCTGGCTAAAATTTGTCAAAGGGAATTTGGCGTCCCCATGCGAATATCAAATGAAAAAGTGCGCTAAGTTTGTCTCGGTTTAGGTATGGATAGGTCAGACACAACAGACGAGCCAAAAAAAACCTACGATCAGAAGACATTTTTTAAAATAGTGGGCTCTTTTGCGGTCGCCGAAACATTGGTGTGGGCGGCTTACTATTATTCTTTTGCTGCATTCTTTCCGACATGGGAGGCAGAATTAAAATTCTCTAAGCCTGTGCTAACAGGAGCCTTTACCATGGCGCTTATTGTGGCAGCATTTGCTGCCCCGTTGGTGGGCCGACTGATAGATTTTGGTCACGGGAAAAGTCTATTTTCTGGTGGTGCGTTGGTGGCAGGCGTGCTCCTACTTTTATTGTCCCAAGTTACCGAAGTCTGGCAGTTTTACCTTATTTGGTTCGGGATTGGCTTGGCGATGTCGAGTTCATTATACGAAGCATGCTTTGCTATAATAACTTATACAATGGGCCTGGAGGCGCGGAGAGCAATTACCTACGTGACACTTATCGCAGGATTTGCATCGACTATCTCATTTCCAAGTGCACATATTTTGATAAAGTTTTTCGATTGGCGTGTAGCTTTAATTATTTTTGGCGTGATTATAATTACGGTAGCAGTCCCCCTAATAATCTATGGCTCGAAGCAGGCAGCTTATTACGCAAGAGAAAAACGGCAATCACCAAGTCCTACCGCGCGCAAGGCGATGCTGGTGGCCAAAACGTGGACTTTCTGGCTTATTGCCGTGACTTTCACTCTTGCAGCTTGCGCGCACGGAATGATAACGACGCATATGCTTCCAATATTAATTGGTAGAGGGTTTACTGCAGAGATGGCCGTTCTTGGGGCCTCTATGATAGGTCCAATGCAAGTGGCCGGTCGTGTGATCATGACATTATTTGAGCGTCATGTGTCTGTCTTAGCGATATGTCTTGTATCGTTTGTTTCGATATTTATAGCTGGCCTGGCCCTTTATTATAGTAATGCGATCCCTCTTGCTATTGCTGTATTTGTTATAGGTCAAGGCGCAGGGTACGGCGTTTTTAGTATTATCCGGCCAACAATAATCGCTCAATTATTAGGTCGTCAGAATTTTGGAATTATAGCTGGTTTTCTAGCCATTGGTTTCATGCTGGGGTCAGCTGTTTCACCTACGATTGCCTCGTTATTGTGGAAAGCATCTGACTATGGTCTAGTCATTTTAGTGGCGGCGTTTCTGCCGATAGTATGCCTGATTACGCTGACTTTTGCTTGGCGATATAGGGTGAAGAGTTCCGATAACGAATAGGATAACTTGAAAAGCGGGGGGATCGGGTACTGGACATTTTCGTTTGCCCCAGTACCTCGCAACCAATTGTTCTGCTTATTAAGAAACTGTATTTCTTGGTATATCCTTAAACGGTTTATCTGCGTCAAAACGGGTTTCCTTAGGCATATTTAATACTCGTTCTGATATAATATTTTTTTGTATTTCATCGGTGCCGCCGGCTATTGAGGATGCTGGAAACGAAACAAGGATTTCAGCGATTGTACCATCCATAGGACTGTCTTCGCCAGTTAGCATCGCATCGGCACCGCTTATGAGTGTGTGTACTTTCGCGGCAGCTCTAGCGACATTACTGGCTGCTAGTTTGCCAAGGGAGCCTTCTGGCCCTTGTGGCTTCCCTTGCTCTTGTGCCGCCCTAGCGCGACGTGCTGTCCACTCGGCTGATTTATGTAAAGTCATAAGCTTTGCTATTTCCTGGCGAATGGCTGGATCCTTAATCGCGCCGGTTTCTTTTGCCCGGTCCATAATCAGGTCAACCCTACCAGCCCGCTGCGGGTACCATTTATAAGGCTGCATTGTGGTTTCAGTTTCAACTCGCTCTTGATCATAAATAGGTCCATCTCCCTTTGAGGCCTGTCCCCAAGAGCGAAGTGAGTCGGCGGCGCGTCTTTCGTGCATCAGCGTAGTGGTGGCTACCTGCCAACCATCGCCTAGTTCCCCAACTTGAAAATCGGGCAGCACTTCCGCGTCTGTCAGGAAAACCTGATTAAACGAGGCATGGCCATTCATTTGCATTAACGGTTGCGTTTCAACGCCTGGCTGGTTCATATCAATGATAAAATAGGATAGTCCCCTATGTTTTGTATCATCCATATCAGTTCGAGCTAATAATAAGCCCCAGTGGGCTTTATGAGCGCTCGTAGTCCAAACTTTCTGGCCATTGACCACCCATTTATTGCCTACCATCACTGCTTTTGTGGTTGCTCCGGCGAGATCTGAGCCACTACCGGGTTCACTAAATAATTGGCACCATACGTCTTCCCCAGTAATTATGCGTTTTAAAAACTTTTCTTTATGCATGTCAGAGCCATGGTTAAGAATAGTCGCAGCCGCTAACATTCGAATTCCAGATTTAGGAATTGTTAAAGCGCCAATCTTATTAAATTCTTCTTCTATAGCCGGGACCAAACTAACCGGTAGATCGCGGCCATACCATTCAGCCGGCCAATTAGCCATACCCCAACCAGAATCGGCGAGCTTTAAGCGCCATTCCACTAAATCGAGATTGGGGCTCCAATTTTCCTTTAACCATTCACGCACTTCGTTGCGGACTTGTTCTTCATTCATTGACATAAATAACTCTCCTTATTGATCCCAAGACTGCATCATCAACTCACGATGAAAATCTGCTGTCCCTAGAAATACTTCTGAGCTTTTTGCTCTTTTAAACCAAAGATGGGTGTCGTTATCCCATGTGAAACCAATACCCCCGTGCATTTGAACAGCGTTAATTGCTGTTTGCATATAAGCTTCAGACGCAGAGGCTTTGGCTATAGATGCAGTTGCCGCTATATCGCTCTCACCATCATCAAACGCCGCCGCAGCGTAATAAGCCGCTGACTTTGCAAGTTCTACATCAGCAAGCATATCAGTAGCTTTGTGTTTAGTAACTTGGAATGACGCTATTGATCGCCCGAATTGCATTCGCATTTTGACATATTCTAGCGTGTCTTCACGAAGTCTTTCCGCTCCCCCTACCATCTCATTAGAAAGGCCAATACAAGATTTTAAAAATGTTGTTTGCATAGCCTCAGTGACGTCGTCTTCGCTGGAAATACAAGTCGCTTCAACGTCGGTGAACATTAACTTTGCGAGTTTTCTTGTTTGATCGGTAGAATTGAGTAGGTTTTTTGTTAACCCAGTCGCCGTACTATCAACTGAAAAGAGTGCAAGTCGTTGGGACCCTGAATTATCATTTACTTTTGCTAATACTATAATTAAATCTGACATATGGCCGTCTAGCACAAAGCTTTTTACGCCCGTGAGGCGGTATGTATTCTCAGTTTTTTTAGCACACATACTCATCGACGAGATGTCCCAAGCTCCGGTCTCCTCAGTAAAAGCCAGAGAAGCCGTGAGGTCACCCGATGCAATTTCAGGAAGGTACTTTTTCTTATATTCTTCAGATGCTCCGTATAGTATCGCGTTTGCGGTCAAGACCGCCGATGAAAAATATGGCGCACACAGCAGAGACCGCCCCATTTCCTCTAGAACAATACACTGTTCCGATAAGCCAAAGCCTTGGCCGCCATATTCTTCCGGTATTGCAATAGCAGTTAAACCTAATTCAGTATTGACCTTGCGCCATTGCTCTTTCTCCCAACCCGCATCCGTAGCCATCAAACGACGGACTTCGGTCGTAGGTGATTTTTCTTCTAAAAAACGCCTGAGAAACGATCTGAATTCCTCCTGTTCCTCAGAAAAGCTAAATTTCATTCTAATTATCCTTCCTTGTGGGCAATACTATCAAATTGTGGGCACATCAGCTTTTTTTAGGTTTTAAACTTTTTGAATGGCGTTTCTATCTTTTTAATATCTTGTATCAAATCTGGTGGGAAATCCTCGTTAAGTCCAGTCGATATTACGTCGCACATATTAGAAAATCTATCTTTTACCAAATGTGTCAACTCATCGTACCGGCCTGTAATGCAAAATAAGTTCAAAACATCATCGGTTATTTCAGCCGCAAGCTTGTCCCACTCACCATTTTTTGTCATGGAGTTCAATTTTCGCCCAAGATCACCATAGCCATGCGTTTCAAGCACGGGCCAATATGCCGGCGTTGAGCCGTAAAACCCAACACGATAGCGCACGATCTCAGCTGCTTTTGCGACAGACCCATCGTCTGGTCCAGTAGCGAGAAAGCCACCACCAGAAACTTCAAAGTTGTCACGACTACGATTTGATGCAACTAGTCCTTCGTGTAGCTTTGGTGATATTGTCTCCTCGTAATACTTTTGTGTGCAAAAGCCATGCAGTCGAACCCCGTCAGCAACTTCTGCGGCAGTTTTTAACATAAATGGGCCTACAGCCGCGAGTGTTACCGGAGGTAATGCTAGATCGGAGTTCTCAGGAACAAACTCTGGCGTCATTAAGGTGAAATTGTAGTGGTTGCCTTTAAAATCTAACTTTTCTCCATATTTCCAACACCGCCATATTGCTTTTAAAGCTTTGATGTATTCTCTCATCCTTGGTGCTGGTGGCGACCAGGGCGCACTGAAGCGCTTCTCATTATGCGCACGGATTTGCGTTCCTAAACCTAGGGTAAATCGACCTTGGGATGCCTCATTCAAATCCCATCCTAAATTGGCAACGGCCATTGGACTGCGTAGGAAGGATACAGCTATTCCCGTCGCTAAATTTATTTTTTGTGTATGAACTGCAGCAATGCCAAGCGGAAGAAAGGGGTCGTGTTTTAATTCGGTTGTTAACACACCACTGTAACCCGCGCTCTCATATGTTGATACGGTGTCCTTTATCTCCGTCAATGGAATATTTGTTATATTCCTGTAAATTTGCATGATTGAATTTCCCTTACATAGATAAGCTATATTCGTTTGGGAGGCACCCCGATGGCTCCAGATTCATATAAGTCGCTGATATCCGTATCGGATAAACCTAAATCGGAAAGAATTTGCTCTGTGTTTTCACCAAGAACTTTTGCGTGCTCATAAAGGCCCCCAGGTGTTTTTGAGAAGCTGACAGGAACTTTTATGTGTCTCATGCGCCCTTCTGTAGGATGATCAACTTCTGGAAACATTTTAACAGCTGTTAAGTGAGGGCAGTTAAGAAGGTCCTCTGGTGAATTGACAGGACCGGCGGGGATATCAACTTCTTCAAGAATGACCAACCATTCTTGGCTTGTTTTAGATAAAATAGTGTCTGATACAATTTGGTATAAAGCGTCGATATTTTCCGTTCTCAAAGTCTGATTTTTGAAGCGTTCGTCTTCAATCAAATGCGGTGAACCGGCTACTTCGAAAAAATTCTTCCAATGTTTTTGTGTGTAGGGAACTACGCTTATGTAGCCGTCCTTTGTTTGATAAGGACGCCGATTAGTCGTTAACAAACGGCTATAACCTGAAGGTCCGGTTGGCGGCACAAATGTTTGTCCTTGAAGATGTTCATTGACAACAAAAGAAGCAAAAGATTCATACATTGGAACATGGAGTTTCTGTCCCTCCCCTGTTCTTTCACGATGAAATAGAGCCATCACAATATAGTTTGACAAAAACAGTCCAGTAGTCTTATCCGCCATAACGCTCGGAGCATATTTTGGGCTACCAGTCACTCGCCCATATAGGCTTGCGATACCTGAAGCTGCTTGTATCAAATCGTCATAGGCAGGCTTGTCAGCATATGGTCCATCTTCACCAAAACCCGTTGCCGAAGCATAAATTATGTCTGGTCGAAGTTTAGAAATTGTATCGTAGTCGATACGTAACCGTGCGGCTGCTTTGGGTCTTATGTTGTGGACGAATACATCTGCTGTTTCTATCAACTTCTCAAATGGTGCTCGAGCCTCAGGGACCTTTAGGTTGAAAATGATACTTTTTTTATTGCGCCCTTTGATAAGTTGTCCTGTTGACATCCCGGGTGATCTAGCTGCTCCAGTCCAACGGTTGACATCACCCTCCGGGGTCTCGATTTTAATAACGTCCGCACCCATTTCACCCAAGATTTGAGTGCAGAATGGACCCAACATCACTGTTGTGAGGTCTATAACTTTGACGCCTTGTAGAGGTCCTCTGGGTATTTGGGTAGTCATGGTATTTTTCCTATTCCTTGTAATAAAATATTGTATAACGTAAGTCGACGTTAGTTTCTCGTTGGCGCGTTTTTTTTGTAGTCATCAGTATCGCGATACTAAAATAGCTAACAATGTAATAATTTCTGGCCGGATCAGATAGGAGAATTTAATGCAAAGCGATGAAGAGTTTATAAATTCAGTTGAGGCGTTGAAACCGTTTGTTGGCAGTAAAAGTGTCGTGGAAGATGAAATAGCGTTGTCTGTTGTAAGGCGAATAGCTGGTATGTTGGATGAAGACTTCAATGCTTACAAAGTTGGGTCCCAACTCCCGCCTCATTGGTTTGGTATGTTTTTCCCAAATGTAACTAGGCAATCAGATATAGGGCCTGATGGGCATCCAAATCCAGGAGTTGTACTTCCGCCTATCCCATTGCCTCGAAGAATGGGCGCCGGACGGCGAGTGAAAATTATGGGAACGCTCAAGGCTGGAGTGCCCGCAACGCGCACTACTGAAGTAATTGCTATTACCCCTAAGATTGCTAGAACGGGCAGAATCGCCATTCTTACCCTCCGTGATACGATTGAGGCCGAGGGACAAGTAATAGCGACTGATGAGACAGATGCAATTTACCGGGAAATGCCACCTCCTGGTGAGAAAAGTAAAGTTACTCTGCCGGTGGACGCGCCGGCTAATGCTGAATGGTCGGACACTATTACCCTCACTGAGGCACTGGTTTTTAGATATTCAGCCGTTACTTGGAATGCACATAGAATTCACTACGATGCAGATTACTCCAGAGATATCGAGGGATATCCGGCGACGGTTCAAAATGGTGGCCTTACGATGACGCTAATGGTTGGGTCGGCTTTGAAAAGAGCTCCCGATAAACTTGACACTTTTAATGTTAGGCTTACGCGGCCTGTTCATGTGGGAGACACAATTGACATATGTGGAGCCATTACTGATCAAAATACCATGAATTGCTGGGTGTCTGATAAGGACGGTGCTCAATGTGGGATTATGGAGTTAGGTTTTAAAAAATGAGCGGGGGGCCCCTCGAAGGCATAAGAGTAATCGATCAAACGACGGTAGTTGTTGGACCTATATGCAGTCGAACTTTAGCCGATTATGGCGCAGATGTTATCAAAGTTGAGGCCCCTTCCGGCGACCTTTTGCGAACAATGGCCAAAGGTAGCAGAAATCCGGGCATGTCTGGTAAGTTTCTGAATTTTAATAGGAATAAACGCTCTATCTGCCTCGATATCAAGAAAAAAGCAGGCCTTGATGTGTTAAAGAAATTAATTTCCACGGCGGATGTTTTTGTTTCAAATGTTCGCCCTCAGGGACTAGCGCGAGCAGGACTGGCATACGAGGACTTAGCAAAAGATAACCCTAAGCTCATTTATTGTTCTATCGTTGGGTTTGGTAAAGGAGGCCGCTATTACAATCGGCCAGCATATGACCCAATTATCCAGAGTGTTTCTGGCGTAGCTGCTACATTACATCGTGCAACGGGCGAGCCACGCTTTGTTCCGATGGTAATGACCGACCATACAACTGGTTTAATTGCAGCTCAAGTAATCGGGTTCGCCCTTTATCGGCGAGAGAAGACTGGAGTCGGCGAAGCGATAGAAGTGCCAATGTTTGAAAATATGGCATCGTTCGTAACGTCTGAACACATGGGAGCTTGTACGTTTGATCCACCCGTTGGACCAACGGGAGATGGGCGCCTTTTGAGCCCATATTACCGGCCCTTGGCTACCAAAGATGGTTTTATAACGGTTGGTCCCAATACCAATGATCAGGCCTTTGCATTTTTTGATGCCATAGGACGTCCAGAACTGAAGACAGACTCTCGTTTTAATAGCGCAGCAAATCGAACGTCAAACGCAGAAGCCTATTTTATCTTAAGGAAAGAAGGTCTTTTAAAAAAAACAACCGAAGAGTGGCTTAAAATTTTTGAAGAAAAGGATGTTCCGGCTCAGCGATATAATACCATTGAAGATGTTCTCGACGATCCGCATCTAAATGAAGTAAATTTTTTTGGTAGTGAAGAACATCCCAGTGAAGGAAAGATAAAGCGAACTAGACCAGCAAATACTTTTAGTGGTGGTGGGCGTATATCTCAAAGTCATGCACCACGCCTTGGTGAAAATACACTTTCAATACTCGGCGAGCTAGGCTACTCAGAGGCGGAAATAAAAGAAATGGTTGAAACTGGCTCTGCTAATCAAGTCAACTAATATTTATATAGTGCACAGCTTTAATGACGCCCTTTAATGGGCATAATCAGGCTCTTTTCGATCAAGAATTCTCTTTAGAGCATCGAAATGCCACTCCGCGTTTTTTTTGCCACCATAAAGCATCTTATTGTTGCCGTATGTTTTATAGGTTTTTTCTATGATTGGCTCTGGAAGTTTACGAAGGGGCCTGCCCGTCCACATTGCATAAAGTTGAACTTGCGCCACTCTTTCAAGGTAATAAAGGCGATCATAGGCTTCTGCTACGGTATCACCTAGAGTTAGTGCGCCATGGTTAGCCATCAATAATACTGTATTATTTCCGCAAATTTTGGCTAATCTCTCGCCTTCCGCTGGGTCTAGACCAGGACCATCGTAAGTTTCATCATATCCTGTTCGCATTTGGGTGCCTAGTTCAGTCTGGCCAATCGGTTGTATGTGTTGATCTTCCAAACGTGTCAATGCACTAGCGAAGGGCATATGCGTGTGGAAAACAGCATTAGCATTTTTCATTTTTTTATGCATCGGGGCATGGATGCAATAAGCAGACCGCTCGACTATTCCTTCTCCAACTTGAACTACGCCATCATAGTCAACTTCCATAAAGCAACTTGCGTTTACCTCTGACCAATGGAGACCGAATGGAATTTGATAGTATCTATCTTTGTGGCCCGGTACGCGAAAAGTTAGGTGGTTAAAAATACCTTCGTGGAGGTTATGCATTACAGCACACCGATGCGCTGCAGCAAGGTCGACTCTTGCTTGCCATTGTTCCTCAGTGTGACCATGTGCTTGAGGTTTAGTAGATAAATAGTTCATTAGAGCCCCCCTGATGAAAGTACCCTTTAATCATCTTGTTGTTTTTGGGATCAGTCAAGAACTTAAAATAAAAGAACACCAGGGCGATTATATAGATTATAATCCAAAAGCTGATGCAATCTGACAGTAACTATTTTTTCGGGCTGTAGCATCGTATGCCCAGGTCACAATAGCGACTTCCTCAACGTTCAGTTCTTTGGCCAAAGCCGTGACTCGGGTCGCGACTTCCTCTCCAGTGCCTACGAAGGTTGTTTTTCGAAGCTCCTCTATCTTTGATTTTTCGTACTCGTCATATTGTGCTGCCAAGGCAGTTTCCGGGTCCTCAAATATTAAGTGCTGACCGCGATCTCGGAAAAGTTGCCACCTCGCCCGCGAGCTGAAATGATATTGTGCCTCTTCATGCGTTTCTGCTGCTAAGGCCCAGACACAAATGGCGGGATTTGACTTTGGATGCCGCGCGCTAGGTTTATAGTGTTGTCGGTAAATTTCTAGTGCTTGTTGGCCTCCGTGTCCGTTGGTAAAAAACCAAGCGAAAGCGTAAGGGAGACCAAAATGTGCTGCTACCTGTGCCCCAAATGCACTGCTGCCTAAAATCCAAATTTCAGGTGCCGTGTCGCCTGAGGGTTGCGCTTTAAGTTTTGAAAATGTGTGTCCCTCTTGCAGCTCTTCTCCATGAAGCCAGGCATCGAGGTCCATCACATCGTTTGGGAATTGATGGGGCCGTTCTGCCGCGTTAGGGTTAAGAGCGAAAGCTGTTAGACCATCTGAGCCTGGCGCTCTACCGAGACCTAAGTCTATTCTGCCTGGAGCTAAAGCATCTAAGACCCGAAACTGCTCGGCGACCTTAAAGGGGGAGTAATGAGGCAACATCACTCCTGCACTGCCAACGCGTATCCTATTTGTTTTTGACGCTATAGCTGCGATGAGAATTTCTGGAGCTGTACCTACGATAGCTGGATGATTGTGATGTTCGGAAACCCAATATCTATGATAACCAAGTTTTTCGCAATATTCCGCTAGAGATACGCTCTCCCTTATCGCTTCCGCTTGTGGGCGGTCTGCTACCGCTATAGATTGGTCTAATACGGAAAGTTGAACCACTCTTTTTTTCTCCTACTACAAAACCACTTACAATCTTGCGGCGCGTTGTGCTAGCGTCTTGATCGCATTCCAATCTCTTTTTTCAATTAAATTTTGTGGAGAGGCAAAGCTACCACCAACGCTGATCACATTTTTTTGGGCAAGGTATTCAGATGCCTCATCAAAGCTTATACCGCCGGTGGGACAGAACATCAATTCTGGGTAAACTGGGGCGATCTGCTTTAAACTCTCTGTACCTCCTGCAATTTTTGCAGGGAAGAATTTCAAAAATTTAATTCCTAGTCTCAATCCTAACAACGCTTCCGAGCTTGTTTGAATGCCAGGTAAATAAGGTAATTTTTCTGCTGAAGCCTGCTCAATGAGATCTATGTTTATGCCAGGGGACACCGCAAAGGATGCTCCAGATTCTTTGGCGCGTCTGATGTCCGTATTATGTATGACTGTACCTACGCCAATAGAGAATTTGGGAAAATGTTTTGTCACCGCTTCAAGAGCAGAAAATCCCTCAGGTGTGCGAAGTGTGATTTCGATTGCAGATAGACCTCCCTCAAATATCGCTTCTGCGAGGGGTACTGCGTCGTCAATATTTCTAATTGTTAAAACCGGTATAATGCGGCATTTTTTTAGTATTTGTTCTAATGAAATCATTTTGAATTTTTGTGCAACTCTAGCTTTTCTAATAAATTTGATGGGTGTGATCTGGTATCAAGACATTTCCCTCCATAAGAGTTCGCGCTGTTCGATATGCTGTAACGTGTCGTGCACTTATTTTATTGCCTTGGACCTCGACAGCAGCGTTTAAGGGTAGAACTCCGGATGGGTTAGCTAGTTTTATGTCTACCCCTTCCCCTTTGGTATTTCTCTCACATAAAGTACCTGGTATTTTGCATGCTACTGCTAGGCACATGGCTCCTGTTAGGGGTAACACACGGTGAACCTGCCCCATTGACCAAATACGGGTTGTTAAGCTCGCACTTGATGCATCAACCATTTCACCTGCTAAAGTTTTATAAGCCAGCGGTTCAGCCACAATTCCAAGTTTAGGGGCCGTTGGTGGAATTTGATCAATTGTTTCTCCAAGGCCCATCTTCACTCCTGCCGCGAGGCGAATCTCTTCAACCAGTTTCATAAGGCTATTATTAGACTCTAGCTCTTCTATACTTTCTGAGCCTGTAACACCAAGTGCTTTAGCCTCAATGAATGCGCAGGGAACGCTCGCATCAACGAGCGAAACCTCAAAATCACCAGCATTTGCAAGTGTAATAATGTCTACAGTGTTACCTGTTGGTAATAGGCTTCCAGTGCGAGTGCCTCCGGGGTCAAGGAAATCCAGTTGAACTTTTGCGCCAGTGCCGGAAACACCTGGAATACTAAAATCTCCTAAAACTTCAGAAAGTCCATCTCTTAGAGGAACCTTGGAAACAATCAATTTTCCAGAGTTTGTGTTGTGAATTCTTACCTCTTTTTTGATGCCTGAAGCATCAACCAGACCAGTGTCTATCGCGAACGGGCCAACAGCTGAGGATAGGTTCCCGCAATTTGAGGAATAATCTACAACTGAATCTTTTACGGAGATCTGTGCAAAAGTATAATCCACATCTGCGTCTAGGCGCGTAGGTGGACTAATCACGACAGCTTTCGATAGAGAGGAAATACCGCCTCCCATTCCATTAAGTTGTCTGCCGTACGGGTCTGGGCTTCCCAGAACCGATAAAAAAAGTTCATCCCAACTATTTCTATTTTCCGGTAAATCCGAAGAATGAAAAAATACACCTTTCGATGATCCTCCTCGCATAAATATTGCCGGAACGCGTTTTTGTGACATTTACAGATAGCTCCCGTTGTTGGATCGGGCTAGATTATTCTATAAACTTTGTTAAATAAAGATTTAGCGAGCCAAGAAAGATTTTTTTTGTGCACCTATGCACCTAGTTCATTTGGTTGACTTGCAAATATTTACAAAGATAAAGGCCTTATTGGAGATAAAATGACACTGGGACTCTCTACAAAGAATAGCAAAAGTTGGAATTTCATTGCTCTCGGTCTAGTACTCTCTCTCGTCGGGGTATTATTTTTTGGGGAGAAATTATCTGCAGACGATGACTTGCAAAATAAATGCAAGAAAACGTTAGAAAAAGCTCGCCTTTGGGTTCGTGCGACCGACGCCAAAGCTCCAGAGGAAGAGAAAGTTAGAGTCAAAAAAGCGGTTGATGTTGCAAAGAACGCGTGCGTTGCTGCTTACAAAGCTCTACCCGATGATGGAGCCTCCGCATTGAATGCAGCATACGCTCACTTTGCCGCAGGCAGAAAAGAAGACGGGGTCGCTCTTATACAACGGGCTGCTGAGTTAGGGTTCCCCCCTGCGATGGTAATGGTAGCAAAATACATGGGACGAGGTGAGTATCTTGAGAAGGATGCTGAGGGTGCCTGGTTGTTGTTAATTAAAACACTGAAAACCGATCACGCTGCCGCGAAGATTAGAGCTGCTCTCGAATTTTTACCAGGTGGGGTTGGGCCAGAGAACCCTAAGCGGACAAAGAAAGTTTTGCAGGGTTTGATAAATGAAGGCAATAGCGCGGCGATGATTAGCTATGCAATGAAAGTTTTAGATCTTCAAAAGGCCGAGATTGGAAGTGATAATTCAAAAAAGGGTATCACTTTATTAGAGCGGGCAGCGCTCGAGGAAAAAGATAGTCAAGCAGCCATATACCTAAGTCTTCTGTTTAATCAAGGCAATGTTGTTCCACGAGATCAGAAGAAGGCAATAACTTTTGCACAGTTGGCTATAGACGCAGGTGTGATCCGAGCCTACGGGACGATGGGGCAGATTTTTCAAAATCAGAACGATATGGAATCTGCTGTTCAATGGTTTCAAAAAGGAGCTGAAAAGGGTGATGGGTTTTCCCAGGGCATGCTCGGTTTCATGTATTCTGGAGGATTCGGTGTCGAACAGGATTTAGAAAAAGCAGTTCATTGGTGGACCAAAGCCCGATGGAATGGTGATAGATTGGCTGCAAGTTATCTACAAGTGCATCGGGACAAAGAGGCTGCCGAGAAAGCTTGGGAAGAAGAGCAAAAGAATAATTCAAAGAAGAATTAGGGTCGTGGTTCACAAGCTAGCCTATTACTCGATCAAATCTTCCGACGATAAACTCAAATGCAGTTTATAGGTGCCTATACTTGCACTATGCGCACCATTTTCGATTAAAGCTTTTTCTGATACGTATTTGTTGTCCCATATTTTCAATAACGTTTTGTTGTCTATTGCTTCTATAAAAATAATCCAGTCGGCTACTTCATCGGGCTTCTCGCGCATGGCTTTTTCTTCTGTTTCGGTCTCGCTAGCCTGTTTGTCGCCTTTTAATAAGTGGGCTGCAACTACACCGGGTTCTTTATTGATAAGAGGAAAAAGTTCCTGCGACACCCATCGAAAAAAATCTATTTCCCGATCATGATTTGCAACCATACGGATAGTTAATATAGCAGCGCCAACCCCGCAGCCTACAGAATGGACCACCTGACTCAGTGTTCGATTATTATTCTTAATGTGTGGTCCTATCCTCTGCGTCCATGGAGTTGGGTTATTTAATCGCTGCATGTAAGCTGGTGAAGTTAATACTGCAGGTGTAGTTGTCTCGTAGAAATGAAAAAACTTCGGCTTACCGTTGATGGCGTCGTACCGCCTTCCCCTCAGAAAACCTTCGATGCCAACGCGTTCCAGCATATGCTCGGAGCAATGCCAATGATTGTAATCAGGTTGTATATCTGGCGCGACATTGTGCCATATAGCTGCCACGCCTTTCCCAAGTAGAGGCATAATCTAATCCTTCTCTACTGAAGCTTACAGTTATAAAGTATTTTCAAAATAGTTTAGATTGGAAACTTTTGCATGAAAGCTGTTTTGCTTGAAGTGTCTCACTGGCACTTCCCCCTTTATATCAAAGATCTGCTTGATGGAGGGATCGAAGTCGTTGGTTTCTCGGACAAAAGCGAAGAAATCCGAGCGAAATATTCTAAGCTGTTTAGGTGTGAAGGTTATAATGATTGGAAGGAAACACTGGGGAGTTGCAGCTACGATATTGCATTTGCATTTGGCGAACATGCCCAAATGTATACTTTAGCGACGTCCCTTCTCGCTAATGGCCGTCCATTTTCTTTAGAAAAACCAGCCGGAATTAACTCGAAACAGGTAGATGCTTTATCCAAAATTGCAGCAAACAGTGGACTTCTTGTCGGGGTCCCTTTGGTGCAGCGTTTTGGCCCCTTATTTTCTCTACTAAAGTATTTAACTGAAGAGGAAGGCGCTATTTTTCAAAGCTCGTCTTGGCGTTTTAATGCAGGGCCCCCAGATAGGTATAATAAAATGCATAGTCACTGGATGTTGAAACCTGAAAGCGCTGGTGGCGGATGTTTGATCAACTTAGCCCCACATTTCATTGATCTAGCTTTAACTTTCATGCCTTTTGAACCAGACACTGTTTTTTCTAGGATTGATAATGGACTACATGAAACAGCTGTTGAAGATACGGCGACGCTTATAATGGCATCAAAATCAGGGGGGCAAGCAACGGTGCAGACGGGATATAATTTTCCAAATAGTTCTATCAAAAGGGAATACTCTTTCAGCCTTTCAGCAAAAGATCACTACGTGCAATCAAGTCAAGATGGGGTTACTATTATACGATCTGGGAAGCCGCCAGAATTTATAAAAATGAATCTCGACTCAGATCCGCTGTATGGCATCTATGTGCAAGAATTTTGTCAAGCGGTTAGAAACAGCGGAGCTTTCGCATCAGATCTTAACGCGATGAAAGCAACGATGGAAATAATCGATGCTGCGTACAAGTCTGCTTCAAATGGAGCGGCTGTTTCTATCTGAATAACTTTTGAGTGGATCGATTTAATTCACTCAGAGTGGTGCGGAATACAGCTTGCCAAAATAGTTGGATAATCATTGTATTTGCGAAGTGACTACTTCTTATGTAAAACTCACGGCTCGCCTAATAAAGCACGCCTGAACGCAGTTTTTCTCTCACTGGCATCCATAGATCTTTTTATTACAGGTGGGGGTTCGGTGCTCACCCTTAAAAGGATAAAACTTGGTCCATTTGAATCTCTAATTAATGTTTTAGCTTCGTCTATATGTTCTTCAATTGAAACAGTCCTCGTGACCGGGATGGCAGAACCTTGGGCTATAAGTTCCAAATTTACACCTCTTTGCGTATGACTTTCCTGATATCCTGTCTCACCGTAGTGACCATTATCCACGCATAAAATGGAGAGATTGGACGGCTTTAAAATTCCAACTGTTGCAAGGGTTCCGATATTCATTAGTAATTCCCCGTCTCCTGTGACAACCAGCACTTGTTTATCTGGTCGAGAAAGAGCTAACCCCAAACCCATAGCCGTTGCCCCCCCCATAGCGCCAGCCATCGTGAAGATGTTATCTCCATCATTAGTTAAATGTGCAATGTCTTTCGAGGCGCCGGCTAGTCCGCAGACGATTAGCAGGTCGTCTGGATTGCCGATTAACTCGGGAACAGCATATTTTCGATCAAGGCCTCTATCGTTGTCCATAACAAGATCTCCTCAGATCATTACTAAAAGGGTTTCGCGCCGATTAACTTTTGCGTCAGTAAAACCGCGACTGCCTGGTTTGATTTATATGCCATGTTGAGAGCAGCTTGCACGGTTTCTGTGACTTCAGAGGGGATTTCCGCCCTTAGGCAGTGCATTCCCATAGCTTCCACCACTGGCTGCACGCCTTGACCCATTGGGATTTGCCAGGGATTCATTTCGCCAAATTCGCCTCGCATTGTTATCAATGTAACAAATGGAAACTGACCATTTTTCAAAAGAGCGAACATATTTACGCAATTACCCACCCCACTTGACTGCATCAGCAAAACGCTTTTAGTGCCTCCCAGATGGCATCCAGCGCACATAGCGACGCCTTCCTCTTCTGTTGTCAACGGCACAGAAATAACATCTGGGTCCTCTATGGATTTGTTGATAAGAGTTTTGTGACCACCATCTGGTACATAGCAAAATAAATTTACTTGGTTTGATCTAAGCAGGTCGTAAAGTTCCTCCTGCCAAGCCTGTTTCCCGCCGTAATCTGACAATTTTAATAATCCCACATGATCTAAGATGAAAAATGAATACTGCGATAATTGACTTTCTTCAACTATTTACTTCGAATCTGCTCGTTAGATCGCAGTATAGCCAAAGTGTAATAAAATCGGGTAAAACATATTTTACTAACGAAAAATACTCGGAGAGGATCAATAGAATGAATAGGATTGCCGATAAAAATAACTTAGGGCAGCTGTATGGAGACCCATCCGAGCGCGCAGTTCTTAAACAGTTAGACCATCTCGATAAGCACTGCCGGGCATTCATTGAAATTTCACCATTTTTGGTCATAGGTACTATGGGTAATGATGGTCTTGGGGATGTATCGCCTAGGGGGGATGCTCCCGGTTTTGTCAAAGTAAGAGACGAGAAAACCATATATTTGCCGGACAGGCTTGGTAATAATCGAACAGATACTCTCTTGAATGTACTTGATAATAGTGGCGTCGGATTGCTTTTTCTTGTGCCAGGCATAAATGAAACTTTGCGCGTGAATGGAAATGCAAAAATCACGATTGACAGCAATATTTTGGAAGGTTTGTCCGCTCAAGGCAAAGCCCCCCGGTCTGCTCTAGAAATAAGCATTGAGGAGGCATATCTCCAATGCGCAAAAGCTTTGATTCGATCCAAATTATGGGAGGAAGACTATAAGATTGAAAGAAAGAGCTTTCCGAGTTTGGGTAAAATAATTTCCGACCAGATTGGTCGAGGAGATGACGAGAATAGGGCAGAAAAGAGTATCCAAGAAGGCTATCGAACTAAGCTCTACTGAGAGTTAAATTATTTGTAGTAAATGTCGTGTAGCAAAAACTCGCTGCGGAGGTCAATTTTTTTAAGCTTTTAAAATCGCTCCCAATTGCGACCTTAGGGATATTATTGCTTCTCGCCGCTATATTTGGTTGGACAGATTATGTATCTTTGGAGAGCTTTCGAACTCATCAGATTGGGATAGTTAAATTTATTCAAAGCGATTATTATGTATCCATACTGATTTTTATAGGTTTGTACGTATTTTCAACCGCTCTTTCCATACCTGGCGCTCTAATTTTAACAATGGTAGGTGGCTACTTGTTTGGCGCATTCCTGGGAGCACTTTTTTCCTTGATAGGTGCTACGCTCGGTGCGTCGATTTTATTTATTGCGGCTCGCAGTGCTTTTGGAGAATTATTTAAGCCAAAAATAGGATCTTCGATAGAGAGAATGAGGAATGAACTGACAAAGAACGCTTTTTTCTACCTTCTTTTCCTGCGACTAGCCCCTGTTTTTCCATTTTTTGTTGTCAACATAGCTCCCGCTTTTTTAAATATAAGTTTTTTCAATTATTTCTTTGCTAGTTTTTTAGGAATGATCCCTGGAGCTGCGGTGTACGCTCTTATGGGAAGCGGTTTGAACAAAACTGTAGTGGCTGGTGAAGGTTTTGACGATATACCAAATATAAGTTTTGAATTTTTTGCAGGCCTTGTTGGGTTGGCAATATTATCTTTAATTCCCATCTTAATAAGACGATGGAAAAATAAGGACTACCAGTGAACAAAGATAATTTAGCGACCTATTTTAAAAGTTTTTCGAGTTTGTTTGCTCGAGGAGGAAGTATTGGTCGGGCAGTAACCTTCACGAGTTTATCGTTAATCTTTCTTGTTTTCCTTTATTATTTTATTGGGATGGGGGTCATCCATAAGATAGATGACGCGGTGGACTTTCAACCAAGTCAGAGTAATCCTGGTGAAAGCAAAACGATAGCCATGGCAATCTCATTAATTAATCGGGAAGTCAATGAAAATGGATGGGTAGCTAACGATCCGTTTTTTATGCCCGGGTATCTGCTCGATAATATGCCAAATTATCAGCAGGGTATCATTTATGCTATTTCCAGATTTGCTATGGAAATGACGGATCAAATAGGAAGATCTAGGGGATCTAGTGAAGTAGATAGTGATCTTGATAAAGCATCAGGTCTATTAAAGTATCCAGGCACGACATGGATATTTGACTTATCTACATCTATAGCTCCGACCGCTTCCTCAGAAGCACAATATAAGTCTGCTATGCGGTCACTTGCTTCTTACAATAAGCGCTTGGCAAAGGGTTTAGCCACATTTGATAAACGAGCCGACAATTTGCAAGCCACATTGAGACGTTTCACCGCTGACTTGGGCTCTAATTCTGCTGCAATAAGTGAACATCTTGCAAGGTCAGGCGGCTGGGGAATAGATTCAAAATCTGACGATATTTTTTACTCGGCGAAGGGCCGCTTATACGCATACTATTTACTATTAAAAGAGTTAGAAGCTGATTTTAAAGATGTTGTTGCTGGAAAGGAGTTGTCCTCATCTTGGAATTTGATGTTGGGGTCACTAAAACAAGCAAGCCGACTTAGCCCATTAGTAATAGCAAATGGTCAACCTGATGGTGCAATTGTCCCCAGTCACCTAGCATCCCTCGGTTTTTATTTGCTGAGAGCGAGGACTCAGCTCCGCGAAATAATTGATATTTTAGAGAAGTAAATTAAGACTAAATTTAAGAGTTGCTTGATAAAAGGCAGTAAAAGTGAAAACTTGAGTTTTTGAAAATTAATTTAAACAAGCGAAGTAAAATTTTTTTTAGAGGCTGAGGATAATTGAACAGAGATCTTAGCAATAAATTTCAAACGTTACACGAAATCGTGCACGCTGCCCGTGAAACGTTAAGCCAGAATATCTGGGATTATTTGCGAGGCGGCACAGAAACTGAGACAACACTTAAACGCAATAGAATGGCATTAGATGCCATAGCATTACGGCCTCGCGTTTTGAGAGACATGCGTAACATTGATGCAACTAAAGTTATTTTGGGGAAAAAGTTAAGATTGCCGGTCTGTCTTGCACCGATAGGTTCGCTGGAAAGTTTTGATCCTAAAGGGGGCGTGGCGGCTATGCGAGCGGCGACTGAGTTTGGTTGTGGTTTGATGCTGAGCTCTGTTAGCCAATTATCCATGGAAGAAGTTTCCAATGCTGGTGATGGTCTCAAAATGGCTATGCTTTACAAGCGAGGCGATAATCGGTTCTTAGATAATTATGTTTCGCGGGCAATAGACTCTGGTTATGACGCTTTCTGTTTAACTGTTGATAGTGCAAATTACTCTAGAAGAGAACGCGACATTGCCAACCGCTTTGTAAAGCCATGGCGTACGGGGAAAGGAGCTGATTGGCAGGCAGCGTTGAGTTGGAAAGATATAGAACGTTACAAGAAAAAGTATGAATTGCCGCTAGTTTTGAAAGGAATAGCGACAGCTGAAGATGCGCGGCTTGCTTTAGAGCACGGTGTCGATGTCATTTATGTTTCTAATCATGGAGGAAGACAATTGGACCATGGTTTGGGAGCAATCGATGTGCTACCTGAGGTTGTTGATGCTGTGTCGGGACGTAGTTTAGTAGCTGTTGATGGAGGTTTCTCTAGAGGTACTGATATTATCAAAGGTATCGCTCTTGGAGCGGACTTTGTAGGAATAGGCAGAATGCTTTGTTATGGACTAGCAGCGGCTGGTGCAGATGGTGTGATTAGAATGCTCGAGTTACTGGAAGAAGAAGTAAAGCTCGGTTTAGGTCTACTAGGGGCCAATAATTATTCGGTTATTGAGCCTAGTCAATTATGTTCGGCAGCCCCTACGGTTGAACCGAGTGTAGTAAGTGCTTTCCCTCTTTTGGAAACGGACAAATTTGTATATTGAAGTTTAACTTTTGAAGAAAGGTATATTAGCTATGTCAGAGGTTGTGATAGTTGGAGCAGCACGCACCGCAATTGGCTCATTCGGCGGAAGTTTGAGTAGTTTATCGGCAGCTGAATTAGGGCAAATAGCAATAGAAGAAGCCCTGAGCCGTGCCGCAGTTCCTGGCGAGGAAGTAGATGAAGTCATATTAGGGCAAGTACTCACAGCGGCAGCGGGCATGAATCCCGCTCGGCAAGCATCAATGGCGGCAGGGATACCAAAAGAGAAAACAGCGATGACAATAAATCAAGTTTGTGGATCAGGATTACGTGCGGTGGCATTAGGGGCACAAGCTATTAGATCGGGGGATGCCGATATCGTTGTAGCTGGGGGACAAGAGAGCATGAGCCAGTCTCCTCACGCTCAAAACCTTCGCTCCGGCCAGAAGATGGGCAATCTAGAATTAATAGATACCATGATTAAGGATGGCCTCTGGGATCACTTTAATGGATACCATATGGGAAGTACTGCCGAAAATGTCGCGAATCAATGGCAAATCACACGTGATGCACAGGATGCTTTTGCCCTGTCTTCACAAAGGAAAGCCGAAACTGCACAGAAAGAAGGTAAATTTAAAGATGAAATTGTCCCAGTAACTGTTAAGTCCCGGCGCGGCGAGACAATAGTTGAGGAGGACGAATATCCAAAACATGGTACAAATCTGGAGACGCTTGGAAGTCTACGTCCTGCATTCAGTAAAGAGGGAACAGTAACAGCTGGAAATGCCTCGGGTATTAATGATGGAGCAGCAACTGTGGTTTTAATGTCTTCAGAGAATGCAAGAACGCGCGGAATTGAGCCTCTAGCGCGGATAACTTCATTTGCTACTCGTGGTGTGGACCCATCGATCATGGGAACCGGTCCGATACCGGCAAGTCGAGCGGCGTTGGAGAAAGTTGGATGGAATGTTGAAGATCTTGATTTGATAGAGGCTAACGAGGCGTTTGCAGCTCAAGCATGTGCTGTAAATAAAGATATGGGATGGGACACGAAAAAGGTTAACGTGAATGGCGGATCTATAGCTCTAGGTCATCCAATTGGTGCATCGGGTGCACGGGTTCTAATAACTCTTTTGCACGAAATGAAAAAAAGGGATGCAAAAAAAGGTTTAACAACCTTATGCATTGGAGGCGGCATGGGCGTTGCCATGTGTTTAGAGCGGGATTAACTTTTACCTGCTAGTCTGAGGGATAGAATAAATAGCTTAATGTTCTAACTTTGGTAGGCGTCTATGGCTTCAAAAAGGAAAGTTTGTGTGCTCGGTTTAGGCTCAATGGGGCTTGGTGTTGCGTTAGCTTTATTAGAACGCCAGTTTGACGTTAGTGGTTTCGATATAAATAAACAAGCGTGCAAATCATTTGCTGAAGCAGGGGGAAAAGTAGGATTAAATCCCGAGGATGCAGCTAAAGGTGCTTCGGTCGTTATTATTCTGGTTGTAAACGAAGCTCAAGTTGACGAGGTATTGTTTGGTATTGAGGGAGCAATCGGCGGTTTTGGACTGGCGACAGTAGTCATTCAGAGCAGTACAGTATCTCCGGCTTTTGCAGGTTTATGCGGAACGCGTTTGCAAGAGGCCGGGTTTGATATGATTGATGCTCCAGTAAGTGGCGGTGCTGCAGGCGCTCGGGCTGGTAATCTATCTATAATGGCATCCGGGGCGGCAAAAGCATTCCAAGCTGCAGAAGATGTATTAGAAGCTATTGCCGGAAAAGTTCATCATCTTGGAGTTGAGCACGGTGTTGGTTCAACGGTTAAGACTGTAAATCAATTGTTGGCCGGTGTTCATATTGCAGTAGCGGCCGAGGCAATGGCGTTTGGTGTTAGGGCAGGTGCTGATCCAAAAGCTCTATATGAAGTTATTTCTGGTTCTGCGGGTTCCTCTTGGATGTGGAACAATCGAGTTCCTCATATTCTAAATAACGATTACACACCCCTAAGTGCTATTGACATATTTGTGAAGGATCTTGCTATTGTTTTAGGTACAGGACACAAATTGAACTTTCCCCTTCCTTTAACAGCAGCAGCGCACCAGCAGTTTATTGCCGCAGCAGCGGCTGGTTTGGGAAGGGAAGATGACAGTGCAGTATTTAAAGTTTTTCAAAAGTTATCTGGTGTCTCAATAAATCAAGAAGAAGAGGGAAAATAGCAAAAGTACTAGTATGAGTGGCTAGGCCGTGATCATATTTCTACTTATTATTTCTTTCATAATTTCAGAAGACCCACCAGCAATCCTCGACATACGAGCATCAGCCCAGGCGCGTGCAATGGGGTATTCCCAGCTGTAACCATAACCGCCATGGAGTTGAAGGCACTCGTCCACGCCTTTATTGAGAGCCTCTGTCGTTTGTAGTTTTGCCGCAGCGGCATCCTCCGCGGTTAACTTGCCCTCGAGATGTAGTTGAATGCATTGGTCGGTAAAAGCTCTTGTTACCATCGCAAGCGTTTTTACTTCAGCTAGTTTGAAACGTGTGTTCTGGAAGTCGGATATGCTTCTTCCAAAAGCCTTGCGTCCCTTTGTATACAGTATTGTCTCATTAAGTGCTGCTTCTAAAGCCGTGGCACAGCGTATAGCGACAACGAGTCTCTCTTGCGGTAGTTGCTGCATTAGCTGAGCAAATCCTCGGCCTTCCTGACCTAGCAGATTTGTTATTGGTACCCGTACATCCTCGAAGAACAGCTCAGATGTGTCCTGCGCCTTGTAACCTATTTTTTCTAAATTTTTACCCCGTTTAAAGCCCTCTCTATCCCCCTCAACAAGGATCAAACTTATGCCTTTTGCGCCTTCTTTCGGATCGGTTTTGCAGGCAATAATGTACAAATCAGCTATTTGGCCATTAGAAATCCAAACTTTCTGCCCATTAAGAACGAAATGATTACCATCTCTCTCAGCTTTGGTTTGAATTCCTTGGAGGTCAGATCCCGCAATTGGTTCTGTCATCCCAATAGCCATAACAGTCTCACCTGAAACAACTTTAGGAAGCCAGTTACGTTTTTGGTCCTCTGAACCATATGCAAGGATGTAAGGAACAATGATGTCAGAATGCAGTGGAAAGGCGGGACCAGTTGCACCAACTTTTGCAAGCTCCTCATTGACCACTACGCTATGTAAAAAATCGCCCCCGGGGCCACCATATTCCTCTGGCACTGTACAGCAAAGTAGCCCATTTTCACCTGCCGCGTTCCACAGTTCTCTACTGACAATTCCTTGCTGCTCCCATTCTGCGTGGTTTGGTACTATCTCGTTTTCAATAAACCGGCGGGTTGCGTCTCGAAATATTTCGTGGTCTTCGGAGAAAAATTTTCGCGGGAACATGTCTTATCCTGTGAACTAGTTGGAAGAACTCTTTATTAAATCATGGGCGTGATCAATTTTAATACGGTAATCAAGTATTGATGCAATATTAATTAAACTTTACACCGTTGTACAAGCGATACGATAATCAACTTTGGAATAATTTACGATCCTATTGGAGATAATAATGTCTGGAAAACAACTTTTAGAGGGTAAGGTAGCCTTGATCACGGGAGGCGGCAGAGGAATTGGACGCGATTATGCCTTGGCATTCGCTGCTGCCGGAGCAAAGGTATTGGTCAACGATCTTGGTGGTACTACCCAAGGTGAAGGGGCTGATCGTGTTCCCGCTATGGAAGTTGCAAAGGAAATTGAAGATGCTGGTGGTAAGGCAGTTGTTAATTTTGATAGCGTCTCAGATTTTTCCGCCGCTCAAGGGATGGTGGACCAAGCGGTTGAAGAGCTTGGCGGGCTAGATATTGTTGTAAATAATGCGGGTATTCTTCGAGACGTAATCTTTCACAAAATGACAGAAGATGATTGGGATTCGGTCATATCAGTACATTTAAAGGGTAGCTTCAATGTAAGTAGAGCTGCAGCTTCTGTGTTTAGAGAAAAGGAGTCAGGAGCTTTCATTCATATGACATCCACATCAGGTTTAGTTGGTAACTTTGGTCAAGCAAACTATGCAGCTGCAAAACTTGGTATTGCCGGTTTGTCTAAATCAATTGCGCTGGATATGGGAAGGTTCAATGTACGATCTAATTGTATATCTCCTTTCGCTTGGAGCCGAATGATTGGAACGATCCCGATAGGTGATGACGCTCAACGTGCCCGGGTTGAAAAATTAAAAACGATGACAACGGCCAAAATAGCGCCTGTTGCTGTTGCGTTGTGTGCACCAGTGTCGAAGGTCACAGGCCAAATTTTTGGGGTGCGAAATAACGAGATCTTTTTGATGGGACAATCTCGTCCTATACGTTCTGTGCATAGAGGGGAAGGTTGGACGCCCGAGACTGTTTTAGAGCACGCCATCCCATCAATGGAACCGAGTTTTTATCCATTAGATCGGTCGCAAGATGTTTTCAGTTGGGATCCAATTTAACTTTTTTTAAGATTCAATAGGAGAGGGTCCATGTCTTTTGATTATGATAAATTAAAGAATTGGCCATTCGAAGAAATTACCCAAACATATACTTCAAGGGATACCATTCTTTATGCACTAGGTGTCGGTCTTGGCGCTGACCCAATGGATGAGCAACAACTTCAATATGTATTTGAAGAGGCTGAACCGTTTATGGCATTGCCGACAATGGCTGTGGTTCTCGGAAGCCCAGGATTTTGGTCCAGAGACCCTAAAACGGGAATTGATTGGGTGAAAGTTCTGCACGGCGAGCAGAAGATGGTAATTCATAATCCTTTACCAACGTCAGCCACGATTAAAGCAAAATCTAAAGTTACTGGCTTAGTGGACAAGGGTGCGGACAAAGGTGCGCTGATTTTAACTGAGCGAACGCTGAAGGACGCAGAGTCAGGCCTAGATTTAGCCACTCTTACTTCGACGACATTCGCTAGAGGTAATGGCGGATATGACGGGCCGAGTGACGAGGCCCCAAGGCCGCATAAAGTACCAGAACGTGAACCAGACTTTGCAGTTGATCTCACTACTTTGGATATGGCAGCTCTAATTTACAGGCTGTCGGGTGATTATAATCCTTTACATGCTAGCCCTTCAGTAGCAAAGGCGGCGGGTTTTCCAAAACCTATTCTTCATGGTCTTTGTTCGTTGGGTGTGGCGGGTCACGCGATTCTGAAAGGATGCTGTGACTATGATGCAAAAAGACTAAAATCGCTCCAATTGAGGTTCTCCTCGCCAGTTTATCCAGGCGAAACGGTTAGGACAGAAATCTGGCGAGATGGAGCAAATATTTCTTTCAAATCAAAAATAGTAGAACGAGATGTCGTGGTTCTAGATAATGGCCATGCAACAGTCGAATAATAATTAGGAATTGTGATGCCTAAGATTATAGAGAATTGGATACAATAAAATGAGTGAAAGTGAGAGAGAGTTACCTAAGCCGACACCTGAAACGCAGCACTTCTGGGATGGTACCAGGCAGGGAGAACTCAGACTTCAGAGATGTAAAAAAACCGGTGAAGTTTATTTTCCGCCGAGGCATTTTTGTCCTTCTAGCGGCAGTACAGATATTGAAATAATTAAAGCATCAGGACGCGGTACATTACATAGTTATATAATTAGCCATCTTCCTGCTCCCGGATTTACACCGCCATATGCAATAGCGATTGTAAAACTTGAAGAGGGACCAAAGATGATGTGCAATATAGTGGAATGTGAGCAGACCCCAGAAGCATTGGTCTTAGATATGCCACTTGAAGTAAGTTTCGAAAAAGTTAATGACGAAATTACACTCCCACAATTCAAACCAGCGGGGAAATAGTCCCATGAAACGCAACTCTGTAGCTATTGTCGGTGCATCTGAGACGACAGAACTTGGCAAAGTTCCTACGATGTCTCAAGTTCAACTTCACGCAGACGCAGCTTTAAACGCAATAGCTGACGCCGGTTTGAAGTTGTCTGATATAGACGGTGTCGCAACTGGAGGACATAATGCTGTAGAAATAGCCCATTATCTTGGGATTGTCCCGAAATGGCTGGACGGCACATCAGTTGGTGGGTGTTCATTCATGCTATTGGTGAGGCATGCCGCAGCTGCTATAAATGAGGGTCTTTGTGAGACAGTCCTAATTACGCATGGCGAGAGTGGACGCTCTAATCTTGGTAGGCACGGATCTTCAATTTTTCCGTCTTTGTTTCAGCAACAGTTTGAACGACCGTTCGGTGTAACGCGACCGCCTACAATGTTTACTATTCCAGTTCTACGCTACATGAAGGACTATGGTCTTAGTGAAGACACTTTAGCCATGGTCTCTGTTGTTCAAAGAGAATGGGCAAGTAAAAACCCGAGAGCAAGTTTTCGAGACCCGATAACCGTTGATGACGTATTAAATTCAAAGATGATCTGTTATCCGTTCAGACTTCTAATGTGCTGTTTAGTTACAGATGGTGGTGGGGCGCTTATATTAACCAAATCTGAGCGTGCTAAAGACCTGGCCCAAAAACCAGTTTACATTCGCGGTACTGGTGAAAGTGGAGAAACACCTATGATAAGCCAGATGGGGGATTTCACCTCGTCAGCAGCTTTTAAAGTAGCTGGTTCGTCCGCGTTTGAGTCTGCTGGAATTAAGCATTCCGACGTTGACCACCTGATGATCTATGATGCCTTCGCCCATCTTCCTATTTATGGTCTAGAAGACTTGGGTTTTGTTGGACGAGGAGAAGCAGGATCATTCATCGCTGAGGGTAATACTCGAATGGGTGGGAGCCTGCCCCTTAACACAAACGGAGGCGGGCTAAGTTACATGCATTCTGGCATGTACGGGATGTATGCACTTCAAGAGGGCGTGAGGCAGATGCGGGGCACTGCACCAGCACAAATCCCGAATGCTGAGATTTCTATGGTTCATGGCGTAGGGGGTATGTTTAGTGCTAGTGGCAACATTGTTCTAACGAACGTTGCAGGGGACTAGTGTCTACCTAATCGAGGTTGTTCAGGGAGAACTAGTTGAGGTGCATGAATGCACCCCAACTCATATCCCTGACATGCTACACTAAAACTAAAAAGTTTTAGCTGTTTAAAGCAACTTAAGGTTAGCAGCAGCTTGTTTGCCGTTCCTGCCAACTTCGAGTTCAAACTCTACTTTTGCTCCTTCATTTAAAGCGTCGATTCCTGACGCTTCCAAAGCCGTGATATGCACAAATGCATCAGGGCCGCCTTCGTCAGGTTGAATGAAGCCATAGCCTTTAGTTGGATTAAACCATTTTACGGTACCGGTCGCCATTATTGTCTCCTTAGACGTACTTAATTTTAATGCCACTCGATGTAAGTGGCGTACTAATAGTGTTAATGATGTCAGGGAAAAAATTGAGTGAGCTTAGATTTGTGTTCATTCTGTATTCGCAAGACACTTTCGCAACAACCTATGGATATGTGCTTTGTTTGCCGATTGGTCAAGCAAATTTTGCACTTTTTCAATTCCAAAATGGAAATAAACCAAAAAAATAACCTATTTCGGAAGCATTTGCTGTTTCTAACAGGTCTTTTTTTTTTGTGACGAAATAAATTATCGATTACTGAAATGTTTTGGAAACTTTCCCTGGCAACGCCATTTTCTTAATATTAATTTCTGTGGTAAACCCTTCATATTCAAGCTTCTTAGGGGATGCTACAAATAAATTCGGTAATCAACCTTTTTAAACTGGATAAAATCCTCCAATTGTGAATGAAAAGAAATGAAAAGCGAGTCTAATCAAAAAAAGATGGTAATTCGTAGTTTGATGATGACCGTATAGATAATTCCATTTTTCACATATGTGGTGCATAAAAAGCCTGAACAACGCTACCAAACGACAAAACTAGGAAGAAATATTTTCATGATTATAGACACACACGCCCATATGTTGCCTCAGAGCACGTTAGATGAATTTAAAAGTCAGAAGAAAAATTTTCCATCTATAGAACTTCTTATTCAAGACGATAAATTTCAACTATCATTCAATCAAAATGCGCCCACTCGACCTATAATGCCGAAATTACGCCTTTTTAAAGCGCGCCAGAAGTTTCTTTCAGAGACCCGAATTGATCTGCAATTATCAGGGGGATGGTTGGATAGCTTTGCTTACTCGATTGATCCAGAAGAGGGCGCACAATGGAGCCGCTTTCTCAATGAAGGAATGGTGGCCGAGTGCAAAAATAAAGAGGGTATCCAACCTCTAGCAACTGTTCCGCTCCAATCTGGTAAACATGCCGCCGCTGTGTTGGAAGAAGCGGTTAAAATGGGGATGCCTGGTGCTATGATTGGCACTCAACCGAATGGGGATACAGGAAATCTCGATGACCCGGACTTAGATCCATTTTGGGACATGGCGGCGAAGTTACGCGTTCCAATCATAATACATCCAATGTTTGGTTCAGATGATAACCGGCTTCATGATATGCAAATGATGAACGCAGTAGGCCGCGTCTCAGATGTATCTATTGCAATAAGTCGATTACTTTTTAAGGGACATCTGACCCGTTTTCAGAATCTCATTATCGTCGCATCAACTGGAGGTGGCGCACTTCCGTATATGCTAGGTCGGTTAGAGAGGAATTATAAGGCATTTCCTGATTTAGTGGTCGACCCGGTCGAACAATTTCATGAGCTTTATTTTGACAGTATTGTTTTTCAGCCTGATATTTTGCAATTTTTAATACAAAAAGTTGGTCCAGAACGAATCATGCTTGGCTCGGACTACCCTTTCCCGATAGGTGATCAAGAACCGCGGCAAGTAATAGAAATGGCAAACTGTTCGCAGGAAGAGGCAAACTTGATGCTTACGGAAAACGCTAGAAAACTCTTTAAAATCTAAGCAGTTATGCCTCCATCAACGGGCATAGCGATGCCGTTTACAAATGATGCTTCATCCGAGAGCAGAAAAAGGGCAGCATTTGCTACTTCCTCAGGCCGGCCAGGCCGTCCCATTGGACCAACCCCACCCCGTTTTTTTACTAGGTCTTCTTTGTCCATCCCTACCGTTGATTGTTGATCTGGTCTAGCAACGAAAACTCGGAGCATGGGGGTATCTATAGGACCAGGACAAACTGCATTTGCGCGAATATTATCTTTCGCCACCCGTTTAGCTAATGCTCTAACAAACCCAACAACACCAAACTTAGCCATCGAATAAATAGGACTAAAACCAGAACCAGCTAGACCTGATGTGGAAGCGGTGAACAGAAGGCTTCCACCCCCCCGGGCACGCAGTTCGGCTAATGCCGCATCCGTTGTTATTAAAATAGTTCTCAAGTTTAAATCTAGCGTTAGATCAAAATCATCCATTTCAACGCCTTCAACAGATGCAGGACCAGGATATCCGACATGATTCCAGACAAAGTCGAGGCCATTAAAATATTTCGCCGTCTCTGTAACAATTCTTTTAGAATCTGCATCCTTGGTCAAATCTGCAACGATGCCCTTTGCTTTTCCCCCGTTTTTTTCGATTTCATTTACAACCGAAGCAACAGCGTCTTCATCTACGTCTGCAACCCCGACCAATGCACCCTCTTGTGCAAACCTGATTGCGCCGGCGCGTCCCATCCCGGATCCAGCTGCAGTCACTAAACCTATCTTTCCCTCGAGGCGCATTATATTTTCTCCCTTATTCAAACGAACTGTTCTGACGGTAACGTAAACGTAAAGCAAAAAATTTAAAGCTAAAAGAAATAGGACAAAAAATATTTTGGATAAAATAATTTAAGTTTAGTTCATTTGGTGATACTAGGATTTTTTTGTAACATTAAAGGTTTTGTTGGTCATTTAGGGAAAAGCAAAATGCAAATTGACAATTTAGGAGTAATTGGTGCAGGTATGATGGGCGCAGAAATAGCGCTCATATTTGCCATGTCTGGGAAATCTGTCAGGTTAAATGATACAAGCCAAGAACGATTAGACGAGGCATTAAACAAATTATCAAGGACACTGGATGCGGGTATTTCAAGAAATTTTTGGACCGAAGAAGACAAAGCAATAACTCTTTCAAACATTGTTGTAACGACGAATTTGGAAGACTTTTCAGAGTGTCAAATGGTCATTGAGGCTGTTTTTGAGGATGCAGCAGTGAAGGGTGAAGTATTTAAAAAACTTGATAACATTTTAAAGACAAATTGCATCATTGCTTCAAATACCTCCAGCATTTCTATTACTGTTCTTTCTGCAAATGTATCTGAGGCTAGGCAAAAGAACTTTGTGGGGCTCCATTTCTTTTCCCCTGTACATAGAATGAAACTGGTAGAAGTCATAAATGGTATGGATTCAAGTGCCGAGGCACTTGAAACAGCGACACAGGCATGCAAGGACGCAGGTAAAGTACCTATTCAAGTTAAGGATGTCGTCGGCTTTGCTGTGAATAGAATGCTATTTGCCCTTTGGAACGAAGCTCTACGATTAGTAGAAGAGGGAGCCTGCACTCCTGAAGACATTGATGTAGGCTGTAAGCTTGGGTTAGGGCACCCCGTGGGCCCGTTTGAACTCATGGACTTAACAAGCAACACCTTAAATCTCCAAGTTGGAAAAATATTAGAGGATGCGTATGGAGATAGATTTCATCCGCGGCCATTATTAAAGCAAGTTGTAGCAGCTGGAAGGGCTGGCCGAAAAGTCGGGCGAGGATGGTATAAATACGACAAGTAAGAGGATCTGAATTAAAATATGACTGGGAAGTTGCTAAAGTTAAACGTTCCTGTTTAATCTGCTTGCGCTTTTTGGATTCTGCCGTCAATCGATGTTAATTGGTTCAAAAAAATCTTTAATTCGTTATCCTTAAGAGCGTCTCCCGCGGGTAATCGCACACTGAGTGGATTCGTCTTCTTTCCATTCTTTATCACTTCGTAATGCAGGTGGGGCCCAGTGGAACGACCGGTTGATCCAACGTAACCTATTATACTTCCCTGTTTTACTCTTTTTCCGTTTTTCAACCCCCTCTTATATCTGGAGAGGTGCCCGTATGCGGTTTTATAGGTAGAGTTATGTCGAATACGGATGTACTTGCCGTAATTACCTTTTCGTCCTACTGCCTCAATAACTCCGTCGCCAGCCGCCATTATGGGTGTTCCTTTTGGCGCAGCAAAGTCCACACCACGGTGCATTTTTGTAAAACCTAGAATAGGGTGCTTTCTTTTTCCATAACGAGAACTTAGTCGAGCCCCGTCGACTGGGGTCCGCATGAGCGTCTTTTTCACGCTTTTCCCCTCTCGATTATAATAATCTGTATGGTTGCTTTTGGGAGACGTATATTTTGCGTATTCTAAAGGTTTTCCACTAAGTGTGAGTTTGGCCCATTCGATGGTGTCGTTATGTACGATTTCACCGTCGGCGTTCGAATGCTGCTTGAAAAGTATAGAAAAAGAGTCTTCCCTTTGAATTTCTCTCTGAAAGTCAACATCGAAACTATAGATCCTGATAAGTTCCATTAGTAATTTTTGTGGCATTCGCTTACTTAACGCGGCTTCATATAAGCTTGAAGAAATTTGGCCCTCGATGTACACGTCTTTGGTCTTTAATGACCGAATTTTAATTTCTGATTTGAACTTGCCGGCAGTATCCCGAGAAGCAAAAATTTGTTCTTTGTAATTCTTTAGAAATGAGAAACTTTCAACTTTGTTATACTTATTATGAGCATTGTAGGAATCAGTGGAAAAATAAATGCTTAGCTGATGGTCGATTGGCAAAGACCGGAGATTATAAATTGTTTTGACCGCTGCTATTAAGTTTGCAGCCTGTTTTTTGTCTACACCATTGGAGGTAAGCACCTTCATTAGTGTATCGCCTTTTTTTACACGAACATGCTTTGTTATATTCTTAGGCTTTTCGATGACCTTAGGGGTGACTGGATCAGGTTCTAGCTTTGCCCGTTGCGTTTCGTGAATTTTTTTCTCAATAAGTTCATTTGGGAAGGTGTCTAAAGAATTTTTTTGCGATCTGTAAAAAATGTTATCCGAAAATAATGTAACTCCAAAAAGAACTGTGAGCCAAAGTACAAAAACACTGATCGGAGGGAGTTGTCTAAGCATCCTTTGTCATCTCTTTGTCCCACTGTCTTGTAAAGATTAAATGGAACCACACCCGAACTGTTCACCAGCTATCTGTAAAGCTGAGACTTTTTAATCTTTGCTAAGGCAATTATGCGATTTTAGTTACTTGAGCAGAGTGTCTGTATATCAAAACAGCAACTATGTCGCGCAATATGTAGAGTGGAAGTTCAGGCGTTGTTATGATCCAATCGTAAACAGAAACTATTTACTCATGGGTCCTCCATTTTTTTCCCAATCACCAATTGCTCCCACATTCGATACATTTGTGTAACCCATATCGATGAGTGTTTTGCCTGTTAAAGCCGCTTGGCCGCCGGCGCCGCAGACTAAAATGATTTCTGAGTCCTTTTTCAAGGCATCGTTATAAAGTTTTGTTGCTTCATCAGCTACAAATTCAATAAGACCACGCTGTATCTTTAAGGCATCAGTTATCGTGCCTGTCTTTGCAATGTCACCGCTATCTCTGACATCGATGAATACAGCTGATTTTGAGTTGTGTTTTTGAAGCGCGGCATCAAAATCGATTTTTTTGACAACCGCATTCGCTTCATCAAGATAATCCTTGGCAGTTTTCATCTGTTACTCCACTTCATAAAAAAAGTCCGTCCGAAATTTTCATTTCGAAATCGCAGTATTTATTTAACCTACTTATATCTCTTTGCCTAGGATGGTTATAATTTTATGCATTCCGCTGAAATTTAAACATGAAGTCAATAAGACTTAAATCGTCAGAATTTTAAAACCAATCTTCCTCGTGTTCCTCCAGCTTCAAGGCGTCTATGAGCGACTGCCGCATCTTCTGGACTGAAGACGTCCCCAACCCGCAGCGTTAGCTTATTATCCTCCACGAGCTTAACTAAGGAAGAGAGCTTTGCAAACTGTCCATCATAACTTCTAACCCATGTCTGAGTGAAGTTTATATTTCGTTGTGATGTGCCTTCGTAACCACGAACCGCGGTAAAGGCGCCGCCATCTTTCACTGCATCTACAACGAGGTCGTTTTGAACTGCACCGTCAGCTAATCCATCGACTCCGCTTGGAAAACGTTCGCGAATACTTTTAGCTATCTGGTTTCCTCGCGGCAGAACTATGTCTGCCCCAAGTGATAAAACTAGTTCTCGGTCTTTATCTGAGGCGTCAGCGATTACTTGTAGGCCCTCGGTTTTGGCTAATTGGACAATATATCCGCCATAGGCACCAGCTGCGCCGGTTACCGCAAGTGTTTGTCCAGCCTTTAGATTCAACAAATCGAGTGATAAGCGGGCGGTGAGTGCGTTCATGGGCAACGTACAAGCTTCTACATGGTTCGAGGATGAAGGCGCTGGTACTGCAGCATTAGCCTTCAGAACAATTTGCTCTCTATACCCACCATGCGAGCCCATAGGTACTACCATAGCGACTACAGAGTCGCCAATTTTAACGCCCGTATTTACATTGTCGCCGACCTGGTCAACAACACCAGCAACATCCATACCAGGAACATATGGCGGGCCATCAACGGGCTGTTCATTTGCATACGTATCCGTTTTCCCCATTGGTCTTTTTCTCGCTCCAGATCTAGAAAGAATATCCGTGGGGTTTATGGCAGCGGCGTGAACTCTAACCCTCACCTCACCTTCTCCAGCATTTACAGCTGGTAAATCTAAAACTTGAAGTACATCAGCATTACCATATTCGTAGAAGCCGACTGCTCGCATTTCTCTACCCTCCTTAGGATTTTAATACTCTACAGCGATTATTTACTCTGTAACAGGGATGGGATTAACTTTTTCCAATACTGTCGAGAATGGGTAGAATAATTTCACGTCTTTTTGAAGGTAAGGCAAAGACAACTCGATCTATCCCCAAATCTTCTAGTTTTTTTATATCCTCTATCTTTGGGTCGAGATTGAAATATGTAACTGGGAAAGTGTCAGGGTCCTTTCCAAATTCAGCAGCCATTTGCCGGAAGCGTGGAATTACCTCGTAGATATTCATTCCAGATGAACTCACTCCGCTAGGCATCCACGCATCCCCATATTGTAAAGCTCTCCTTGCGCCATGAGGAAAACCTCCACCTACGAAAATAGGGGGGTGCGGTTTCGACTTAGGCTTTGGGTAAGCAACTATGTCATCAAAATTTACATAATTACCACTAAACGAAGCCTTTTCATTTAACCAAATACATTTTATCGCGGCAACCCGCTCACTCATTAAATCGAAACGTGTTTTAAAGTTAGTTGTTCCGTGGTTTTTCATTTCGTCAGCATTCCAGCCCGCCCCGATACCAAATAAGAAACGTCCATTAGATATGGTGTCGAGGGTTGCAGTTTCCTTTGCTAATTGGATTGGGTCTCTTTGTACAACTAAACAAATTCCCGTGCCGATCAAAATGTTACTAGTTACGCTTGCAGCGGCGCTCAGCGCTACAAATGGATCAAAAACATCATAGTACATTCGAGGCAGTTCACCCCCTCCGGGAAACGGTGATTCTCGCGATACTGGTATATGCGAGTGTTCCGGAAACCAAAGTGCCTCTATTCCTCGTTCTTCGGCTGCAATGGCAAGTTCAGCTGGTTGAATGGAATACTCCGTCGTGAATATAATTATGCCAACCTTCATTATCCAGTGACAGTGCCTTTTGTATTGTAAAAGTGTCCAGTCCGTATCTTCATAGCATGCCGGTGAGCCTTTTTTGCACGTTGGTCCAAATCCCTCTTTGGTCTTGGTTCAAGCTCCCAGTCAACCTCAGACGCGGAGCCCTTCACAAGCATAGCGGTTTCCTTTCTTCCAACGGGCTTGGTGTCGGGCGTTATGAATGCGATAGCAAATCCGATCCGTCTATCATCACTATTATTAGCCTCTGACCCGTGAACAACTCCATAATCATGAACTGACATTTCACCGGGCTTGAGAATTAAGTCGGTTGCCAAAGTTTCATCGATATCTTCAGATAGTCGTTCTTTCCTAAATAATATATTATTTTCGTCTAACGGATCGTCTCTATGGTTAAGTCTCCGAAGATGAGAACCCTTGATTACCCGCATGCAACCATTTCGCTTATTGCTATTTGTAAAAGCTACCCATGCTCGGACCTGTTTGCCACCCTTAAAGTCGGCATAGGCGGTGTCTTGGTGCCAGGGTACGTATGCGTTGTCACCGGCGTTCTTAATAAAAAAAGCTGTGGAATATATTAGAAGGTCTGGGCCAATCAAATCTTCAATCGCGTCTAGTAAGCTTTGGTTATGGCAGATTTCATCAAGCCAGGTGAATAGTAAATGTGGTTTGAAGCGTGACAAAGTCGCAAGTGTCTCTTCAGGGGGAGCGTCGGAGGCACTTAACTCGAAGGCCTCTAAGCAAGCGCGATACGCTTGGGCTTTTTCTTCTGAAAAGACTCGGATTGGAGCAACAAATCCATTTTCTTTAAGTTGTTGACGTTGGCGTTCATTTAATATTTTCAACATGAATAGCCCTCAAATTTTACAGACAGAGTAAAAGTTTTAGTTATCTTTTGAAATGTCGCTATATCTTTTGGAAAGTTTTACAAAGAATCACATCGTTGTTCATACATATTGTGAGCTATCGCCCGTACACGCCAGGCTTTAAGATCTTCTACTATATTTTCATAGATATGAAAATCAGGTCCTAAGCCATAGAGGGAAAGGCATTTTGCACCACCCGTCATTACTGTACAGTCATGGGTTCTGCCAAATTGAAACGACACACGGGCAGATAACTGCCTCGTTTATCTTTTCTTATTTCCTAACAAAGAGTCAAACAACCCCTTTCTTTTTTACCGGCGGGGAAAGTATAAATTAGTCTGTCATTTACAAAAGTTCGGCGCTACGCAGGTCTATTAAAGAAAGAGGGCCAATTTTTGAATCCAATCAATTCTCCAGTCGACTCATTAGCGAAGCGTGTCTTTTCTAAAAATATCAGATTTGTTTGGTGGCTAATTTGTAACTATTTATCTATTTGAATAAACTTATGTTTTACTGGAGCTACAAATCTATAGAGTAAACTAGTCATTATGTATCTCTTCTTTTGTGAATTAAAATACGAGGACTTGTCTATATGAATAATTTCCGATGGCTGCTAAAGCTAGCTGCGATTATTGTTGGGACGGCCATCATCTACTTAGTAGGTATCAGAGCAGTCGCGCTTTTGGGCTTCGTTTAATTGACCAAAGTTTACAGAAAAGTTTGCTCACGTTTTAGCATCTTCGTTTTATGAAGATGTTATTTTAAGCTACTGTGCAGTTCGCCTTTATCCCGTATTTATTTTCTGGATAAGCTGTTTGAGCTCTTGGATCTCTGTTTTCAATGCTTGGATTTCCTCTATGGTATTATCTTCTTGCTGCCGAACATTTTTTGAAGGGTCCTGCCCAAGCGCGTCATCATCGAAGCGTTGCATGGCGTCTACTATAATTCCAATGAAGAGGTTGAGAACGGCAAAGGATGTGATAAGGATAAATGGAACAAAAAACATCCAGGCTAGAGGAAATTGCGTCATTACTGGTCGCACAATCCCCATCGACCAACTTTCAAGCGTCATTATTTGAAACAACGTGTACGCGGATTTCCCAATATCTCCAAACCAATCGGCAAACTCAGTGCCAAAGAACTTCGTTGCTATCACCGAGAAGATAAAATAAATGACGCCTAACAAAAGAACAACAGAACCCATGCCAGGCACAGCTTTCAAAAGGGCATTTACGACGCGTTTTAAAGAGGGGACCGCAGATATAAGTCTAAGGATGCGAAGGATCCTTAATGATCGCAGGATAGATAATGGACCTGTTGCTGGCAGGAGGGCTATTCCAATAACAGTTGCATCAAAAATATTCCAGGGATCTCTATAAAACTGTCGTCCTTGAGTGAAAATTTTGAGAAGAAGTTCAACCACAAAAATACTAAGTAAAATCTGATCAGTTAACTTTAGAATGCTTCCATATTGGAGTACAATTAAGGCGCTGGTTTCCAAGGCTAATACAATAGCGTTTAGAACGATCAGAGCGATGATGATCAGTTGCGTGGCCCGTGCTTCAATTATCTGACTTAATCGAAGTCGTATATTCATTGCAATATATCCAGTCTAAAATCTTAAAATAGCTTTAGAAAAAGTATATAACTCTCTTTTTTTAGGTTGAATTCGAATTTTACTTGTTCGTGATTTACAAAAGGGCGAACGCCCTTTTTGCGGAAGATCACTAGCTACAAAATCCCTGTAGTTCTGCGCCATGGCGGAGGGAGCGGGATTCGAACCCGCGTTACCTTTCGGTAAACACGCTTTCCAAGCGTGCGCCTTAAGCCACTCGGCCACCCCTCCAAATCGGCTCGCAGATTAGCTGCACATATCAGTTAATGCAACGGTTATAGCTCAGGATCAATATTTAAAAAGTTTTTGCAGAATTTTTTATGATAAACTCGTCTAGATATAGAATAAGTTTGGTCGTTATAGGAGCAGACATGCGACGCTGCTTTAGGCTCTTTGGGCGAGGGTTGGTATTCTCAGGCATTTTTCTAGGTCTTTGGGACGTTGTCTGTTGGATATTATTTGGTAGTTTTTCTATTCCGGACATCGGATCCCTTTGGTACAGGTTCCACGCCGAAAGTTTATTGTTGCTGGAACCGGCGGTTTCGAGGTATGCCCATCCGTATTTATGGGATCCAATTATACTCGAAATTCTCATAGCGCCAACAGGATTAGTATTATTTCTTTTTGGTATTTTGATTATATATATGACAAAACTATTTAGTCGAAAGGATGTAAAAAGGCGTTTTTCATCTTAGTTTAGCTGCATGCAATTAAGAAAAGGATACCAAGTTAAAACATGAAATTTCTTAAAGTATTAATTCCATTCCGAAAGCGTGATCCTCAAGTCTCAGTTATTCGGTTATCAGGCATTATTGGCAGTGCAGGCAATTTTAATCGGGGCCTTAATTTAAAAAGTGTTGAATCGAACATAGAAGCGGCTTTCGATCAGAAAAATACATCTGCTGTTGCACTAATCATAAACTCGCCTGGAGGATCTCCGGTTCAAGCGGACCTTATCCAAAAACGGATACGCGATCTCGCTGATGAAAAAGATAAGCCAGTTTTTGTATTTTGCGAGGACGTAGCTGCTTCGGGGGGATATTGGATAGCACTTGCAGCAAATGAGATATATGCCAACGCCAGCTCAATCATAGGTTCTATAGGTGTTGTTTCAGCGGGGTTTGGATTTACAGAGGCCATTAGTAAAATCGGTGTTGAGAGAAGAATATATTCAACCGGTGACAAAAAGGGAATGTTGGATCCTTTTCAGCCAGAAAATTCTGATCACGTAGCTCACCTTAAATCCTTGCAAGGTGAAATTTTTCATTTATTTCAGGACTGGGTAAAATCACGAAGAGGTGCAAAACTAAAAGGCTCTCCAGAAGAACTATTCAGTGGAGCTTTCTGGACCGGGATAAAGGCAAAAGAGCTAGGTCTAATAGATGGATTGGGAGATATGAGAACGATAATGCGGGAGCGTTTCGGAGATAACGTTAGATTCAAAACTTTTGAAAAAAAGGCCGGCCTCTTATCCCGTTTTGGATTATCGAGTAAAATAGAGAGTGGCTCAGAAAATGCACTCATAGATAATCTTTTAGGCTGTATTGAAGCTCGCGCACTTTGGAATAGATTTGGGCTATGAAATTAGCCCAACCAGAAATGTTTGTTCAATTTTAAAGGCCCTTTATAGGGGGGACTCGCAGTATAATGAGTAATCATTTAGTTGTGGTTGGCGGCGGGCAGGCAGGCTTTTCCGTTATATCAAAACTACGCGCGTTGGGGGACACGCGTTCTATATCTTTAGTTACTGCGGAGAAATATCCCCCTTACCAAAGGCCACCGCTTTCAAAGAAATACTTAATTGGCGAGATGCGGTCTGACCGCTTATTATTAAGGCCCACTAAGTGGTATGACGATCAATCAGTATCTCTATATCTGAAAAATAAAGTGAGTTCTATTGACATCCAAAACAAGAGCTTACTTCTGGCAAGTGGTCAATCTATCTCGTATTCGAATTTAGCTCTGACAACCGGGTCTGAGGCAATCAAGTTGCCTGCCTCGATGGGAGGTAATCTTGAGGGTGTTCATACAATAAGAAGCATAGATGATGTCGATAATATTGCGGTCGAATTAAAATCAGCGACATCAGTACTTGTGATTGGAGCGGGATATATTGGCCTTGAGGTTGCGGCTGTGATGTCCACTCTCGGGCACGATGTCACAATAATTGAACGCGAAGAAAGAATATTAAAAAGAGTTGCAGCTACCACCACATCTGAGTATTTCGAGAGACTCCACAAAAGAAATGGAGTAAAGATATTAGCATCAACAAGCGTGGTAGAACTTTTAGAAAAGGAGGGGAAAGTCTGCGGCGCTCGCTTTGATGATGGCTCTGAAATAAAGACCAATTTGGTGATTTGCGGAATAGGTATACGACCTAGTCAACAATTAGCCGTCGATGCCGGGCTGACTGTTAATGATGGAATTGTTGTAACCGAGTCATGTCTTACATCCGATCCTAATGTCGTAGCTGCAGGCGACTGCGCTCGCTTTCCGTATGATGGAAATCTTATAAGGCTGGAATCAGTTCAGAATAGCATTGATCAAGCAGAAGTTGCGGCGGCTACCCTGTTTGGAAGCAAAATGGCGTACAGACCTTATCCGTGGTTTTGGTCAGACCAATTTGATGTGAAACTCCAGATCGCCGGTTTAAATGTTGGTTTTAATCGCACAGTTACAAGACTTGGAAACCGACCCGGGTCAGAGTCGACTTGGTACTTCAAAGATGAAAAATTATTAGCAGTCGACGCAATTAATGATGGAAGAAGTTTTTTGATAGCTAAAAAACTCTTAGAGAATAAAAATAACCCTGAAATGAGTAAGCTCGAGGATTCTTCTTTTGATATTAAAGCTCTCTTGTAGATGGTAGGTTTAAAAATTAATCCGCATTCCGAATAAAAAGGAGAGAGAATTGCGCTTATATTACTCGCCAAATTCTTGTGCCCTGGCTTCGCATATAATTCTTGAGGAGGTTGGCGCAGACTATTCGCTAGAGCTAGTCGATTTTACGAAAAGTGAGCAGAAACAAGCAGATTACCTGAAGATCAATCCAAAAGCGCGTGTCCCCGCCTTACAAACTGGAGATGGAATAATTACTGAAACACCTTCCATTCTATTTTTTCTAGCTCAAAGTTTTCCAAGCAAAAACTTAGCTCCATTGGACCAACCTTTCAAACTTGCACAAGCTCAGGAGTTTAATAGTTATTTATGTTCAACAGTTCACGTTGCTCATGCTCATCTCAGCAGAGGAGCACGGTGGTCTAATGATGAGGCGGCGATTGCGTCAATGACGGCGAAGGTGCCGGAGAACGTAGGAAATTGTTTCCAACTTATAGATGAAAAGATGATCACAGGACCTTGGGTGCTTGGAGAGCATTTTAGTATTTGTGATGCTTATTTATATACTTTAACCCGGTGGTTGGAGCGCGATGGTGTGGAGAGAGCAAAGCTCCCCAATGTAAACTTTCATTTCCAAAAGATGGAAAAGAGGTCATCAATCCAACGTATCATCCATTATCACGAAAACTAAACACAACTCCGAATTAGACGGTGGACTTTGCGACAGCCGCTGTAACGAGCCTGTGTATAAAATTATCTTCTAAGCCTAGTTTGTTGAGGCTATTAAGCGTTTTTTGATAGTAGTCTAGACATGTTCCATATTCACCACGGGCATTTGTGATGGCGTAAATAAGATCATTTTTTGAAACGCATTTAATAAACAACTTGTGATGGCGATTAACTACGAAACATAGGGCCATGATTTTTTTTGTTCCCGCTGCTACAGGTAACCAAGTTGGTTTGTAAAGACCAACGGACATCTCTCTTCGCCATAAGTTAAGAAGATCAGTTTCTAATCGAGATTGGGAAATTTTAAAAATTAAACCATGACAATAGTTTCTTTGCGCCTTGTCTAAAGCGAATACGATCCCGGGGTTTTGTTTGGAGCCTCTTGCGGTTAATGTCCATAGGCAAGGTTTTCGCGCCCAACCTTTTAAAGTGCTAGTAAGTGTGAGTTCTGGTTCAAAACATGGTGCCCACATAAGAGCGCCATATGCAAAAACCCAGATTTCTTTTGAATAGTTATTTTGCTTAAGTGTTTTTTCAAGATTGTCTTTAAGCTGTTCGTCAGAGAATTGGTTCATTCGAATTGTCTATTATCTAACTTAGTCTGCTTTTAGTAGGTTCGTCATTGCTTCCTCGACTTCACTTACAGTTAGCTCTAGGAGTTTTTCGTTTGCAAGAACTTTTATCTTTTCTCCTCTTGGGGAGGCCTTGTCTGGGAAAGATCCAAGACCAAACAGAGCTATCGTTGGACATCCTGAAAGGGCTATCAAGTGCATTGGTCCGGTATCGTTCCCGATACAAACTTTTGCTTTCCGCGCTAATGAAGAAATTTGAAAAATAGTCGTTTTCCCAATTAAGTTGATAGTTTGGGGACACCGTTCTTGAATGGCATTAATGATATCGAGATCATCTTGTCCTCCAATTAAAACAGGAGTGATTTTATTGCTAATCAAGGCATTAGCAATATAAGCAAAGTTTTCTGACGGCCATCTTTTAACTTTCATGTTAGGGGAACTTCCTGGAACAATAAGGGCAAAGTTAAGAGGTAGGCCAAATAGATCTGTTTTACCTGTCATAAAAGATAAATCGGGGTTGGCCACATCTTTAATTCCTGCAATAGCTAACTGTTCTCGATGTCGATCTTGCGTATGCTTAAGTGTTGGTCGTTCGTAATGATGATAATGACTACATCCTGGCACAATACCTGACCATTCAGGCTTTTTGAATAAACTGAATAATCTGTAGTAAAAACCTGTTCGATCGGAGGTTTGGAGGTCATAAATTCTATCAAACTGGAGAGACTTTATTTTGCTACCAAACTCATAAAGACCTTTGAGTTGCCAAAGCTTTGGCTCAGGATCAATCAATATATTATCGAAAAGTTTTGTTGCATTCCCTAACTCCGCAAAAGATGGTCGGGTAAGGAGTGTAATAGACGCCGTTTTGTGATGCTTTTTGATAGCCTGCATTGGGCCTATAGCATAGATAAAATCACCTAAAGCTCCCAATTTTATCACCAAAATATTTTCTTGGGGCATATGCTAACTATTCAACTGCGGGTTTAAGTCTAAAAGCTGACAATACAAAGACATAGTTCTATAGCACATAGTTTCCCTTGAAAAATTGCCCGAAACGAATTCTCTGGCTGCAATACCCATTGACGTTCGATCTTCAGTTTTCATTTCTAATGCTTTTTTAATCCCATCAGCCAATGCCTTGCTGTTCCTGGGCTCAACTAAAATACCGGTTTGATTGTGTTGAATTGTTTCTCGTGCCCCGCCATGATCAGCCGCAACTACAAGACAACCCATAGCTTGGGCTTCAACAGTTATTCGTCCAAAGGGTTCGGGGTCTAACGATGCAGATATAACAATATCTGAAATTTTATAAGCCGACACCATATCCTCGCAATGTCCAGTGATTTTCACTTTATTTGTTAAGCCTTGGAATTTGATTCTATTCTCTAACTCGGACTTGTAATTTTTTTTTGTATCGTGATCTCCTACCAAAACACAAAAAAAACGAATATCTTTTATGAGTGAAAGGGCCTCTATGAGAATTTCATGACCTTTCCAGCGAGTGAGCCGTGCTGGCAACATAATTACAGGGGTGTCATCTGGCACTCCCCATTCTTTAATTAGTCGATTAGTAGCTTGTTGCGAGGCGTCTTCGGGATTGAATAATGATATATCGGCACCTCTCGGAATAATCTTCAAAGTATCATCTTCTATTCGGTAGCGGCTCTGAATATCATCAGCAATAAACTTTGATATCGCGATCACAAACTCTCCTCGAATCATAATGGAGTTATATATTTTCTTTAATACATTCGTGTCCCCGTAGCGACCGTGAAATGTGGTTATGAATGGAACGCCACATTGCTGAGCTGCATATTTACATATCCATGCGGGCATTCTAGACCGAGCATGCACAATATCTACATTGTATTCTGAAATCACACGTTTAAGCTTCCTGAGAGATTTTGGCCATGTGAAAGGGTTCTTTGCACCGATATTTATCTCGAGATGCTTCGCCCCGTTCTTCTGTAGAGTATCGACCAACATTCCACCTTTGGAAACCACGACCGATCTCCAGCCCGAAGCAATTATAGCATCTGAAATTTCAAGTGTACCTCTCTCGACCCCACCAGAGTTTAGAGCGGGTAAAACTTGTAGAACTGTAGGGGGGTCAGACGAGTTTTTGGGTCTAAAAAAATCAAAGCCTAATTTTTCATATTGCGTATTAATGGCTGTGTAGTATGAAGAATTAAAGCTAGTCATAAGATAGTCCCGGCCAGGTATCAAAGAGAGAAAACAATATGTCTAAAACGACTATGAAACCTCCAAAGGTGGAAACGAGTTACTTCGTCAGTTCCGATGGCGTTAGAATTGCATATAATAAACTATCTGGGGCCGAACCAGGAATTATTTTTTTTGGCGGATTTGCATCGGATATGGAAGGCACAAAAGCTCTTGCATTGCAGGATTACGCAATACAAAAAGGGCAGGCGTTTTTGAGATTTGACTACAGGGGTCACGGTAAATCCTCGGGAGTTTTCACGGATGGTAACATTGGAAAATGGCTTTCCGATTGCCTTGCTGTTTTAGATAACCTTACTCAAGGTAGTCAGATTTTGATTGGTTCTTCAATGGGCGGCTGGCTAGTGCTATTAACCGCTAAAGAAAGACCAAAACGGGTTGGGGGTATACTTGGGATTGCCTCTGCGCCTGATTTCACAGAAGACTTAATGTGGTCCCAGTTTGACGATGAAACAAAACAGAAAATAATGACAGACGGACAATGCATGCTAGCGTCTGAGTATGATGAGGCGCCATATATTGTCACTAGGGATTTGATTGAAGATGGCAGGCAGCATTTAGTTTTACGAAATAAACTAGAAATAGAAATTCCATTTCATCTAATTCATGGAATGGCAGACGAGGATGTTCCTTATCAACTTTCGTTAAAACTTGCAGAGCATGTTGATAGTCAGAACGTACGCGTAAATATTATAAAAAGCGGGGATCATAGATTATCACGCGAACAAGACTTGGTAGAGATTTTGAGAGCGGTCGAAAGTTTGACAGGATATTTAACAAAATAATGAACCGCGGTTTTAAAATTCTCTGTCTATGTCAATTATGTTTTTTTGTTGCATGTTTCCAAGCAAGAGCAGGGAATAATGATGGCGAGTTAAAGCGCTATAATCAGTGTATGTTGCAAAGTAGAATGCACCCTGAAAACGGTATAGAGATGGCAAGGACTTGGCTTGCTGAGGGGGATTTTTCGGCGGCAAAGCACTGCTTAGCCACGGGCAAATTTTTTTCCGGTGCTTATGAAGCCGCAGCAACTATATTCGAGAACCTCGCTACAACGGATGATGATTTTACCGACCAACTTCGGTCTCAGCTTTTTTCACAAGCGGGCCACGCAAGATCGTTGATTGGGCAGTCTGAAAAAGCGCTAGAAAATCAAACAGCGGCTATTAATCTTTTTCGAGACGAGCCTCAATTTTTTCTCGATAGAGCAATAACCCAAATAGCGCTCAAAGACTATACAGGCGCTCTTTCTGACATCAATATAGCAATTAAAAAAGACCCGTTGTTTGGTGATGCGTTGCTTTTCAGTGCCATAGCGAAAAGGAATCTAAAAGATTTTGTTGGAGCTTTAGCTGATATAAATGCAGCTTTAATGCTTCTGCCAAATTTGCCGGCAGCTCTTCTAGAGCGTGGAATAATCTTTAATTTAGTCGGGCAGGCGGAAAATGCTGCAACGGATTGGAAAAAAATTATAGAAGTGGCGCCGAATAGTGCAGAGGCCCGTAGTGCAAAAGAATGGATAGATCAGATTAAGATTAAATAATTAGCCATTATGCGCTATCAGTATTGCTGCATGTAAACTCTGGAACTTAAGAAATTATCGAAGTTTGTAAAATGAAGATAAGCGGATGCAAAGAGGGAAACATAGCTTTTGCAGAAATGAGCAATGAAGACATAGAACTGGTCAAGGCCTGGCTGGCCAAACCTCATGTAGGCCGATGGTGGACAGATAGTTGGTCCAAGGAAATTTTCCAAGATACGGCGCATGGAAATAATGAGTCATTTATTCATGGCTCTACGATAATTTGTATAGATGACGTACCTATAGGATTATCTCAAATGTACTTTAGCTCATCATCGCCCGAGACAAGACTCAGCTGCGGCGAGTGTGGACTAAGGTTTTTTATTGGTGATACCGAATATTTAAAGCAGAAACTGGGCCGAGTTATAATCAGTAAACTGGTCGAGGGGATATTTCGTGCAACCAAAATTGAACGAATTGTATGCGAACCCCAAGCAGATAATTGGCCCGCCATTATTTCGCTTAAGCGTGCCAAGTTTAGAGACCATGGAAGAGTGCGAAGAGCTAACTTCAGCCTTGTTCGTCTCAGCTTGCCGAGAAACTTGGTGGAGAAGAAATTAAAGTAAATTATATAAGTCGTAAATTAAGTTAAGGGACGATTTGCGGCCGTATTTTTTAGCTCGGTGTAAATTCTCGAAAAACAAGTATCCCAAGTCTCACTAATGTTTTTAGGGAAACTCCGCATTGAGGGAAATCCTGGAAAATGACTAGTCCCTAATTGAGTATGATTTGGCCTCAGGTGAAAAACCCAAGTTGAAATATTAAGGCTACCACCAATCCAGCTAACGGTGCTGCTTGGGCTGATTATTAGGTCCAAATTCGAAGCAATTGCGAAAACTGTCTCCATATCGTCTGACATATCCGCATCTTTGAACACGGTTATCCTTTCTCTGATCGAAGGAGGCAAGGCATCTATTTCCTGCTGCCAGTCATTCCCGTATTGTAGTGAAATAAAGTTGGCTCTGGGAAATTCAAATATCTTTTCCCAGTCAGTTAATTGCGTGTAATGGTGGTTGCGAAAAACGCTCGGATACTTACTCCGCCAGCAAAAACCAATATTCATGCCCGGTCCTAATTCTGAAATCCGTTCTTTCCACTTTTGTTGCAAATTTTGACATGGTACCAAATAAGGAACGGTGTTGTGGAAATCATTTAAGGTAGGTCGAAAAAACCGAAATAGGCTTCCCGTCTCTATTGACATGTCAACTTTTGGGTCTTGGGGGAGCCAGTAATATGATTGGACCGGTTTTAATCGTGAGCCCGTTCTTTCGACCTCTCTCACGGCCGCATCAGGAAAAGAGCGCTGAAAAAGACTAACTAGACGCGGATCACATTCTATTAAACACTGTTCTGCCGCCCCGATAGCATCATTAAAACAACTCGCAAAAAATATTTCATCCCCTATTCCCTCTTCCGCTGTAATAAGTAAGGACTTGTTATGTAGTGGTTGCCCCTCCCAACGTGGGGGTCGTCCCCGATGATCTATACTATGGTCCAACTTCAGGCGGGCCTCTTTTAACTCCCAGCCCTCAATAATGGAGCCTTTTGCTAGTAGCTGTAAAGCTCTGCGGCTTTGGTAATGATATGGTGACTGCGGGCTGTTTTGGATAGCGAGTGCTGAAAAGTTGAGGGCATTATCCAGCTGATTTTGTAGATAATTTACCTCGGCTAAACCGCTGTAAGAGGGGGCAAAATAACTCTTTATGATCAACGCCTGGATAAAGTATCGCTCAGCTAAAAAAAATTCCCCAAAATTTACTTTGATGAAACCAAGGTTGCTCCAACTTTCGCAACGGTTCGGTGACAGAATTAAGGATTTTTTGACTGCTTCAAACGATTCAACCCATTGTTCAAGATCCATATGCGTATTTGCAAGATTAAGCCATATAAAATCTGCTAACGGGTCGACCTTAGCGGCTTGTAGCTGTGAATTGAGCGCTTCAATGATATCGCCAGTGGCTTTATTTGCTTCAGCGTAGCTAGATAAGGCGGTTGAATTTTCGGGCGCTAACTCGATTGCTCTTTTCAGAGCTTTAAGAGCAGCTGGGATTCGACCACGTTCAATAAGAAGAGATCCAATATTTACAAGCGCTGGCACGAGATTTCTATCTAAGGTCAAAGCTTTTCTGAACGCTTTTTCTGCTGCTGCGAGGTCACCAGATGCTTTTAAAACGGTGCCTAAATTATTGTGAAAATCGGGACGCTTGTCGTCATGCTGCGTTGTTTTTTTTAATAATAAAATTGCCTCAGAAATATTGCCTGCATCGAATTGTATCATTCCAAGATCGTGAAGCGCCTGAGAGTACACTGGATCAATAGCTAAAATATCTTGATATATTCGTAAAGCTTCTTGTACGAATCCATTTTCCAGCTGTTGGCGAGCTGTCGTTACAAGTTTCTTTTTATCAATCTGTTCCATATTAACTTTTAAATTTTATTAGCTTTGATCATATCTAAATTAAAAGCTTGTCCCTTGAATAAATTTCGTTCTGCACACTTTCCCAAAATACCTTTTAGATGCTTGGGATGCGCGCCGTGGCTAGGGCGTATTGAGCGAACATTCTCTTTTGTAAAAACTTCACCTTTTCGTATATCGGCAACGACATAAAGACTGCGTCGTGCGAATAGCATTTCCTTTTCGGTTTTCGATAAAGTTACTTCCAATTTTCCCAATGCCGAGAATGCAAGCTGCGCGTCGGTGCTAAGTTTTTTAAATTCAGCAGGTTCAAGAGAAAATGCATCATCTAGTCCATTGTTTTTGCGCGATAGTGTTATGTGTTTTTCAATAAGAACCGCGCCAAGGCCAACGGCGACAAGCGTTGTTAGAGTGTCACTAGTATGGTCTGACAGACCTACAGGAATATCAAACTTTTCTTTTAAAGTTGTAATGGCAGATAAGTTAGATTCTTCTAATGGGGTCGGATACGCGCTTACACAGTGCAGAAGAATAATTTCCTTAGCCCCTCCTTCGTAGGCTGCTGAAAGGGCTTCATTTATTTCCTCGAGGTTTGCCATTCCGGTGGAAATTATAAGAGGCTTTCTGGTTTCTGCGCATTTTGTAATTAAATTGAGGTCCACGATTTCAGGTGATGCTATTTTGTATGCCGGCAGATCAAAGCTCTCGAGAAAGTCCACCGCGGTTTCGTCAAACGGGCTTGAAAAAACGGTAAGACCAATGGCTTTCGCATGGTTGATGAGCTCTCCATGCCAATGCCACGGGGTATGAGCCTTTTGATACAGGTCATAAAGAGTTTGGCCTTTCCACAATCCAGACTGAATGATGAAATCAGGACTCCGATGGTTCAAAGTGATGGTGTCTGGTGTATAGGTTTGGAGCTTAACCGCCTGCGCTCCAGCCTTTTTAGCTTTATTAATTAGCGTTATCGCTTGCGATAACTCGCCGTTGTGGTTAGCTGATATTTCCGCAACAATGAAGGGAGGGTATCCTTTTCCAATCTTGTGTCCATTTATGGTGACCGGCTCTACCAATTTTGGCCCCTATAAAAAACAGTTTTTGCAAAAACATTTTCCGATACCCTAAACTGACAGTATTCAGAAAGAAAGTGTCTAAACTAAAGTGGTATGAACAATAGACAAAACTCTGAGCGAATAGTAGTTAAAATGAAAAATGACATGCAAAATCTAGTGATAAGAGTGGATGCGGGACCACGAATCGGGATGGGGCATTACGTCAGATGTCTCGCTTTGGCTCAACACTGGTGTCTTTACGGCGGCCAAGCCTCCATCCTTACAAATATTGCAGATGAAAGGATTGGAGAGGCTCCTGGAATAAGTTTTCTTAAAACTTTAGGGGCAACGACAAATCCCGATCAGTTAATCGAATTAGTAGAGAGACAATGTGCTACATGGTCCGTAATCGATGGAGAGTGCTTTGACGAAGTATTTCTTGCAAAAATAGCCAAAAAGGGGATTAAAATATTATTCTTAGATGATAATGCTTTCTTGACAAGTTACCCGGTAAATTTATTGCTAAATCAGAATATCTTCGCCGCGCCGGCCATGTACACGGGAAAAACAAAAGCCAAATTATTGCTCGGAGAAAATTATACATTGCTCCGTACGAATCTACTCGAAAGACAAATTCGTAGTCGTGAACACCCAGATGTCGCCACAAAATTGTTAGTTACTTTTGGTGGTGCCGATCCTCTTCAACTGACGGAGAGTTTTTTAAGCAATTATATCGGCTTGTCGTCTGACAACGTGCTTAGAAAAATATCCATAAGATTAGCTGTTGGACAGATGAATTCTAGTTTTAAAACTATAAAATTACTTTCCAAGCAGCTTCCAAACTGTTGTGTTTTGAATGGTGTGACTAATATGGAAGATCACATGCTTTGGTCCGATATAGCTTTGTCATCGGGGGGCTCTACAGTCTGGGAATTATCTTTCTATCAGACACCCATGGTATTAATACCAGTATCAGCTTCTGAAGAAAAAATTGTTGGGCACATGGAAGTCAATAATGCTGCAATCATAATTAAAGATCCTATAAAGACGAGTTTTCAAGAGGTGTTTGAAAGATTGAATGCCCTGATAGAAAACAAGGAACACCGTTTATCTTTAGGAGATAAAGCAGGTAATTTGATCGATGGTAAAGGGGCAGTTAGAGTTATTGACGCGATGCGAAAATTTACCAATTGACCCGAAATAAAAAAAACCGCAGTCTTTCGTCTAAATAAGGAATTGGAATTTAAAATGCGCTTTGGTTGGTTGACACTTTCACTCTCTTCCTCCCCACATGAGGACAAACAAAATATTGATAATGTGTTAATTCAAGCTCAAGAAGCTGAGAGGCTGGGTTTTGAGGATGTTTGGCTCACTGAACATTATTTCACTGGGGAAAGTGTTTACAATGACGCCCTTCTATTTGCGGCAGCTCTTGCCATGAAAACAGAAAAAATCCGTATTGGTTTTTCAGTGGTGCAGATGCCTTTCCATCATCCAGTGAGATTGGCAACACAATTAGCTCTTCTCGACAATTTGTCCAACGGGAGAATTGATGTCGGGGTTGGTAAGGGAACTGTTTTTAACGAATATGAATTTATAGGCCATGGTTTAAGAAGCGAGGATAGCCCGCAAAGGGCGAAAGAAGGTTTTGAAATTTTAGAAAAAGCCTGGAAGGGCGGACGCTTCAGCCATAAGGGCCATTTTTATGACATAGAAGTCCCGGACATCAGACCTCGTCCAGTCCAACAACCCGGACCTCCTATATGGAGAAGTGTAATATCTGCAAAATCATTTGTAGAATGTGGCAGGCTGGGTGTACCTATACTGACAGCAAGGTTACCAGTCTCAAGTATTGGGGAGAGGTGGGATTTATATAAACAGGGTCTCGAAGAAGGACAGCATTGCGAAGTTAAGAGAAAAAAGTTGTTAGAGCAAAATGCCCTTTGGAGAAATGTTTATGTATCTGAAACTGACAGTCAGGCGGAAGACGAACTCTATGAATTTCTGATAGACACGAGAAAACATATGATGGAAATACGGAGTGAATTAAATCCAAATGACTTTGAGCCACTTCCTGAAACATTGAATGCATGGACCGATCCGGCCGTGAGCCATGAAGAGGGTGCGAAAATGGCTATGGAAACAGGGTCGCTGTACGGCTGTACTAAAAAAGTAAAAGAGCAAGTTGCCGAATTAAAAGAGTTGGGGGTATGTCACCTCCTTTGCCAGACAGGTTTTGGGGCAATGGATATGCAGCAAAATATTTCTTCAATGCGGCGCTTTGGCGAGGAAGTGATACCATCTTTTTCATAGTTGGTGCCAAGAAGGAATGGTGAGTTGACCAAGGTCGCAATAATTCAAGCACGTATGTCGTCTGAGAGGCTTCCGGGAAAAGTACTCAAAGAAGTTAATGGGAAACCTTTATTATTGCATCAATTAGAACGCGTTGCTCGATCCAAATATGTAGAGAAAATAGTTGTAGCAACATCCTTAAATCCGGCTGATGATGAGATAGAAAAGTTTGCCAAAAAAAGAAACATAAGTCTTTTTAGAGGTTCTGAGCGGGATGTGCTCAGTCGCTTTGAGGGGGCTGCGCAAGAAAGTGGAGCAACAACCATTATTCGTTTAACAGCAGACTGTCCTTTGATTGATCCAGAGGTCATAGATCATGTCATTACTAAATATTTAGAGCAGCCGAATGCTTGTAAGTTTGCCACTAACGCAATTCCTCGAAGTTATCCCGCGGGCTTAGAAGTTGAATGTTTTTCGCGTGAAGCATTAGAAATTGCTTCATTAGAGGCAAAAGAAGATTACGACAGAGAGCATGTCACGCCATTTTTTTATAGAAACCCGAATAGATTTTTTCCACTAAGTGTAGTGTCAAGAATAAATTATTCCAAGGAAAGATGGACATTAGATGAGCAGAGTGATTTTTATCTAATCAAAAAAATTATGGAGGCTTTATCTCAAATTAAAGTGGACTTCAAAATGGTTGATGTTTTGAATATTTTGGATGCAAATCCGGATTGGCGTAAATTAAATTCAGCTGTCCAGGAGACCCCGCGGCTAGTAAAGGATAATATTTTTAAGGGTGCTGATAGTGGCTAAAAAATTTCAATCTGAACAAGAATCTTTCTGGGCAGGTAGCTTTGGCGATGAATACACCATTAGAAATGATAATGAGGAGCTCGTACCCTCAAGAAAAAAGCTGTTGAATAGGGCCTTGAAGTCTTCCAGCAAGCTCGAAAGCGTTATTGAATTTGGCGCTAATATTGGCTTGAACTTAATCGCCATTAGGGACTTAATTCCAGGGGTTGCCGCTACCGCCATTGAAATTAATTCTTCAGCTATTTCGAAACTAAAAATGATCGATGATATTAAAGTTATCCACGGATCTATTCTAGAAAGTAACAAAATAGAGATGTATGACCTAGCAATGGTAATTGGGGTCTTGATCCATATTGCACCCAAATACCTCCCTTTAGCTTATGAGAATATCTATAGAGCGAGCAGAAGATATATTTTGATAGGAGAATATTATAGCAGGCAGCCTGAAGAAGTTTCATACCGCGGTTATAAAAATAGGCTATTTAAGCGTGATTTTGCAGGTGAAATGCTAGACAAATATACGAATCTTCGTTTGGTCGATTACGGTTTTTTTTATCATAAGGATGAAAGCAGTAATCTAGATGATATTACATGGTTTCTGATTGAAAAAGCAGACATTTAGTTATCTGTGCATTAGCTGTTTTGGTTTGTTATGTTTAGTTCAGATTTTTTAAACCTTTTGTGAATGTTTTTTTTGGGGGATGCTAACATGCTCAATGAACAACAAATAGAAAAATACTTCGAAGATGGGTATGTTATTCCAGACTTTCAATTACCAGAAAAAACAATTGAAGCGATTCAAAATCAGCACAACGCTCTTTTGATAAAACATCCTGAATTCAGAGATTATTGCCCGGCGGTTCTACAATATGATGACGAGTTTGTTGAATTTTGTCGAAACGAAGAGATTCTAGATATGGTTGAGCAATTAATTGGCCCTGATATAGCGTTATGGAATTCCAGCTTTTTTGCGAAACCTGCTAAAAACGGGAAAGCAACCCCATGGCATCAGGATGGCGAATATTGGCCGATCCGTCCCCTTGCAACCTGCACTGTTTGGGTCGCTGTCGATGATGCTAATCGAGAAAATGGTTGCCTTCGGATAATTAAAGGGTCTCACAAGGACGCTCGGCTCTTAAAGCATGAAACAAATCCAAGTAAGGAATTGACACTCAACCAAGAGTTGAAAAAAACTGAGTACGATGAAAGCAAAGCTGTTGATCTTGAATTAAAAAGAGGTCAAATTTCCCTTCATGATGTATTTCTTGTGCATGGATCAGAACCAAATACATCCGATAAAAGTAGGCGTGGCATGACAATGCGGTTTATGCCCACTACGAGCCTTTTCGATCATAAACTTGCCAGAGAACAATTCAATAATATGCGTGTTCCTGATCATTCTGAAAGGAAAATTTATCATATGAGGGGCGTTGATAGGTGCGGTCAAAATAGATTAATTTATGCTTAAATAGTCTGTTGAAGAGTTGGACGTAGTCGTCCTTTCCATTATCTTGGTTGCATACGAATAGCGCCATCCAACCGAATTGTTTCTCCATTAAGCATAGCGTTGTCAATTATTGACATGACCAGTTTAGAATATTCTTTTGGGTCTCCAAATCTAGAGGGATATGGCACAGAAGCGGCCAAACTTTCCTGAACATTTTGAGGCATGCCTAGTAGAAGGGGCGTGGCAAAAAGGCCAGGCGCTATTGTATTGACACGTATGCCTTGCTTAGCAAACTCGCGCGCGCCAACAATTGTAAGGGCATGTATGCCACCTTTAGAGGCACTGTAAGCGGCTTGGCCGAGTTGGCCTTCAAATGCGGCAACAGATGCTGTGGAGATGATGATGCCCCGCTCGTTATCATCCAAGGGATCTAAGTTCATCATATCAGCTGCGGCTAATCGCATTAGATTGAACGATCCTATTAAATTTATTTCAATTACTCGCCGGAAATTGTCCAATGGCATTGGACCGGTTTTACCAACAATTCGCTCAGCAGGTCCTATTCCAGCACAGTTGATTAATACCCTGGCAGGTCCATGATTCTCTCTAGCAATTTCTATAGCTCTCTCGCCGGATTGTTCATTTGAGACGTCGCATTCAATAGCTATCCCATCAATTTCCGTTGCAATGGCTTTACCGCCCTCTATGTCGGTGTCTAATATAGCCACTTTAACTTTGGCCGATGCTAGTGCCTTCGCCGTAGCGGCACCTAAACCGCTCGCTCCGCCAGTTACCAAGGCTGCTTGTCCATCAAGTTTCATAGTTTGCTCCGTGTTAGTGCGAGGGTATTATAGAAATCCGTAGCACTGGCCTTAAAAAAAGTATAGGGCAGTAACGCACAAAGATTCTAAAAATAGACGGAGGAATACAATGACAGCAATTCCAACCCCCGCACGGCTACTAGGGTTTGGCGGTTTGATTCCCTTTGTTGTTACTGCAGTTTCCGTGTTAACTCTTACAGATAATGGACAATTAATGGCCTTAGATATAATGCTCCATTATTCAGCTGTAATTTTAAGTTTCCTAGGTGCCGTCCACTGGGGAGCTGGATTAACAAGGTTTACCGAGCAAGGTGTATCTCAATCTGAGAACTGGATACGTATTGGATGGAGTATAACGCCGGCATTAGTTGCCTGGCTAGCCATTCAAATGACGCTCTTGCCGTCTCTTATAACTTTTATCCTAGGATTTGCTGGTGCGTTTATTTTTGACGCTTGGTCAGGGAAAAAGGGCTGGTTACCTTGTTGGTATATAAAATTGCGAAAGTCCTTATCGCTGATCGTCTTGATCTGCTTAGCACTTGTTTTTGTTGAGATTCGTTTTTAAATAGCCCGCCAGCCAATATCACGACGGCAGAATCCATCTTTCCAATCTATCAAATCTACAGCCGCATATGCTCTCTTTTGAGCCATAGTCAAATCTTCTCCCAGTGAAGTTATACCAAGAACCCTCCCGCCATTTGCAACCAAGTCACCTTGTTGATTACGCAGGGTCCCGGCATGAAAAATTTGTGTGTCTTCAATTTTGCCAGCTTTCTGGAGTCCATTGATCGAGGTACCTTTTTTGTATTCGGCAGGATATCCTTTTGCCGCCATTACAACACAAACAGCAGCAGATCTATGCCAATCTAAATTGAT
>CACITD010000004.1 GCA_902589475.1 uncultured Alphaproteobacteria bacterium | reverse complement strand
GCGAGTCACTTATGGGAGAAAGGCAATTTGGCCTTGACCCCGCAATGGTCAATAGGGTCGCGAGCGAAATCGCCACAATCATTGATTACGGAGTTGAAGTCTGTGTTGTCATAGGTGGCGGGAACATTTTTCGAGGTGTTTCTGGGGCGGCTAACGGTATGGAGCGTGCCACGGCAGATTATATGGGAATGCTAGCAACAGTCATGAACGCTTTGGCTATGCAGAGTTCCCTTGAGCAGAATGGTCTTCAAAGTCGTGTTCAATCAGCTTTACCAATATCTGCAGTTTGCGAGCCTTATATCAGACGCCGTGCTGTTCGTCACATGGAGAAGAAACGTATTGTAATTTTTGCAGCGGGTACTGGTAATCCATTTTTTACTACTGACACAGCAGCGGCTCTTCGAGCAACTGAAATGGGTTGTGATGCAATACTGAAGGCAACAAAGGTTGATGGTGTTTATGACGCGGACCCAGAGGAAAATAGAAAAGCAAAACGCTATGATGCGCTCTCTTATCTAGAAGTTCTGTCCCGCGACCTTAAGGTGATGGATGCTCCCGCAATATCTTTAGCGAAAGAAAACAGTATCCCAATTTTGGTGTTTTCTATACAAAAACCTGGTACCCTCGCAGATGTCGTAAGGGGTGATGGATTACATACTTTAATTTCTTGAGAGTTTTCAGATGGAAGAAATAGACATTGATGATTTGCAGCGGCGCATGGAGGGAGCAATTGCTTCTCTGACAAAAGATTTTCAAGGTCTTCGAACGGGAAGGGCCAATTCGCAACTTTTAGATGGAATAATGGTAGACGTGTACGGGGCAACGATGCCTATCAATCAAGTGGCTTCAGTAAGTGTACCGGAACCAAGAATGTTATCTGTGCAGGTTTGGGATAAAGATAATGTTAAACTTGTTGAAAAATCAGTAAGAGAGTCAGATCTTGGGCTCAATCCTCAATTAGATGGGCAATTACTGAGAATTCCGTTACCAGATCTAAGTGAGGATCGTCGCGTCGAATTGTCCAAAATTGCAGCCAAGTATGCTGAAAATGCTAAGATTGCTGTCAGGAATGTTCGAAGAGATGGCATGGATAAATTGAAAAAGATGGAAAAGGATGGTCACTTAAGCCAGGACGATAAACGCATTTATGATGAAGAAATTCAATCTTTAACGGACCGGACCGTTACTCAAATTGACGTAATAGCGTCAAAAAAAGAAGAGGAAATTATGCAGGTTTGATAGATGGGAGCACAAACCTTAAAAGATAGCCAAACTGCACCTAAGCACGTGGCTATCATCATGGATGGTAATGGCCGGTGGGCAAATGCGAGAGGACTGCCGCGGGCCATTGGACACAAACATGGTGTCGAAAATGTTAGGGTGGTGGTAGAAGGCTCGTTAAATTTAGGAATAAAATATCTAACGCTGTTTGGTTTTTCTTCAGAAAATTGGAAGCGGACACCCACGGAAATTTTTGATTTAATGTCCTTGCTTCGAGATTACCTTGATAATGAAATTCATGATCTGCATCAAAAAAATATTCGATTTAAAGTCATCGGCGATAGAGAAAAGCTCGATCCAGATATAGTTGAATTGATAGAGGCTGCCGAGGAGCTTACAAAAGAAAATTGTGATTTGACGTTGACAATTGCGCTAAGTTACGGTGGCCGTCGTGCGATAACTCTAGCGGCAAAGGAATTGGCGTATAGAGCTTGCAAAGGCACGATTAAACTAGATGAAATTTCTGAAGAAGCATTTGAATTATTTTTGGAGACAAAGGGTGTGCCCAATCCAGATTTAGTTATAAGAACGTCTGGTGAAAAAAGAATTTCCAACTTTTTATTGTGGGAATGCGCGTACTCAGAGTTTGTTTTCTTTGATACCTTATGGCCAGACTTTTCTAGCGAACATTTAACGAAAGCAGTCCAGGAATATTGCAATCGGGAACGACGTTTTGGGGCGGCCTGATAGCTCCTTAGAAACATCGGTAACTTTTGGAAAATATCAAATTGAATTTTGGATCTTTATTTTCGAAGCAAGTCATAGTCCGGTTGATTTCGTCCTTGTTAATGGCGGTCCCTGTCATTGTTTTCATACTTGTTGGCGGTGTTTATTTCGTAGTCTTTGTAGCATTGTTAGCTGGGATAATGTCGTGGGAGATAACCAGAACTGTCTGTAAACGAAGAAACTATTTTATCGAAATTGGCATCGGTTTTGTCGTCGCTTTTCTGGTTATAATTTTTGGCCTCTTTTTTGTATCGTCTTTTTCTGAGAAGAGTCTCCCGTTGTTCTCTAGCCTGTTAATAATTGTTGCCTTTATTATCAGGAAAGTTCATTTGGTCGCGAGACTCGCCTTTGGAAATCTCATTGTTGTTTTTTCTTGTTTTTGTATGATCTGGTTGCGCATCACTTTTGAAGTTGAGTTTTTTGCATGGATTTTGTTATCGGTAGTCGCTACTGATACAGGTGCATTTATTGTGGGATCTATTATAGGTGGAATTAAATTAGCACCAAATATAAGTCCAAATAAAACTTGGGCAGGTTTGTTAGGTGGAATACTTAGTAGCTTAATGGTGGCCTGGATCTTTTATTTGTTTTGGTTAGAAACTAACAATCCCAGGCTCTTTATAATGGCAATTATTCTTGCAATAATCTCTCAAGTTGGAGACCTTGTTGAGTCAGCATATAAGCGGAGTTATAAGATTAAAGACTCGAGTAGATTAATTCCGGGTCATGGTGGTGTATTAGATAGGCTGGATGGACATATGGCGGCTGGAATATTTATGAGTTTTATTTTGCTATATTACGATGGGGCGCTCATATGATAGGAAACAACATGACACTGTTTGGCGCTGGTAACTGATTAATGAAAACTATTTCGATACTCGGTTCTACGGGTTCTGTTGGTTGTGCAACGGTTGATTTGATAAAAGAGACGCCGGGTGAGTATGTTGTTGACTCGTTAACCGCACATCAAAACTGGCAATTGTTAGCTAAGCAGGCAAAAATATTAAAGCCACGTTATGTAGCGGTGTCCAAACACGAATATTATCAACCCCTTAAGAGCGCACTTGTTGGGCAAAATACTCTAGTGGCCTCAGGAGAAAAAGCAATAATAGAGGCCGGAGAAAGAGAGGTCGATTTGTTAATGGCAGCTATCGTTGGTACGGCCGGCTTGCTTCCTACAGTGGCTGCTATAAGAAAGGGTACGACGGTAGCATTAGCCAATAAGGAGTGTTTAGTTTCATCAGGTGAAATATTAATCAAAGAACTTGATAAGTCAAAAGCCAAATTGTTGCCAGTCGATTCCGAGCACAACGCAATATTTCAGGTCTTTGAAACTCATAACAAGTCTCATTTAGATCGCCTTATACTTACTGCCTCTGGCGGACCTTTCCGTGATTGTAGTCTAGAAGAAATGAAAGAAAAGAGCCCAAAAGAAGCTCTTGCGCACCCGAACTGGAATATGGGGAACAAAATTTCAATAGATTCAGCGACGATGATGAATAAAGGCCTAGAAATAATTGAAGCTCATTATCTATTTGGCGTAAAGGAGTCAGTTATTGATGTGGTCATTCATCCTCAATCAATAGTTCACAGTTTGGTGTCCTATTTAGACGGGTCGGTTTTAGCTCAACTAGCTCAACCGGACATGAAAATACCTATAGCCTATACGCTATCGTGGCCGAAAAGAATCAATATAAACATGCCGCGGTTAGACTTATCAAAAGTTGGCTTGCTAGAATTTTATGACCCGGATACAGAGAAATTTCCTGCTTTAAGATTGGCTAGAGAGAGTATAAAATCAGGAGGCAACGCATGCCTCGCTTTTAATGCCGCCAATGAAATAGCAGTTGCTGAATTTTTAGCTGGGAAAATACGTTTTACAGATATTGTGTCTTTAGTGGAAAAGGTTCTAGAAAAAAATCTAGAGGTGGGGCCCAAATCCATAGAAGAGGTTATTCTTATGGATGTCGAAGTTCGTAAATATACTGAATCTATTGTTGGAGCATAGACCTATCTGTCCTCAATCTGTTAAATGGTTATCTCTCAACAAGGAAGTAAAATCTAATGACCATTACTGCTATAGTAAGCTTTTTAGTTGTTCTCACAATCTTAGTATTCGTTCATGAAATGGGACATTATCTGATAGCAAGAAAAAACGGCGTTCGGGTCGAAGTATTCTCCGTCGGTTTTGGTCCTGAAATAATAGGTTGGACGGATAATTCTCTGACGAGGTGGAAAATTTGTGCCATCCCGCTCGGCGGATATGTAAAAATGTTTGGTGATTCGGACCCAGCTAGCACAAAACCCTCAAGTAGCGAATATTTTTCCGAAGAAGACATTCGTGTCTCATTTCACCATAAGTCTCTGGCACAGAAAACGGCTATAGTTGCGGCAGGGCCAATTGCAAATTTTTTGTTCGCTGTTCTGCTACTTACGTTTCTCTTTGCTATTATTGGACAGAAACACGCGCCGCCCATAATAGATAAAATAGCTAGTGGGAGTGCCGCAGAAAAAGCAGGACTTTCGGTTGGTGATAGGATAATTCGGGTAGATAATTCTGAGATAAATAAATTCAACGATTTAAGGCGCATTGTCAGTCCCAACCCGAATAAAAATCTTCTGTTCTTGATTGAGCGTGATGGCAAAAATATTGAAATCGACGTTGTTCCATCATTGACCGAGGTGCGTGATGCATCCGGTACTATGATTAAGGTAGGGCTACTTGGGGTGAGTAGTATACAAACTAGTACTAAGCTATATGATCCAATTAGTGCTTTTAAAGAAGCGGTGACAGAGAGCTGGTCCATATCAACCCAAACCTTAAATTATCTTGGGCAAATCGTAATTGGATCAAGAGGAACAGAGGAGTTAGGAGGCCCCATACGCATAGCTAAAATATCTGGGGCTGTAGCAGAAATTGGTATTAGTAGTTTAATATATTTTATGGCGGTATTATCAATTAATTTGGGGTTGATAAATTTGTTTCCCATACCTGTTTTAGATGGTGGTCATTTGGTTTTATATTTGCTGGAATTCATTCGCGGTCGGCCTCTCGGACAGAAAGCGCAAGAAGCAGTTTCTTTTACCGGGTTGGGAATAGTAATTGCGTTAATGATATTTGTTACCTTAAACGATATATGGCCAGGATTTTGGTCGAATATTGGATTGAGCTGAAAGTATGAAATTAGTCATTAAAGCCATCTGTTTTGTGTTTTTACTACTATTCATAAATTTGTTTGAAGGTGTTTATGAAAAATATGGAGGCGCGCAAGCCTCTCAGACAAATATCCTTGAGATTATGGTTCAGGGTGCAAAAAGAATTGACCCCGAAACCATTATTGCTTTCGGCCAGATCGAATTGGGTGAACTTTTCGATGATGCAAAATTAAATGACATTATAAAAAATTTATTCAATACAGGACTGTTTGCCGATGTCCAACTATCTCTGCAAGATGGACTACTTACAATAGTTGTTGAAGAGAACCCTCTTATAAATAGAGTGATTTTTGAAGGTAACGACCGCATCGATGCTGAAGACTTGGAAAGAGAATTACAACTTAAACCAAGACGAGTTCTTACAAGGACAAAGGTGCAGCAAGATACGCAGAGACTGATAGATATTTACCGTCTGACCGGTAGATTCGGAGTAAAAGTTCAGCCACAGATGGTTATGCTTGAACAAAACCGGGTTGATTTAATTTTTGAAATTGACGAAGGGGCGCTTAGTAAAATAAGTAAAATTTCATTTATCGGGAACGATAAATTTTCCGACTCTAAGTTGCGGGACGTTATTCAATCAAAAGAAGTTGCGTTCTATAGGTTTCTGACTTCTGATGACGCCTATGATCCAGACAGATTAAATTTTGATGGAGAATTACTCCGCCGTTTTTATTCTAATAATGGGTTTATAGACTTTCAGGTTGTTTCTACAGTTGCGGAGCTTTCTCCAGGGGATTCAAATTTTGCTGTTACCTTCACTGTAAACGAAGGTAAACGCTATAAGCTGGGTAAAATCACACTTGAGAGTGCTGTCGAAGATATAAATATTGAAAAGTTACAACATCTCTATAAGGGATTAGAGGGAAGTTGGTATAATGCGAGGTTGGTCAATAAGGCGGTAGATCGTTTGGTTGGCCAACTTGGGGTCGATGGTTTTGCATTTGTAGATATAAAACGGCAGATAAAGCGAAAAGAAAATAACAATTCTGTCGTTCTAGCGTTATTTCTTGCGAAGACGCCCCGCGTTTATGTTGAGCGGATAAATATTGAGGGTAATTCCCGAACACTAGACGCCGTCATTCGCCGAGAATTTGATTTATTGGAAGGCGATGCGTTTAATGTTTCCAAGTTAAGGAGAGCTCGGCGAAGTATTCGGAACCTAGGCTTTTTCTCGAAGGCTAAAGTTGATAGTTTGGCGGGCAGTGCAAAAGATAAAACGATCATAAGAGTATCGGTAGAAGAGAAATCAACGGGAGAGATATCCCTTGGGGCAGGGTTCTCGTCCCAAGATGGGCCGCTTGCAAATATAGGCATACGCGAGAGAAATCTCTTAGGAAAGGGACAAGATCTCACCTTCAATTTTAATGGGTCAGCCGCTCGTCAAGAGTTTAAAATTGGTTTTACTGAACCATACTTTCTAAATAGGGATGTATCCGCCGGTTTCGACCTTGTTCAATCTACCACTGATCGCCAGACAGAAAGTTCTTTTGACGAACGCAAAGCTGGTGGCGGATTGCGTCTTGGATATTCTTTAGGTCCAGATTTACGGCAGAGATTGAAATATTCATTTGAAAGAACGCAAATTAGAAATGTGGATGATCAGGCATCAATTTTTATTAAAGAGCAAGAAGGCAATAATACGGTCTCACAAGTGAGTCATACAACTTCCTATGACCAACTAGACAATAGGCGGCAGCCCTCTAAGGGATATGCTGTCAGCCTCACAAATGATTTGGCAGGACTTGGTGGTGATGTCCGTCATTTACGCTCTAAGCTTAGAGCAGGATACTTTGTTCCGTTATTGGAAGACCAAGTCTTATCATTTAGACTAGAAACAGGGTACATCAAAGGTATCGGCGAAGATGTCAAGATAGGGGAACGTTTCTTTTTAGGTGGAAGAAAAATAAGAGGTTTTGCTCCCTCTGGAATTGGTCCAAGAGATTTAAAAACAAAAGATGTTCTTGGAGGAAATCAGTATTTTACTGGGTCTGTAGAACTACGATTACCAATAGGGCTGCCAAATGAGCTTGGACTTAAGGCATCAATATTCAGCGATGTGGGAAGTCTATCAGGTCTAGACCAAAATTCTTCTCAGATTGAAGATAGTTCTGGGTTGCGAGCTTCTGCTGGAGTGGGGCTTTCCTGGGCGACGGGAATAGGTCTTATGCGATTAGATTTTGCCAGCGCAATGTTAAAAGAAGAGTTAGATGAAACAGAATTTATTAGCTTTAGTTTTGGAACAGGGTTTTAAGATAAATATTATGAAACTTCCAATCCCGTTCATTTTTTTGGCAGTGTTACTTTCGCAAATGTCATTTGCACGTGCACAAGTCTCAAGCGAGTTGGAACCAGTTTCATTGGCTGTGGTCGATTTTCGGGGTGTTTTGGCAAAGTCAGAGGCCGCCCGCAATATTCGTTCGGCTGTAGATGAAAAACGCCAAGAGCTTCGCAAATATTTTCTTGAGGTTGAGAACAACTTGCGCGATGAGCAGAAGGATTTGTCCCAAAAACGATCTATAGTAACAGCGGAAGCATTTGAACAACGTGCGCGAAACTTAAAGGAAAAAGCGCAGTCAGCGCAGAGGCTTGCGCAAACCAGCAATCAAAAATTGAAAAAATCGTTTGATCAAGCTATGGATAAGGTACAAAAGGAACTACTTAGAATTGTTGCTGAAGTAGCAGAAGAATCAGGCGCTGGTATAGTTCTGTTCAGGAGTGCAATTGTGATAGCTGTAAAAAAGCTTGATATTTCAAAAGAAGTTTTGAAGCGTTTAAATAAAAAATTGCCAGAGGTAGAAGTTCGTTTTGAAATGGTTAAAGGATCAAAATAAACGCATGGCGGATCCACGTTTTTTTAAGAAAAGAAAGCCTCTTAGTGTAGGCGAGATTGCATCGCTCACTGGCGCTATACTTAAGGACAAGTCGACGGAGTCTGTCATGATAAGTGACGTCGCTTCAATAAGCACTGCTAAGGAAGGTGAAATATCCTTTGTGGAAAACAGAAGGTATGCGAGCCAAATTACTTCTTCAGAGGCGTCTGCATGCTTTTTAACCGACGATCTTTTGAGTAGAATTCCTAAACATATGATCCCCTTGATCACAAACTCGCCGCGACGAGCCTTTGCAAAATTAACGCAGTCATTTTATGAAAAGGAGAGTAAAACTCCTAAAATTAGCAGTAAAAGTGTCGTTTCGAAAACTTGTGTTATCGGCGAGGGGTGCCGAATAGACCCCGGTGTAATAGTGGGTGAGTTTTGCGAAATAGGAAAGGATTGTTGGATTGGAAGCAATGCAGTAATAGACGACGGTGTCAAAATTGGTGATCGAACGCGAATAGGAGCTAATGTTTCTCTATCACACTCTGAAGTCGGTGCTGATTGTTTTATTTATCCAGGCGTTAGAATAGGACAGCCGGGGTTCGGTTTTGAGATTGATGCGGCTGGACCAATAGAAATGCCACAACTAGGGCGCGTAATAATTGGTGATAATGTTGAAATTGGAGCAAACACTACGATCGATAGGGGGGCTGGCCCTGACACAGAAATAGGTGATTTCACTCGTATAGATAATTTGGTACAAATAGGGCATAATGTGAAAATTGGAAAAGGCTGTATTATTGTCGCGCAGGTGGGGGTCTCCGGTAGTACGCAAATTGGTGATCAGTCCATTATAGGCGGCCAAACGGGTTTGGCTGGGCACTTAAACATAGGAAGACAGGTAAAAATAGCTGCCCAATCCGGTGTAACTAGAAACTTGAGAGATGGATCTATAGTCGGCGGTGCTCCTGCTGTTCCAATAGAGGATTTCCGACGACAAGTTGCAAGTATTAAGTCCTTAGGGCGCAGGGATCTTCGGCGGAAATAGGAAATTTCGAAAATGACCCAAATCAAAGCTAGTACGGGAAAAACATTTCCAATCGACGTTCAACGTATAAAAGAGTTAATTCCACATAGATATCCCTTTCTACTTGTAGACCGTATTAAATCTTTGGTGCCAAATGAATCTGCAATTGGCGTTAAAAACGTTTCCATAAATGAGTCTTTTTTTCAAGGACACTTCCCCGATCGTCCTGTTATGCCGGGTGTTTTAATCGTTGAAGCAATGGCGCAGACGGCAGGATGTTTGGTAGTTGAAAGCCTTGGTAAACAATCAGAGGGTAAATTAGTGTATTTTATGAGTATTGAAAATGCGCGTTTTAGAAAGCCTGTGGTGCCCGGTGATCAACTAATTATTAATGTTGAGAAAACGAGAGAAAGGGGCAATGTGTTCAAGTTTGACGGAAAAGTATACGTAGAAGAGGTCGTTGTCGCAGAGGCAAGTTTTTCAGCAATGATCGTAGATAAATGATGTCCGAACCAAAAACCTCCTATAATGGAATACATCCCTCCGCAGTAGTCGAAGATGGAGCAAGCATTGCAGCTGACGTTACAATTGGTCCTTTTTCAGTAGTAGGAAAAAACGTCTCAATAGCGAGCGGCTCAGTTTTACACTCCCATGTTGTCGTCGATGGGCACACTTCAATTGGTGAGAAAACAGAGGTGTTCCCATTTGCCTCTTTGGGGTCTAGGCCACAAGATTTAAAATATTCCGGCGAGTCTTCTAAACTTATCATCGGTAGTGGAAATATTATAAGAGAGCATGTAACGATGAACCCTGGTACTACGGGAGGAGGAATGCTCACAAAAGTTGGCGATAACTGTTTGTTTATGGTGGGGGCACATGTCGCCCACGATTGTCAGGTTGGTGATAATGTCATACTCGCAAATAACGCGACATTGGCAGGTCATGTAGTAGTTGGATCTTTTGCGATTTTGGGTGGCCTCTCCGCTATCCACCAATTTGTTAGAATTGGAGATCATGCGATAGTTGGAGGTATGTCGGGTGTTGAGCATGATGTTATACCTTTTGGTTCGGTTAAAGGAGAAAGAGCACGTCTAGCCGGTTTAAATATAATAGGGATGCGTAGAAGAGGGTTCTCGAGGCAAGAGTTGGATGATCTTAGAGCAGGTTATAAAAAGCTGTTCTCTGGAAAAGATAATTTTCAAGATCGAGTTGCAGGCCTTTTATCGGATGAAACTCAAACGCAAGCTTTGAAAGAAGTAATAGACTTTATTCAACAGGATTCTAGTAGAGCGATCTGTCAGCCGAAGGATGATTGATAGTGCTATGGAAACTAATTTATGCGTGATAGCTGGTGGCGGAATTCTACCGCGTCAAATAGCTGATAACTTTGATCCTTCTGGAGACCGAATTTTTTTTCTAGCATTTCGAAATGTCACGGATCCAGAAGTAGTTGCGGGGCGTCACCATGAGTGGTTTGAATTGGGGGAGGTTCAAAAAGCTATAGATGCCATGCACCGAAACAATGTTGGTAAGGTGGTTATGGCTGGCCCAATCCAACGGCCGGCATTATCCTCACTAGCCCTCGACACAAGAGCTCTCAAAATGTTGGCAAAAGGAGGGCTTAAAGTATTTGGTGATGATGGTCTTTTGTCTCTGGTAGCGAAAGAGATTGAAAAAGAGGGTATAAATGTTATTGGAATAGAGCAAATACTTTCAGGAGTGCTCACGAAAGAGGGATTGTTGGCCGGACCAGCACCTACTAAAACCTCATGGGACGATATTAAGAGAGGTTTACAAGTACTTAATAGCCTGGGGCCTTGTGATGTAGGTCAGAGCATCGCTGTTCAGGAGGGGATAGTTCTCGCGATCGAGGCAATAGAAGGGACCGACCAAATGATAGAACGAGCGGGAAGCCTTCAAAGAAATGTAAGTGGACCTATATTAGTAAAAATGAGTAAAGCCAATCAGGACAAAAGAGTAGACCTTCCAACAGCTGGCCCAGAAACAATTAATAACGCTATCAGGTCGGGTTTTCAAGGCCTTGCACTCGAGGCAAAAAACTCCTTATTATTAGACAAAGATCACGTAATAAAAATTGCAGAAAAAAACTCGTTCTTTGTTATAGGGGTAGATCAGTCAAAAATTCTGCAATGATTAAAGAAACTTCCGAAAAGTTTGCGCGTCCTCTAATTTATGTAATAGCGGGAGAGGTTTCTGGGGACATAATCGGGGCAAGGATGATCCGTGAAATAAAACGTTTGCAGAAACATAAATTCAGTTTTGCCGGCGTTGGTGGAGAACAAATGACCAACGAGGGCGTACAAAGTTTATTTCCAATTTCAGAGATGGCAGTCATGGGAATATTTGAATTGGTCCCTCACGTGCCAAATTTAATTCGAAGAATTCATGAAACAGTGCAAGATATAATTGCTAAAAAACCGGTCGCAGTGATATCGATTGACTCAAAAGCATTTACGATGCGCGTTGCTAAGCTTATTCAAAAAAGTCAAAAAGAGAGTGAAAAAAAAATCAAATTGATTCATATGGTTGCGCCAACTGTTTGGGCTTGGCGGCCTGGTCGCGCGAAAAATATCTCGAAATTTCTTGACCATCTCTTGACTTTGTTCCCATTCGAGCCCCCCTTTTTTACGCGGCATGGTTTGCCAACCACATTTATTGGGCATCCTCTTGCCGAGCAACCTGTAGGATGTAGTTCCGTTTACCGAAATATCCATGATGTCGACGAAGCCACAAAAATAATTTCTTTGTTGCCAGGTTCAAGGCCGGGGGAAATTAAACGTTTGCTGCCAACCTTTAAGAAGACACTTGACCTTCTACTGAAAAGTTATCCTAACATTCATATAGCTATGCCAACGGTTGTTAGCGTTGAAGGGATGTTGCGGAGAGAGACTCTAGGATGGGAAACGCCCGTTTCAATTATAACGGATCCTGAGATGAAACTTAATGCACTCGCGGCTAGTAGTGTTGCACTTGCTTCCTCTGGTACTGTCACATTGGAACTAGCATTGGCAAATGTTCCCAGCGTGATAGCGTATAAAGTTAACCCCTTATCTGCTATCATTGGTTATTTCCTCGTAAATCAAGATGCTGTGGTGCTTCCGAATAAATTAATGGGCAAAGAAATATTTCCGCTTTATTTACAATGGAGATGCACTCCATACAATTTATATAAGGCAGTCACTCAAAAAATTGAAAATCCAACAGATCAACCTATCGAGGTCAGTGATGCTATAAGAAATATGTTACGTCCAAAGGGACAATCATCGCAAAACCTAGCGGCGCAGATCATCATAAATTTGGTAGAGGGTGGCAAAACGTTATCACTGTGAGATGAATGCCGTTTTTTCTATAAAGTATTTTTGTTATTTTAATTTTTACCGACGGAGGGCTACATGGTGGATACATTAGGGTGGCGGGGAAAATTTGGCGTTATTACACCCTCAACAAACACAGTCGTTCAGCCTGAATATGATGCGATTTGTCCTGCCGGTGTCACTACTCATATAGGGCGAATGCATATACCAGATGACCCAATGTCAAGTGATGAGGATTTTGATGAGCTAATCAGGCGAATTGATGTTGCATTGGAGGATGCAGTTAAGCGAGTTATGACATGTAAGCCTGATTACTTTGTCTTAGGGATTTCTAGTGAGAGTATATGGGGAGGTGGTCTTAAAAAGGCGCAAGAAATCGTCAAAAGAATGGGGCCACTTTTAAATGGGGTACAGGTAAGTCAGGCGGCAGATGCGCTACCTGCGGCTCTGAAGGCTTTTGGTGTGAAGAAAAAGATTTCGGTCGTTACGCCCTACTTTCCTGTTGCTGAACCACATATTCAACAATTTGCCGCTGACATTGGTTATGAAATTGTGAAAACTTTTCATATGAGTTGCAAAAGTCCGACCTCGATAGCTCATACAAGTGAGGATCAGTGCTGGGAGGCACTTCGATCGGTAGACAGTAATGAAGTTGAAGCAATTATTCAGTTTGGGGCAAACTTACCTTTCGCGGCAGTTGCTGCTGAGGCGGAAAAACGTCTCAAAAAACCAATAGTGGCTGTTAATGTAGCTACTATTTGGCATGCGCTTAGGTCATTCGGAATACACGATCGGATTTATGGGCAAGGTAGGCTTTTGTGGGAGTATTAGGCTCTAGAATATTGGAGCTATTTCTAATGGCCCAGTTTAGTTTGGAGATTTGAGAGGGGCTAACCAAACAAGTGGAATGATGGAAAATGCTATCCAATAATAGAGATGGAAAGCATTTATATAACCTATCATTTCTGATTGTCGGACTATTTCGTTTGATAACCCAGATAAAGATTCTAAACCATCAGGAGCAGTCGCTCCTTTCAGGGGCATCACAGAAGTACTATCTCCGAAAATTGATATAAAACTGCTTAGGTCTGCGTAATTTATGGCTGTAGATCTAATCACAAGAGCAATTATAATAGAGATCGAGATAGAACTTCCAATGTTTCTAATAAGATGCCAGAAAGCGCTTGCCTCGTTGAGGAATTTTTTATCAAGCGTATTAAAAGTAATTAGGGTTAATGGTACCCAAACAAAACCAACGCCCAATCCCGCTAAGCTATTTGTCCACGCAAGCTCGAACGCTGATAGATTAATGTCAAAGTGTGACATATAAAACCCAGCAATCCCCTGGAGTAAGAACCCCACGCTTAAAATAAAACGAGGGTCTAATTTTTTATTTATAAAGACAAGAAGTGTTGACCCGCAAAGAGTCCCTAACCCTCTGAGGGCTAAAAATACACCGGTGATATCCTCCGGGTAATCCTGCAAATCTTGCATCATCGGCGGGTAAAGAATTAATGGAGTCCATAAAATTGTCCCGAAAAGAAACATTATAAGAAGGCCTAAAAAGTAATTTTTATTTAGAAAAATATTTAGATTTATAAACGGATTATTGGTCGTGAAAATATGGCTCAGAAAAATGTAAAAACAGACTATCGCGAGTATAAATTCGAAAATTATTTCTTGAGAATCAAACCAATCTAACCGTTGTCCTCTATCTAACATTAATTGGAGTGCAGCTATCCCAATACAGAGTGATAACAACCCGGTCCAGTCAAGTTTTGAAGCTTCGGTTTTGCCTCTATCATTTATGATTGCAATAATAGCAAATAGTACAATTATCCCAAATGGAACCAGAAGAAAAAATACCCACCGCCAGCCAAGTTCCTCAGAGAGAAAACCACCGACCGTTGGCCCAATAATAGGTCCAAAGACCACCCCCATTCCAAATATTGCAGTTGCTGTCCCGTGTTCTTTTTGTGGGAAAGTGTCTAAGACCATAGCCATAGCTATCGGCACCAAGGGAGCACCAAAACCGCCTTGGAGGATTCTGAAAATAACCAATTGCTCTAGGTTTTGTGATAAGCCGCAGAAGGTGGAGCTAATTATAAATCCTGAGACACACGAAATTAGTATGTTGCGCCGACTAAAGCGGGAGGCAAGCCAGCCGGAAGCCGGAGTTACCACTGCCGTTGCAACAATATTGAATGTAACAACTAATGCTATTTGATCTTGTGTACATGCGAATGTCCCCTGGATTTTGGGGAGCGCAACGTTAGCTATCATAACCGTCATTGTGTACAACATCGTGGTAAGCGTCAGTGTTGCCAAAATCAGGTAGCGCGTTAACCCATAACGTCCAGTGGCTTCACCTTGTTCAGGATATTCTACCAAAGTTTCGCCCTACTTTGATTGTGCGCAAGACTTAGTTTAAGTCGAATTTTTGATGTTACTGTCCGAAATGACATTTTCAAAAAGTGCCAGAGTGTTTTCAAAACTTACTTATCTCAATTTCGAGTAGGCGTACGCTTAAGATTGTCAAAATTAAAACTTAGATCGCCGTTCTTCTATATTGCTGATAACTTCTATAAGCACGGTGATCCCCTCCGCATTCAATTTTTGAGCTTGTTGCACGGCGGAAGTAATATCACTAGGTGAGGTAACTTTTATGCCGGTGGCTCCCATACCTTCAGCTATTTTAGCATAATCGCCATGCATATTTGATATTCCATATTCGGTTCTCGCTTCCTCTCCAATAGCTCCCCGATTGTTGCCGGTGTAAGTTGCCATATTATTGTTATTAAGGAGAATTGTAGTAATAGGCACTTTGGATCTTGCAGCCGTCTCTATGTCTGTTCCAGACATCCCAAACGCGCCATCACCCATCACATTGACACAAAACTTATTTGGCTGGGCGAGTTTCGCTCCAATAATCAACGGAATGCCAAATCCTAAATGTGTTGTTTTTCCCCAACCAATATAACTGTGTGGTAGAGTGGCTTGGTAAAAAGGAACAAGACAATCGCGAGGTGCCCCAGCATCATGCGTAACAATACTATTTTCTAGATCAAGTACTTTATTGAGTTCATTGATCACGCGATAATAGGCTATTGGTTGTTCGTCTGAGTGTAGAACCGGTGTCCACTTTTTCAGCCATTTGTTTTTAATGCTTGCGATTTCATTTTCGACCAACGTTCGATCGTTGAATGTATGTTTGTCTTTTGACTCTTTGATATTGCTAATCAGTTGGTTTACTGTAAGGGCACTATCTCCAATAAGGCCGATTTCTGCTGTTTCGTCTTTGTTTATATCGCTAGGATCGATCGTATTATGTATTATCAATTTATTGGGGAGAATTTTTTGACCATAAGGTGATCGCGTTAAACTAGTGCCTAAGGCAATAATTAAGTCTGAATCAGTCAGCCACTTATGCGCCATCTCTGTGGTAGTACCACACCCTGCACCAAGCGCAAGTGGATGTCTTTCATCAAATGAAGATTTACCTGGCATTGTGCAAAAAACGGGTGTTGCGGTCAATTCTGCTAGTTCCTTAAGCGGAATGCTACCATTCGAGGCAAGGACGCCACCGCCTGCCCAAATTACAGGCTTACGGGCTTTCTGCCATAATTCTATTGCTCTCGCTATTTCATTAGTATCTGGCACTTGAAGACTATAACTTGGTGATTTGTAGTTTTGATATTCCTCTGGCACGTTTTGTTGACAGACGTCCGTAGTCATTTCTACAACTACAGGACCGGGAGGGCCGTTCTTTAGAGCATTAAATGCGCGGCGCATCACCGCGCCTACCTGAGTCGGGGAATAGATTGCTTCCACCTGCTTTACCCAGCCTTGATATTTTTGAACAGCGCTAAAATTTGGTTTGACCGAGATTTGATCTAGTGAGTTGCCACCAAGCAGTATTAAAATTGGAATATTATCTGCTGCAGCTTGCGCTATTCCCCCCATAGCATTTTCAGCCCCAGCTTGGGATTGAACTGCTACCACCCCAAACTTTTTTCTCATGCTTATTCTACTGTATCCGTCAGCTGCCATAACAGCGCCACGTTCATGCCGGAAAGCAATGGGTCGTATATTTACTTTTGCACACGCGGATATGATTGGATTGCTTGGAAAACAGGATATCCATTCTACATTCTCGTGTTTTAGAATGCTTGCTATGTAATCTATTCCGTTCATCGTAGATCTCCCCAATCCTTATCATCGCACAAATGTAGTTGCCAGTCTTCCATAGGAGATGGTTACCTCATCTTATATTATGGTAAGATAGCCTTTTGAACCAGTCACTGAAGACTATTTCATGAATTTTATTAGACCTTGACTTGGGTATTTGCTCTTAATTTATATTGCGAAACAATTCTTGTTTTGATGTTGTCGAACGTTCAGAAATAATAAGTAGATTAGCTCGTAAGGAAAGAGACTATAATGCATGAAAAAGTATTGGATATAGAAACCGCGGATGGTCACATGGAAACTTTTCTTTGTTGGCCAGAAAGAAATGGACCTCATCCTGCAATACTGATGCTGATGGATGCGCCAGGCATACGAAATGAGCTGTATGATATGGCAAGGCGTTTGGCAACAGTTGGGTTTTTTGTAATATTGCCAAATCTTTATTATCGCGCTGGCGCTGATACAAAATACGGCAAGGATGTACTCGAAAATGGAAGTGCGGAACATAGAAGGATGCGGTCGGTTAGAACTAAAATGACTATTCCACCGGTGATGGAAGACGTTTATTCATTGCTGCAATTTATTGAAAATCATGACGCTACAAATGATGGACTTGTGGGTGTACATGGCTATTGTATGAGCGGCCCTTACGCACTAGCTGCGGCCGCACGTTATCCTGATAAAATTGGAGCGGCAGCATCATTTTATGGGACTTGGATCGTAAGTGATAATGAAGAAAGCCCGCATAAAAATTTATCGAAAGCTGCTGGCGAACTTTATATCTCATGCGCCGAATTTGACGATTTAGCTCCCCCAGATATGGTAGAAGAATTAAAAAACCTGTTCATTGCGTCTGGCAATAATGGTGAACTGGAAATTCATCAACGTGTTCATCATGGCTTCGCATTTCCCGAGCGTTGGTGCTACAACAAAGATGCGGCAGAGCGTCATTGGGAAAGATTAATTTCCCTTTACAAACGTTGTTTAACTTGAACGTTAGAGTTAATTTTTATTTTCTTAGCGCGCCAAAAAGCCACCGTCGATTGTAAGTTCTGTGCCAGTTACGAACTTTGCCCCATCGCTTGCTAAATATACCACACCCTCTGCTATATCGCTCGGTTCGCCGAGCTTTCCAAGAGGTACATTTTCTTCAATATAATTTCTGAACTCGGGGCCTCGTCTTTGTATAGCGCCTGCAACCATTGGGGTGTCGATAAAACCTGGGTGTATTGAATTGACTCTGACGAGAGGTGTTTTACGGGCACACTCTAGAGCGGCAGCCTTTGTTAAAAGGCGCACACCACCTTTCGACGCGCAATAGTTTGTCGCGGTTGCCAGCCCGGCAAAACCAAGTATTGAAGATATATTTATGATTGAGCCACCTCTACCTTTACGCATAGCCTTGATACCGTACTTACACCCTAGAAATACGCCATCCAGATTTACAGAAAGGCAATTTCTCCATATTGAGAAATCCATATCTTCTATTTCAATACCGCTGCCTCCGACACCTGCGCCATTTAGTAAGATATCTAAATGACCGTGGCGCTCAAGGATATAATCGCATATCTCGCGCCAGTCCTCTTCAGACGTGGTATCCTGTTTCATGAAGAAGCATTTGCCTTCATCATCTATTATTTGTTTTGAGACCTCTGTGCCTTCTACCTCCTGCAAATCAGTTAATATGACCGTTGCACCTTCTTTTGCCATTAATTGGCCAGTAGCCTTCCCAAGACCTGAAGCGCCGCCTGTTATTAGCGCTACTTTATCCCTTAGACGTCCCATTGTTATCTCCAATTTGGTAATCTACGAAACTAGCAGTGTAATTTGCTAATTATGATTTAATCTCCGGCTTTTATCGAAGACGTTTGATTATAGATTAATTTGTTTTTTTACCACTGCCAGCGAGCTTTACATTCGATCCCCGCTCATAATGTCGGATTACTTCGTTTACATCTATATCACCCCCTCGCTCATTTATAGCAGCATGATAAATCTCACGAGCGGAGTTAATTACAGGAAGTGTAACGCCTGTTGATATTCCAAGTTCAGCCGCTTGTCTTATGTCTTTGTGCATTAGGCCAAGGGTAAATCCCTGAATTGGGTTGTCATTCGGTAAAACAAATTTTGGAAGTGTTACATCGGTTGCAAAATTTTTCCCGGAGCTTTTATTTAAAATCTCTGCACAGAGATCAGGGTCGATCCCATTCTTTGTTGCTAATGCAAGCGCTTCAAAGGTAGCTAGACGATTTGTTGCGTTAAGCATATTATTTGCCAACTTCATTACATGACCGGTGCCTACATCGCCTGTTCTGAAAATATTAGGACTGACAGCTTCAAGCGCAGGCATTGTTTGCCCGACGGCGTTATCACTCCCACCCACCATTATCGCTAAAGTCCCTGCGGTCGCACCAGCGGGGCCGCCTGAGACCGGCGCATCTACCAAAGAGATACCACTGGGCAATTCATTTGCTATTTGTCTGGTTATGACCGGATCACCAGTCGTCATGTCGCAAATGATGCCAGTTTCCATAGTTGCGAGAAGGCCATTTGAAGCAAAAATGACTTCACGCACGTCATTAGATGTTGGCAGGCATAAAAAAATGACGTCAGCCTTTGCACCAATTTCTGCAATGGTTGATGCCGTCTGAGCCCCTAGTTCGGCGAATTCGTTTCGAATTTTTTCCGATAAGTCAAAAACAATTAATTCTTGAGTTAAAAGCATACGCTTAGCTATAGCACCTCCCATATTTCCAAGACCTATGTACCCAAATTTCATCAATTATTCTCCTGTAAAATATTATTTAAACTCTGCCAGTTTATAAGATTACTAGTTCGAAATGATCCTCAACAGTGATTTTGAGTTATGATCAGGCAGGTGATCTGCAATCGTTTTATATCGTTGTAAAAAAGATCCGTGTTTTTAAAGAACTTCTTGGCTTGCAAGTTGGGTATTTGTTAATAGGATGATCCTGATTATTATTTGGTGATGTAGGAGAAGAATCCAATGGACGAGGGTAAAGCGCAAAAGCAATTTGAATCTGCTCTAAAGACTTATCACCAAAGCTTTGAGAGATTTTTTATAGCGAAGTTGCTTGGCTTAGAATTTTCCTACGAGGAAAATGGCTGTGTGGTGACGTTTCCTGTTGAAGACTTTTTGTTCAATCCTCAAGGCACTTTTCATGGAGGTATGCTTGCAACGGTTATGGATATTTCAATGGGGCATCTAATTAACCATGAGATAGGCAAGCCAGGTTTTACGCTTGAGATGAAAAACCAGTTTCTTCGTCCACTCACAAAGGGCCCCGCCAGTTGCAAGGGAAGTTTTATAAGAAAAGGCAGGTCGATAAGTTTCTTAGAATCGCATGTTTGGGATGCAAATAAAAAATTAATAGCTCATGGCACATCAACGTGGAAAATGGGCGATTAAAGCTGTAAAGTCTCTAGAAAGGCTTATCACCTTTTACGGTTACCCTATAACCCGACCTTACTTGAGGATAATAATCCCACAGGGCTAGATGCTGAACACACCTGTTATCCCAAAAAGCAATGCTGTGCGGTCGCCATTTGAAGCGAACCTGATAATCTGGTTTGGCGCAGTGACTATATAAGAATGCAAGTACACTATCGCTTTCGGCTTTTGGTATTTCATTAATGTGTGTAGTGAACGTCTTGTTTACAAAGATCGATTTGCGACCAGTCACAGGGTGTGTTCGAACTACCGGATGAACGTTTCTTGGATAAGTCACGTTTGTATCGTCATGCTTCTGATTGTTGTATCGACCGCGATAAATTTGTTCACCTGAGTGCGTTGCATTTAGTCCGTCCAAATAAATCTTCATTCGCTCACTCAGATCATCGTATGCAGCCTCCATGCTGGCAAATAATGTATCACCACCAGATCTAGGAACCTCCCATAAATGTAAAATACTACCCATTGGTGGCTCAGCATCACATGTTACATCAGAATGCCAATTTTCTCCTGCTATATGTTTAGAATCCTTGTCGGCATGAACGATTAATATCTCTGGGTGGCCCGGGGGAGGAGGTGACCCCGGGTGAATATGTAGCTCTCCAAAAAGGCGTCCAAAATTTTTATGCTGTTCAACATCGACGTTCTGATTGCGGAAAAAAAGAACAGAATGTTCCATCAAGGCGTCATGTAATTCCTGAAACTGCTGATTGCCAAGAGACTTGGTAAGGTCAATGCCGCTAACTTCTGCACCTATCCGAGGCGTCATAGGAGTTATCTCGATGGTTTCATATCCCATTTTGTAAATTCCTAACTCTAGTTTTAATCTATTGATTGAGGGTAAAAGTTACTTAGCTATCATGAGTGTCAGCAAGTCAATGGGAAGAATTTCACATATAGGATGCTGCGTACATCAAAAACCGTGCAAAGATTAGGATAGTTGTTGGGAGGATCTTTTATGAGCGTAAATGGAAAAGTAGGCATGTTAGATGGGGTTAGGGTTTTAGATATGACCCAGTTTGAGGCGGGTCCGTCATGTACTGAGACGTTAGCGTGGCTTGGTGCAGAGGTTGTCAAAATAGAAAATCCCAAAGGAGGGGATGCTGGGCGTTATGCTATCTCTGAGAAACCGGGTATCGACTCTTTTTATTTTATGCAGTTTAACTCTGGTAAAAAGAGTCTTACGTGTAATTTAAAAACGGATGAAGGTGTAACCTTAATTAAAAAGTTAGTCAGAGAAGCTAATGTATTTATCGAAAACTTTGCGCCTGGCGTTGTGAAGCGTATGGGATTGGATTACGAGGCTCTAAAAAAAGAAAACCCCAATATTATTTATGCTTCAGTTAAAGGGTTTGCGGAAGGTAGCCCCTATGAGAATTTTCTATCCTTCGATATGATTGGTCAATCTGCAGGAGGGGTGTTGAGCATAACAGGTGAGCCTGATGGTAAACCATGCAAGCCAGGCGTTACGCTAGCTGATACTGGTACAGGAATGCTAATGGCAATTACAATCCTTGGAGCCCTGTATAGACAGCAAGCGACAGGGGAGGGAGAACATCTCCAGTTGGCGATGCAGGATGCTATGACGCAGTATAGCCGTTTGGCATATGCTTATCGGGATTTAAATGGAAAGGCTGCGCCAAGAGCGGGGGCAAAACTATTTACGACCGGTAATGCTCCTACAGGGATTTTTCCATGCAAGCCGTTTGGCAAAAATGACTATGTTTTCATATTTACCACACGGGCAGGTAATCACCATTGGGAGCGGCTATGTAATCTAATAGGTAGGCCCGAATTAATAGACGACCCAAGATTTTCGGGACCTAAAGAACGAGCAGATAATGAAGAGGCTCTCGATTCGATTTTGGCGGAGTTCACAAAACAATATACGAAGCGTGAAGCCATGAAGCTGATTGGCGAATGTGGTGTTCCTTGTGGAGCAGTGTTGGATGTATCTGAATTGTATGATGATGATGATTTGAATCAGCGTGGAATATTTCAAAATATGCAACATCCAGAGCGGGGTGAATATAAGATGCCTGCTTGGCCTGTAAAGGTTGGCAACGCCCATCTTCCGGTTCCTGCTGCCCCGTTATTAGGTGAGCACGTAGATTCGGTTCTATCAGAGTGGTTGGATATGAGCCAAGAAGAAGTGGAGAAACTAAAAAATAGCGGCGCCGTTTGATATATAACTAGGTATTGACGATATATGATGAACGTAACATTTATCGAGCGTGACCATAAAAGTTTATTGGAGTAAAGACATTGGCACAACTAACTGGATCCGAAATTCTGGCTAAGGCATTAAAAAAAGAGGGTGTAGAGGATTTATTCTTTTTAATGGGAGGGCCGATGCTGTTGGCCGAGGAGTCCTGTATTAAAGAGGGTATAAGGCCAGTAGACGTCAGGCACGAACAAGCTGCGGCGTTTATGGGGCAGGCCTACAGTAGGCTGCTTAATAAGCCAAGTGTTTGCATGGCCGCAAGTGGCCCAGGAGTAACAAATTTAATAACCGGGGTAGCAAACGCATTCGTAGATTGTGTACCATTAGTGGCGATCGGCGGCTCTAGCCCATTTAAAACATATGGCCAACAAGTATTCCAGGAAATCGATCAGCTCGGAATGATGAAGCCCTGTACAAAGTGGGCTGAGAGGGTTTATACCCTTAGCCGTATTCCCGAAATGGTAAATGTGGCATTTCAAAAAGCGATGGCTGGTAAACCAGGTCCGGTTTATCTAGATTGCCCCGGTGATCTATTATACGAAAAAATAGATGAAGAAGAAATCGACTGGTCTATCTCGGGGCGAGCTTTACCTCGAGCGCGCCCACATGCTTCATCAGAAATAATAGATGAGACAATAAATGTTCTGCGAAATGCGGAAAGACCAGTAATTATAACTGGAGGAGGTATCCTTTGGTCGGATGCCTCTTCAGAATTACAAGAGTTTGTTGAAAAAACACAAATCCCATTTTACACAACGCCTCAAGGACGTGGTGTTATCCCGGAAGATCATCCTTTATCTTTTATGACTGTTCGGTCAGCGGCGTTTAGAGAAGCAGACCTGATTATGATCATTGGTACGCGGATGAACTATATTATTGGCCATGCAGCACCACCACGGTTTAACGCAGATGCAAAAATAGTTCGGATTGATATTGACGAAGAAGAAGTTAGTACCAGTCCTAGGTCTGTTGACATTGGAATAGTTGGTGATGCTAAAGCTGTTCTAAATCAGATGAATCAGAAGCTTACGGGGCAGGATGAAAAAATTTCCTACGATCGGTGGATAAATCGTTTAGGTGATGAAGAAGCAGCCAAGAGATCTAGGCCAGGGGGCAACGCAATCTCAGACAATGAGCCGATCCATCCACTACGGCTTTGTGAAGAGGTTAAGAATTTTATGGACCGGGATGCCATTCTAGTTGTCGATGGGCAGGAGATATTGAACTACGGACGTCAATCTATGCCTACATTTTCTCCAGGACACCGCCTAAACTCAGGTCCCTTTGGGACAATGGGTGTAGGATTACCATTCGGCTTGGGGGCGAAGATTGCTAAACCAGACAAACAAGTAATTGTCGTTCATGGTGACGGTTCATTTGGGCTAAATGCTATGGAACTTGATACAGCAGTACGCCATGGAATAAATGTTTTAGTTGTAATAAGCTTAAATGGAGGATGGACCGCCGATCCTGATGGTACGAAGCCAGGACGTGACCTCGGTTATACAAGATATCACAAAATGGCAGAATCTCTTGGGTGCTACGCCGAGTATATAGAGAAACCAGAAGAGATTAGGGAGGCATTAGAAAGAGCGCAGGCCAAAGTCAATGAAGGTCGTGTAGCTGTTGTAAATATAAAGACTGATCATACCGCACGTGCGGGAACACAAAATTTCTCTCAATATTCCACCTAGAATATTTTAAAAGTTTGCTTTCCACCTAAACAAATTGTAGTGCTGAGGGTTATCTAAAAGTGTCAGAGGCGACTTGCTCATGCCACGATAGCTGTTTATAAGACAGGATTCAGCGATTTAGTTGTGATTTAGATCCCTCGTGATATAAGGAAAGAAGATAGACATGGGTATTGAAAGAACGTTTTCCATAATAAAGCCTGATGCAACCCTTGCAAATAAAACAGGAGCTATTAACGCGCTCATCGAGGAAAGCGGTTTACGAATAATAGCGCAGCGGCGAATTAGAATGACTAAAGCGCAAGCACAGCAGTTTTACGCGGTTCATTCAGAACGACCCTTTTACGATGAGTTGGTGGAATTTATGATGTCAGGACCCGTTGTCGTTCAGGTCCTAGAAGGAGAGAACGCGATAGCAAAATATCGCGAAGTAATGGGTGCTACCAATCCTGCGGAGGCTGCGGAAGGTACAATTAGAAAACTTTACGCAAAAAGCGTTGGTGAGAACTCAGTTCACGGTTCTGATGCTGCAGCAACCGCTGCAGAGGAAATCCCGCAGTTTTTCTCTGAAGACGATATCGTCGGCTGAATAGAGATAAGCTTACTGAACGTGATTAGCGGAAGTAGTAGCCACAAGCTGCGAACTGAAGTTTTATTATCAAGACTAACTCTACTTGTGACTTTTCTAGCTAAATCATTTAATTTGTCAGACAACCAACCAAGCAAGAAGTAGTAGAGTTATAACGATTAATACAATAGACACTTGGATTAAAGTGCAAACGCCTTTGTAGGTATCTGCATGGAACTTGTAGTCCGGATTGTTTTCAGTCTCATTGGATGCCATTTTTTGTGTCTCCCCTTACGCCTCTATAAATAAAACAAATAACTGAATCAAACAATACTTTAAAAGTTTAATAAACTTTTGAATACAGTGTCCTGCTCACGATGTAAGTTTACATTTTTGTTCTTTAGTATTTTATTTGCCACCAACTCTAGTCCCAATGCATAAAGCTTGTGTTCTTCTATAAGCACACGATTAGCCAACGTTTTGGGCGTGTCATTGTCTAGCACTGGCACTGCTGCTTGGCCGATAATTGGTCCTGCATCTAATTTCGCCGTAACGAAGTGCAGTGTGCAACCAGAAACTTTTACCCCAGCCTCTAGAGCTCGTTCGTGTGTTTTTGTCCCGGGAAAACTTGGAAGTAAACTGGGATGTATATTAAGTATGGTGTTTGGCCATGTGTTTACGAAATTTTCGGAGAGGATTCTCATAAAGCCGGCTAAGCAAATTAATTTACATTTCGAATTGGAGAGGATCATAGATAACTCAGTATCAAACTCTTCGCGACTACGATAATTTGTATGGTCTACTATCCTCGTTTTGATGCCAGCTTCTCGTGCTCTTGATATTCCCTTTGCGTTGGGCTTATTGGATATTACTAAAACAATTTCGGCGGGATAATTGGGTTCTATACAAGCGTCAATTAGTGCTTGTAAATTTGTGCCATTGCCGGAAATTAGTACTGCTACCTTTATTTTCTTACTCAATTTTTCCAGCTCGCAATATTCTCTATAGTTACTTTTGGTAAGTTCTTCGAACGATTTTTTAAAACCCCTAATTCATAAACAGTTTCACCGAGATGGGTTAGTTCTTGGACAACATTTTGCGCAAAACCCGGGTCTGTAATTACAATCATTCCAATGCCGCAATTGAAAGTATGCGCTAGTTCCTCTGGTGCTATTAAATTGGTTGTCATTAGCCACTTGTAAACGGGAGGAAGTGGCCAACTAGAAGCATCAATGTGTGCTGAAAGCTGATCATTAAACGCACGTGGCGGATTTTCCAATAATCCTCCGCCAGTTATGTGCGCGAGGCCCATTATTCCGCCTAGTTTAAGGGCTTGGAGACACGATTTTACATAAATTCTCGTCGGTTCCATCAGCGCTTCGCCGAGATTTTTCGTTTCGAGAAAAGGACAATTTTCTTCATATTTGAGGTCTAATTCTTTAATAACTTTTCGTATTAGTGAAAATCCATTTGAGTGAAGTCCGTTTGAGGCAAGGCCTAAAATAATATCACCTTCTTTAGCGTTGGCATTTGTTAAAAGATCCTGACGTTCAACTGCCCCTACAGCAAACCCTGCTAGGTCATAATCGTTACCATTATACATCCCCGGCATTTCAGCCGTTTCGCCTCCTATCAAGGCGCAGCCGGCCGTTAGACATCCTTCTGCTATGCCATTTATCACTTCTTTTGCGGAACCTAATGATAATTTCCCGGTTGCATAGTAATCTAAAAAAAATAAAGGCTCAGCACCCTGAACTACTAGGTCATTCACACACATTGCGACTAAATCAATACCAACTTGATTATGATTATTGGTCTCAATTGCGAGCTTTAATTTGGTTCCTACTCCATCGTTCGCGGCTACTAGTATTGGGTCACGATAATGTGCGGCTTTTAGATCAAAAATGCCGCCAAAACCTCCAATTTTACCATCAGCTCCTGGTCGTGCGGTGGAGCGGGTTATGGGTTTTATCAATTCAATAAGTTGGTTGCCGGTCTCGATGTCGACGCCGGAACCCTTGTATGATAGTTTCGGTGATGGTTGTCTTTCTTTTATGGTATCCTCCGTGGCTATCAATAATTAATTAAATTTGTTAAAATAGAGGTTCTTGGTTTCAAGAGAAGTTATGTTCAACAAAATTGCATATAAATGAAACACGTGGGTTTTTCTTCTTAAATGATTCCTATTTATACATGATTTATCTATTAAAATTTAAGTATTTGTATTTTTTTGTAATAATCTCGTGTTGCTTCCTTGGTCGTAGTTCAGAAGTAGAAGCAAATCAAGTTTTTAAAATTGAAAATATTGAAGTTGATGAAACTTCGCACACTGCCATTGCCGCTCGAGAAAAGGCGTTGGAAATAGGTCAGAAGAAGGCATGGGAATTACTTGTTAGACGATTAACCTTGCCAGATGAGAACTCCCAAATCGTAGAACTGTCTCTTGATGAAATAAAAAGCTTGGTTCAGAGTTACGAGGTTGTTAGAGAACGGGTTTCACCTGTTCGATATTTAGCCACTTTAACTGTCATCTTTAATCCAAATCTAGTTCGAGAAATTCTTTTGAAAAATGGTGTCACGTTTTCAGAAACACCAAGTCTACCTATTCTGCTAATTCCAGTTTTTGAAACGAATGGCGTCTCTCGATTGTGGAAAACACCCAATCCGTGGATGAATGTATGGAGACAGAGCTTTTATGATAATAGTTTAATCCCGTTTATTATCCCGGAAGGTGACTTTCAGGACATAAAGTATTTGTCAGCTGCGCAAGCCATCAGCGAGAAATTGGCCTATTTTAATCCTATTATGAAAAAGTATGGGGTGCATAAGGTCGTCGTAGCCAAGGTATCAAGAAAATTTGATCTAGTTGATAATTTGCCAATTTTAGAATTCACAAGTCGTGCACCTGGACATGATGACTTTGAAGAAAAAATTATTGATACAATTAAGATGTCACCAGACACTGACCTAAATGATCTAATGAATTCCGGTAAGCAAAAGACAATTAGAAGTTTAAACCAAGCTTGGAAAAAACAAAATCAGGTGGTTTCTGGTGTGCAGCAACGAATTTCTGTAGAAATTCCAATATTGGGTCTGGAACATTGGTTATCTATCAGGTCTAAGTTGCGGGAAATAGGTACGGTGAAAATGTCTGAGTTAGTTAGTTTGACAAAAGAGAGAGCATTAGTTGATTTTTGGATAATGGGGACCCTAAAACAACTCGATAATGCGCTTCAATATAAAAGGCTTGCACTTTTTGAGAATGACAATTTGTTAATACTTTGCGAGCTTTCAAACAGGATGACCAAGGTTTGTGACGGAATTAAAAGTAATAAAAATTAAAGCGAGTTGACTGTCTATGATAAGGTTGAATTCTACTTTGTTCTGGTTGCTAGTAGCTATAATTATGGCTTTGAGCTTCTATTTTTTAAGAACTATTTTGCTTCCCTTTGTTATCGGAATAGCAGTAGCTTACTTTCTGGATCCTGTTGTGGATAAATTAGAAGAGCGAAAATGGAATAGGTCATTAGCAACTCTATTTACGTTGTTTGTATTTCTTGCGCTTGTAATTTTTCTTGTTTTCCTATTGGTCCCTGTTCTTACCAACCAACTGAAGAATTTTGCTCAATTTCTTCCCATAGTTAAGGACAAGCTACAACTGATAATAGATGCAGTTGCAGGGATACTAAATAATAGAGTTGACGCAAAAGTTTTAGATGTCCCAGCAAGTGGCCTCGTAAAATGGACTACAAAGATGCTTGGTGGTGTAATAGACGGAGGTGCAGCTGTTGCAGACCTTTTATCCCTTCTTCTCATTACGCCATTAGTTGCATTTTACTTGTTGCGTGATTGGGATCTCATAGTTGAGAAGGCATACGATTGGTTTCCGATAAGGCACAAGGATACCTTGCGAGAGCAGCTAAACGAGATAGATAAAAAACTAGCGGCATTCGTAAGAGGGCAGGGCACAGTGTGTTTAATTTTAGCTTCTTATTATGCGATTACGCTGACAATAACTGGCCTAGAGTTTGGTGTAGTAATTGGCATCTTTGCCGGTTTAATTTCCTTCGTCCCATTTGTTGGGGCAATATTTGGAGGATTGCTTAGTATAGGATTAGCATATCTGCAGTTTGAAGCCTGGACAAACATTATAATAATTGTTGGAATTTTTATGTTAGGCCAGATCTTGGAGGGTTATATTCTTACGCCAAAATTTATTGGAGAAGCGGTTGGTTTGCACCCCGTTTGGGTTATTTTTTCATTGCTGGCTGGTGGGGCGCTGTTTGGGTTCCTAGGAGTTCTATTGGCTTTACCAATGGCGGCGGTAGTTGGTGTGCTTTTTAGATTTTGCATAGATCGCTATAAAAATAGCTCGTACTATAATGGAAGTAGCGAAGAGAACTAATTAGATAAAAACACAAAGCGTTACTACTGATGCCTGCTGTAAAATGACTGATAATAATGTTCAATTAACCTTTGATCTCGGTGATGAAGTGTCTTTAAATAGAGATGACTTTATAGTGTCGAACTCAAATAAGGATGCTATAGCCTGGATAGATAGCTGGCCGAACTGGCCGGTAAATGTTCCCGGTTTAAATATTTTTGGAGCACCTTCGTCAGGTAAATCACACCTGGCGAACATATGGAAATCAAAATCAAACGCCTTATCAATTGACGACACGTCATTGGACGCACTTGATGTGAGGGACTTATTGGTAGATCACAAAAATGTATTAATAGATAATTTTGATAACTCGTGGAAGGAAGAAACTTTATTACATCTATATAATTTAATTCAAGAACTTGAAGGGAGTTTCATCATAATAAGCGAGAAACCTGTTTCACAGATGGACATTAAATTACGCGACTTAGCTTCGAGAGTTTCGACTATGTCGACCGTGGAATTAAAGTTACCAGATGACGAAATTATAAAAGGCGTAATGGGAAAACTGTTTAAGGATCGCCAGATTAACGTTTCGAATGATGTGGTGAATTATCTTTGCAGAAGGATGGAGAGGTCGTTTAAAGAAGTTGGGCGTTTAGTCGATAGACTAGATAAAATTTCTCTTTCGGAAAAAAATACGATAAGTCTTTCTTTAGCACGAAGGATATTGCAGGAAACTTGTTAAAAAGGAACAAAAATGGACTTAGGAATACAAGGTAAAAACGCACTTGTTTGCGCAGCTAGTAAAGGTCTGGGCAGAGGCTGCGCGGAAGCATTGGCAGAGGCGGGCGTTAACTTAACTATATGTGCTAGAACCGAAAAAGACATTGTTGATACAGCAAATGAGATCCGTTCAAAATATAAAGTGAGCGTTGAGAGCGTTGCTTGCGATATTACGACTAGTGAAGGTAGAGAAGCTGCGTTAAAAACCTCAGGACCTGTAGACATTCTTATTAATAACGCAGGTGGGCCACCACCCGGCCAATTTCGAGACTGGACTAGAGAAGACTGGATAAAAGCCGTAGATGCGAACATGCTGACAGCCATTGAGTTGATCAAGTCCACTGTTGATGAAATGATTTCAAGAAAGTTTGGTAGAATAATTAATATAACCTCTGCAGCAGTAAAGTCACCTATTTCAATACTCGGGCTGTCAAATGGAGCTAGAATGGGTTTGACGGGATTCTGCGCTGGAATAGCCAGAGATACTGTAAGAGATGGTGTTACAATCAACGGGTTGCTACCTGGACCGTTTGAAACGGCCAGGCTTCTTGGCAATTTAAAAGTTAGGGCTGAAGCTGCGGGCGTGAGTGAAGAGGAAATGTACAAGACAGCCGCAGCAGAAAATCCCGCAGGTCGCTTTGGAAAATCTGAAGAGTTTGGCAAGACCTGCGCTTTTTTATGTAGTGCCCACGCAGGCTTCATCAACGGTCAAAATATTCTTATGGATGGTGGTGCCTTTAGGAGTTCTTTATGATTTTGGAAAGGTCTTAATAACTGCATTAAATTGAAACAGTGTGGGCTGATGACAATTGCAGAACAGTGTTAAGGTTTTGTTGTAATTTAGTAAACTTCAATTGAACTGCTATCGTTCGTAAATGCATAAGGGAGTCATCGCTGAGTGAGAACTGAAGTCTTGATTTAGACGGGAAAAATTTTGAGGGTGGTCAAAAATATTTTAATCGTAAGCCCTCTTGGTTGTTTGGATTTTGAATTAATATATTATGAATTGTGGGTAATTTTAACGCTGTTGTTATTAATGGAAAGGCTAAGTTTTCCAGACTTCAAAAGCAAAGCGTCGTTTCCAAAGATCTCTCGTCGCCAGCCTTTCAAAAAAGCAACGTCAGCCATATCATCGGCGGCGACTGCTTCAAGGTCTGCTGTTGCAGCAATCAATTTTTGGGCAACGTTATGTTCCTCAGCTTTCATTTTCAATAACACCTTCAGGAGCTCAACGACAGCTGTCCCTTGATGATTTTTACGCTCCTTTTTTTCAATTTTAGGTGCTTGATCTATCGGTATCTGCTTTGCTAGGGAAATTATCTGCAATATTTGGGTGCCGGAGTTACTTGTTGCAAAGTTGGCAGAAATACTTCTTACTTTTGCTAATTCTTCGGGTGTTGCAGGGGCCCTTGCGGCAATATCTAATAATACATCATCGCGTAGCACACGATTTCTGGGTATATCTCTACGTTGTGCTTCGCGTTCTCGGAATGCTGCTATAGCCTGTACCAAGATTAGAAATTGTGGCCGGCCGCTCCGGACTTTTAAACGAAGCCAAACCTTTTCTGGATCAATCATATAGGTTGTTGTACTGGTAACAGAATCTAATTCCTCAACTAACCAGGTTTCGCGCCCATTCTTTCGTAATTGCTTTTTTAATTTTTCATATACCTTGCGGAGATGCGTTACATCAGATAAAGCATATTTTAATTGAGTGTTGGATAATGGTCGCTGGGACCAATCGGTAAACCTAGATGATTTGTCTATCTCAATACCTAGTAATTGTTTGACCAATTTATCATAGCTTATGGCGTCACCATAACCGCATACCATCGCGGCGATTTGGGTGTCAAATACAGGCTTAGGTGTGTTCTTGGTCAAGTGAAAAAATATTTCCATGTCTTGCCTGCAAGCGTGAAATACCTTCACAATCGCTGGGTCGTTTAGAAGTTGAAGAACAGGTGCTAAATTTATACCGGGTGATAGAGCATCTACTACTATAGCCTCCGTCTCACCGGAAATTTGAATTAGGCATACTTTAGGATAGTACGTTTTCTCGCGCATAAACTCGGTATCGACACTCAGATACACTTCCTTTGAAAGTCTTTCGCACGCTGATGTTAGCGATCCATTATCGGTTATTAAGGTCATGTCATCCGTATACACCTAAAGAGATGCTGGGGGAACATGTAGTGTGAAATTAAATCATAATGTTGGAATTCGTGTCTGGCGGATCTGTGGGACGAGTTGTTGGTCATTGTTTTTCTTTTGTTTTTTTTCATACATGCTTAAGTCAGCCAGATTGATTAACTCTGTATAAGTTTCAATTCCAGAGTAGTCATAACGACCAATGCTGGCGCAAACAGTTATTTTATGATTTTCCCATTCAAAATGGAGGTGGTTTATAGCGGCCTGTATTTCATCAATCCTATTTGAAACCAAAGAAGATGGAAGGCCGGCTAAAATAATGGCGAATTCGTCGCCACCTAAACGTCCAATCGTGTCGCTATCCCGAACTTTGAGTTTTAGGGAACTAGCAATTTTCTGAAGTAGCCTATCGCCGGCAATGTGGCCGTAGCGGTCATTAATATTTTTAAATCGATCAAGATCTAATATCACCAGGGCCCCACCGACTCCGGTACGTTTTGATGAGGATAAAGTACGTTTTAATTGTGCTAGAAAACCGCGCCTGTTTAATAATTTCGTGAGTTCATCAGTTATTGAAAGTTTTTCTAGTTGCTTTATTCTCTTTTGCTGCCTTTCGATTCTTTTTTCTGCCTCAGTCATTGCAAGCATAGCCAAACTGAGAGCTTTCTCCACTTCAGTTCCGTCGTTAAGTTCGGTAGGTAGTAGATTATCTCGCTCTATTAAACCAGAGAGATGCGAAATAATGTTGTCGAGTTTTATCTCGTCGATCGATATTTCCCGATCTCCTCTTTGATTAACCCTATCCAGGGATTTAATTGCGTTCATTTTTGAATTGCTCACGAATTGGTTTTTCTGATGATAAGCAATAGTTGTGCCATATAATTTGATGCGGTTCGTTATTTTTAAAAAGGTTTGGTATTTGATAGCTTATCTGCTAATGCACATGCGTATCAGCAGCGCAGAGGCTGCCTCTTAACCATATTTAAGTGGCGCAAGTTCTATGGCAAAGAGTTCAGGTATTGCACCATACAGCTTAAACATGTTTGTTGTGGGCATTTTCAAATCATACCAAAACGCTATGTATTAATTTTGAAGTATCAATTAAAAGAGATATGAAATGATGCGGTGCTTTTTATATAGTTTTTTCGCGACGGTTTTAACCGCAACGACTATTTTTGCTAACTCCGAAGCTATTAGTCAAAATCCTTTTGACCAGCTTTTACCCCATCGCGCTTTTTACAAAATGGCAACAAAGCACACTGCTTCTACCACTGCACTAGTAAATGTCGAAGGAAGATTGAGTTTTGAAATGAGAGAATTATGTGCGAGTTGGACTGTGGAACAGCGTTATGTGATGTTGTATCAAAGAGATGACGGCTCAGAAACACAGATTAATACCTTTCTCAGTTCTTGGGAAGAAAAGACAGGACAACAATACAAGTTCTTTGTAAAACGTAACGAAAGTGACGAAGTGGAAAAAGTTATTGAAGGCAAAGGTATTATTCCAAAAAATAAAGCTGGTGGTAACGTAAAGTTTACACAACCGGAACCAAAGCAGATTACCTTAAACAAGGGGACGCTTTTTCCTGCGGGGCATACCGTGGCATTAATTAAAGCGGCAAATAGCAAGAAAAAGATTGTTAGAAACTTTCTCTTCGACGGTACCGAAGTTGAACCAGCAGCTCTAGTAAACAGTATTATTGGAGTTCAAAAAACATATCGAGGAGGTCTACCTCAGCTAAATGAAACTACTTATTGGCCAATTCGAATGGCTTTTTTCTCAGCTGAAAAACAACAACTTGAACCTGAGTATGAAATAAGCATAAAGCTGCATGACAATGGTGTCGTTAGTGGATTAATTCTTGATTATGGAGATTTAATTATTGAAGTGGAGCTAATGGAAATAGACTATCTTCAACGGGCTACCTGCAATTGAGGTTTACTTTTTTTTAACGAGTCGTTCAAGAGTAAAACCTCGTCCTTTACCGATGGCATTTGCTCCAACCTTTTCTCTAATTTGATCGATAGTTTTCTCTAATTTTTCCTGTTTGGTATCATGATCATCTAAGAAGTCAGTCTCAACATTATCAATATTATCGAAAAGGGTTGATAAACCAACACCCATTAGCCGGTATGTGCCGTTAGAGTTCGGAATTAAAAGTTCAAATGCGACGCTATATATTACCTCAGCTAGCTGGGTTGCGGTTTTAATGGTTTTGCTCCGCGTGATAGTTCGGAACTTACTAGTTTTAAGCTTTAGTGTAATCGTTTTGCCGAATTTATTTTTTGATTTCAACGATGAAGATAGTTGATCACAAAGTCGCCACAGCACTGGTTTCAGTTGTTCGAGGCCACTTTTATCATAGTTGAAGGTGACTTCTTTTGAAACGCTCTTGGCTGCTGTGTTAGGCGTTATCACTCTGGTATCTATTCCGTTGGAAAAGTTAAAAAGGCGCGCGCCAATGCTACCATAGCGCTTTTGAAGTTCTTGAATGGAGCAGCGTTGAAGGTCAAAAATACTATAAATGCCATCATTTTTAAGTCGTGTCTCTAGACGTCTTCCTACCCCAGAGATGGCTTGGATGGGGTAGTTTCCAAGAAATGTTTTAATATTCTGTTCGCCTATTACACTAAACCCGTTTGGCTTATCCATGTCAGAGGCTAATTTTGCTAGAAATTTGTTATAGCTAAGCCCAATAGATACTGTTATGCCGAGCTTCTTTTGGACATCATTGGCAAGACGGGCCATAGTGAAAGCAGGGACACCCTGGTGCAAGCGGTTGGTGCCGCTTAAGTCTAAATATGCTTCGTCAATTGAAATTGATTGTACTAAAGGGGTTGTTTGCAGCATTAGAGCTTTAACTGCCTTGCTAACCGCAGCGTATTTTTTCATGTTTGGCGGAATCACAACCGCATTGGGACACTTTTGCAACGCCTTATACATAGGCATCGCCGACTTAATTCCGTAGGTTCTTGCAATATAACATGCTGCCGCAACGACGCCTCTACGGTTTCCACCAATTAAAACGGGAGTATGTCTTAATTCAGGCTTATCTCTTTTTTCTACACTTGCATAGAATGCGTCACAGTCGACGTGCGCAATTGCCAGTTTTCCTAATTCAGGATGCTTTATCAAGCGTGGTGATTGGCAGAAATAGCAGCGGGATGCTGCCTCATGGTTCATTGATGAATAACAGTCACGACATACTACGGTTACCAGTGCGCTAGATAGTGACAAAGTGAAGCTTCCTATAGCTGACTATTTTTTGGCTTTTTCTCATAACCAAGCCGCTCCTCTTACGCCACTTGAGTCCCCGAACCTCGCTTTGCTAAGTACTGTTGAAACATCATCAGAGAAAATATACTCAGCCCAGATTTTGGGAACGTTTGAATAAAGCCTATCAATGTTAGATAGTCCCCCTCCCAATACAATTGAGTCGGGATCGAGTATATTTATGATATGTGCGAGCGCTCTCGCCAGTCGATCTTCAAGGTTCTTTATTACTTGCTCTGCTTTTAAATTACCTGCACCAGATTCTTTAACAATATTTTTCATGTCCATGTGTCTTCCGTTCAGATTTTTAAACTCTCTTTCTATTGCAGGTCCTGAAATAAAGGTTTCAAGACAGCCAGTCCTTCCACAGTAACAATTCTTGCCTGGAAGTTCACCTTCGTGAGCCCACGGGAGGGGATTGTGTCCCCATTCTCCTGCAATTTTATTTTTCCCTTTATGGATTTTTTTCCCAATCACAATTCCCGCGCCAACTCCAGTGCCTAGGATTACACCAAAGACGGTATGTGCGTTATTGCCAGCGCCATCAAAAGCTTCTGATATGGCAAAACAGTTGGCATCGTTTTCTATTAATACATCTCTTTTTAAAATTTTTTCGAGATCTTGTTTTAGTGGCTTTCCTATCAACCAGGTTGAGTTCGCGTTTCGCACAAGGTTTGTCTTGGGAGATAAAGATCCCGGTATCCCTATACCAAGTTTTGTTAGAGCATTAACTTCGTTATCAGCTCTATTAACTAGGTAGGCTATGGCCTCTATTGTATCGTTGTAATTGCCTTGAGGAGCAATGATGCGATGTCGAAAAACTTCTGCGCCATTTCCATCTAAAACTATTGCCTCGATCTTTGTGCCACCCAAATCTATGCCAGTTCTGAATCGGGAAATGGTCAATGTAATAATCCTAAAAGCAACGTTATTAATGATTCAAATTAATAACCCCTATTCCAGTCTATAATATTCTCAAGAGTCTCATTCGCCATGTAGCGCTTTAAATTTTTTAGAAATAATTCATTCCCTCGATGAGTATTAATATCAGAGGCGGCGGAAATATGAGGAGTGATTAGCACTCTAGTATCATCCCATAAGCGACTGTCTGGGGGTCTCTCAAATTCTCCGACGTAGACATCCAAAGCGGCACCTTTGATTTTGTTTTTGGCTAAGGCTCGCACTAGAGCATCTTCGTCAATTATTTCACCGCGGGCGATATTTACTATTACGGAATTGTCTTTGATAACTTCAAGGGCATCATCGTTAATCAGCTTTTCCGTCTCTTCTGTCCATTGGCAGCAAATAGCAAGATAATCGCTTTCAGATAATATAGACTTAAATTGATCTCGGCTTACCACACTCTCAAACCCGTCTATATGTTCTGACGCATTGCGCCTTATTCCTAAAACGCGCATCCCTAGAGCACTTGCCAAGCGGCCCACCTCAGTGCCGATCCCTCCAGCGCCGAGCACGCAGAGTGTTTTCCCACTTAATTGCGTAACATTATAGCCTCTAGCATTAAGTTGTTTAGCTTTGCGTTCTTGCTCAGGAAGGTGGAGATCCTTTGCGAAGTGCAGCATTGTCGCTATAGTGTACTCAGCAATGGGAAGGTTATGGGCATAACCCCTGGAAGAAGTAACAACGATATCTGATTCCCATAGGTCACCCCTAAGCATATTGGAAGCCCCTGCTGGCCGTTGGTGAACCCACCTAAGTTTCGGTGAACGCGCTCTAAGGTCGAGCGGGAATGGAAATCCTACCAGAATAACCTCTGCGTCATTTAATAGTTTGTCCCGCTCTTTTTTTGTTGCCTGCCCATGAGACATTGCTGATAAATAACGGTCAACTGTGAAAGTAGGCCATGTATCCCGTATTTCCCCATCGAACCAACCAGAAGCCATTGTTAGTCTTATGTCTTTATCAAGGTTTTTAATTTGATGCTGAAGGTCTTCTGGTAAATTGGTTAAGGATAGAATTTCTAAGCTCATTCGGGTTTCTCCCAAGCTAACGGAGCAACAACCTCGATATCAGAAACAATATCGATAACGACAGGTTGTTTCTCTTGCAAAGCGCGCTTGAAAGCAGCTTTAATTTCGTCCGGGTCTTCGACTCTTAAACCAATCGCGCCCATGTCTTCAGCAATTTTTGCAAAATTGTCCTTACTACGTGGAAACATTTCGTCTACTCTAGCGGTTAATTCGTCATCATATAATTTTTTTGTAGTGCGCAGGGCCTGGTTTCCAGAATTATTATTATTGATGACCGTTATTGTTTTTATTTTGCACCTGACGGCAGTTTCAAGTTCTGCCATGTGATACCAGAACCCTAGATCTCCCGTAAAGCATACCACAGGTCTTTCCGGCGCCCCGCATTTTGCCCCAATAGCAGCCGGGAAAGCCCATCCAAGATGACCGGAACTTCGAATGTAAGTTTGACTTTTCTTTCGCACCTCGAACATTCCTCCCATCCACATCCCCGAGTGTCCGGTATCGACAACCACAATTGCATTTTCAGGCATTGCTTCAGATAACTCGTGAACAATTCGTTCTGGTCGAATTGGTACTGCTCTGGAATGATAAACATCTGAGTAATCTTCTTTGTAGCTACTGCAAATATTCCTCACTTCTTCTAGCCATCGTGCTCGGCTACGGGGTACCGGGACATTAATTTCGGACATTTTTTCTAGACAAACCCTAGCATCACCAACAATAGAAACGTCATTTGGATAGTTGCGACCGTTTACAGATGGGTCGATATCAATTTGTATGGTAGCAGTTCCTTTTGGAGGCATTGTCCAAAAATGCGTAGTCATACCGCCAGCCCTCGTACCAACAAAAATTACAAGATCAGCGCCTGCAACAACTTGATTTGCACTTCTTCTAGAATATGTGCCAACCACGCCTACTGATAATACACTATCCTCAAGTATAGCATCCTTAGCTGCCAAAGACGTAGCAACGGGAATTTTCATTGAATCAGCTAATTTATTTAATGCATCATATGCACCAGACATTTTAGTGCCTGCTCCCGCGACTATCACAGGACGCTCTGCTAACGCTATTCTATCTACCGCTTTTCGAATTTGATCGGGGTCAGGTTGCGGTCGGTCCGGTGGGACTTGGCCAAATTGCGGCTCAACAACGCCATCAAAGTTAATTTCTGAATTGTCTATAACTTGACCACTGTTTCCGGCAAGTTGAAGGTGAACGGGGCCGGGACAACCTGTCGTTGCCGCACGGAAAGCTTGTCTAAGCATGTCAGGTAAGCGTTCAGGATCGTCAATTGCGGCATTCAATTTGGTATATGGTGCGAAAGCAGGTAGATCATCTACTTCTTGATAAGCCCAACGGTCTCTATGATTGGCTTCCCTGCCGCCTGTCAATGCGATTATGGGTGATTTTGCTAGATGAGCATCACGGAGACCTGCGCACAAATTTAATGCACCTACGATCTGAGCCATGCAGATTCCAGGTTTTCCAGTCACTCTTGCATAGCCATCAGCCATATATGCTGCACCGGCCTCAGAGCGCGTATGAATTCTCTTTATTGAAGTCCGTCGTTCAATCTCCCGCAACATCCTTCTCAAGACAGCTGGGAGGAAAAAAACATGCGTTACACCATAGGTCTCCAGCATATCTGCTAAAACTGACGCTCCCAATTGTTTTGTCATTTTATGAGCTCCTAATTTAGGTTTTAATATTAATGGGTGTCAAAAATGTGCTGAATTTTTTCTGGATCTTTTGAAATAGTCAATGCAAGCATTGCCAGTACACGAGCTTTTTGCGGGTTCAGATTATCAGCCGAAATTATCCCTTCACGCACCATTGATTCTCGTCTTAAAACTCGTCCGCTACCGGCCCTTGTGCTGTAGATAATTTTGATATTCTTTTTTAATGCAGAAGTAATTTCCAAAACTTGATCAGGGGTAGGCAGTCCTGGAGCCAAGCTGGCTATTATAAGTGCCTCCGTTCCTGATTCAATGAAGGCATCAATTGCTGTGCCATTTGCACCAGCATAACTTAGCACTATGTCAACCACTGGGAGTTCTTTTATGTTTTCTGTATTAAATATGGTATGACTTGTATGGAGGCGGGTGGGCTTTCTATAAAGGGCGACCTTGCCATCGGGATCTGCATAACCGAGCATGCCTATGTCGGGTGTTTGAAAGGTTTCCAGGCGAAGCGTCGAGGTCTTTGTAACTTCTCTCGCCGCTTGTACTTCTTCGTTGAGTACAACTAAGACACCGCAACCGTGTGCCTCTTTAGAACTAGCCACTCTAACTGCTGATAATAAATTAGAACCTGCGTCGGTGGCAAAGCCCGATGACGGTCTTTGCGCGCCAATAATAACGACGGGTTTATCAGTTTTTACCGTAAGGTTTAAAAAATAGGCTGTTTCTTCTAAAGTTGCTGTACCGTGAGTTACCACGAAACCATCTAATTCTGTATTGGACGAAGAAATTTCGTTTATTTTAGAGGCTAGTGCCAACCAGTCAGCGGGTGTTATGCCAGAGCTTGAAATTTGGCGGACGTCTATTGGTATTATGTCAGCACTGTCTTCTACCTCTGGAAAACGAGAAAGGATTTCACTGACACTCAGCCGCGTACCAAAGTCCATATATTCCCAGACATCTAAACTGTTGCGGCCAGTGTAGGAAATAGTTCCACCAGTTCCTAAAAATGCAATTTTTGGTTTTTTTGCCATTAAATAGAACCCTTACAAATTTAATTTGGTTTTTACGCTTTCACCATTTTCACTAATCAACAAGATAAAATATCGTGTTATACATATCTGATGTGCTAAATTTTCTTAATGCTTAGAATTGTATTTTTAATAGATAAACTCTCTTTAGTTGTTGGTGCAAGTGCAGCGACGTTAGTCCTGCCGCTTGGTCTCATTATGACTTATGAGGCTTTAGCGCGCTTTTTACTTAATTTGCCGACATTTTGGGCATACGAGCTGAGTTATATGATTACTGGAGCGCATTTTGCCCTTGGTATTGCGCTAGTAACCAGAAATTCGGAGCATATTCGAATTGATTTCCTCTATTCTCGTATGCCCGAGCTTTGCAAAGAAATTATTGATTTCATCGTTCTATTTTTTTGTATGACACCGCTAATGATATGGACGTCAGTAGAGCTGGTAGCATACGCTTGGAATACCTGGTTAATAAATGAAGTATCTGGTGAATCTGGATGGAATCCTGTTATTTGGCCAGTAAAGACAGCAATAGCTATTGGTTTTAGCGTATTTGCTATTCAGTTGATCGCGGAGGTTATTAAAACAGGAAGTCGTATTCTATCTCTTATCTTTGGGAAAAAACGAGGTTAGATGACTGACATAGTTACGTGGATGTTTCCGGTTTTGCTTACACTAATCTTCTTGGGTGTCCCTATAGCATTTGCACTTATGTCAACAGCATTTTTGTTTGGCATATTTCGCTTTGGAGAAAACCTTTTCTTTGTTTTTCTACATAAAATTGATGACATCACAGGCGCGTCGATTCTAGCAGCCGTTCCCCTTTTTGTGTTCATGGGAGCGATGTTAGAAAAATCTGGAACGGCGGAAAAACTTTTTGAAGCGATACATCTTTGGACACATCGTTTGCCGGGTGGCTTGGCGGTAGGCACCATATTAATGTGTGTCATCTTCGCTGCTTGTAGCGGTGTTATCGGGGCAACGGAGACTGTAGTCGGGCTTTTAGCAACCCCTGTCATGCTTCGGCATGGCTATGATAAAGCACTGATTTCTGGGACGATTACGGCGGGTGGATCCTTAGGAGCGATCATTCCTCCCTCGGTTGTTGTAATAATTTTGGCAGCGGTATCGGAAATGTCGCTTGGTGATATGTTCATAGGAATGTTTATTCCAGGGCTTTTGATGGCCGGCCTCTATATACTTTATATTATAATAATCTGCACACTCAATCCTGAGGCTGGTCCAAAAATACCCCATCCCGATAACACTCTAAGTTTTCATGACAAACTTAGAGTGACGGCCAAAGCGCTTTTGCCGCCTTTAATACTTATAATTGTGGTATTAGGTAGCATTATGATTGGTGTTGCCGTTCCTACAGAGGCGGCGGCTGTTGGGGCTATAGGTACTATAGCGATGACAGTATGTTACAAAACATTCACGCTGTCGGTTATGTTTGATGCAATGATCAAGACACTTTCTGTTACTGCAATGATACTGACGATTGTTGTCGGTGGTACTATGTTTGCGAGCGTTTTTTTATCATCTGGCGGTTTTGACGCCGTTCGTGGGATCTTGGAGTTTTGGGATTTAGGTAAGTGGGGAACCTTGATTCTTATTTTAACGCTGGTTTTTTTTGCAGGTTTCGTTCTAGATGGTCTTTCGATAATCTTAATAATCGTGCCAATAGGGTTTCCTATCATTCAGAATTTTGGTTTCGACCCAATCTGGTTCGCCGTTTTATTTTTAGTTGTTAAACAAACTAGCTACTTGACGCCGCCAATGGCAGGGGCAATTTTTTACTTTCGTGCAATAGCGCCACCTCAAATTAGTCTAATGCATATGTACAAAGGGGTTGTACCTTTTATCATTTTGGATTTGATAGTCTTGGTACTCGTAATGATCTTTCCTAGTCTGGCGCTATGGCTGCCAGCCAAAATATTAGGCTAAAAGAATTAATTTTTATGAGAAATAACCCCTTGCATTTGTTCAAAAACCCCAGCTTTCTTCGAGTATGGGGATTAGGGTTTATTGGAAATACAATGCGGTGGTTAGAGACACTAGCAATTGGTATTTTTGTCTATGAAGTAACCACGTCCGCTTTATTGGTGGCACTAATGACTATAGCTCGCCAGCTTCCATTGGCGCTTTTTGGCAGTTTCGTTGGGCCTTTCGCCGAACGGTTCAATAGGAAGTACCTTTTAGTGATTGGTTCCACAGTTATGACAGTCTCAGTGTCTTGTCTCGCTGTGTCTGCTTACTTCTCTCTCTTGGAAATATGGCACATAGCGATCCTTGTATTTATCAATGGGACTTGTTGGACGCTTGATTATCCGGTTCGTAGAACATTAGTTGGTGAATTTTCAGGACCTGAAAGAATGGGCGCTGGTATCTCATTGGATTCTGCCACCACAAACGTAACCCGAATGCTCGGACCATTTTTAGGTGGCGTGACCTACGGCTTTTTGGGTTTAGAAGGTGCATTCATTATTTCGGCAGTATCGCATTTCATATGTATCTCTATCGCCTGTTCTCTCGTGTTTGAATTTCAACCGCTGAACCAGAAAGCCGAGTCATATTTCTTGTTGCTTAAAGAAGGTTTGAGTATAGTCAAAAAGTCTCCCCAATTAATAGGCGTATATTTAGTCACCATAATTTTAAATATTTGTGGTTTCCCGTACGCGTCTATGGTTCCGGTTTTAGGGCGCGATGTCTATAAAGTCGAGCCTGCTTTAATAGGCATACTCTCTGCCGCGGAAGGTGCGGGAGCTTTCGTCGGAGCTCTTGTTGTTGCTTTTTTGATAAGACCAAGTTGGTTTAATAAAGTTTATACGATTGGGGCTTTAACGTTTATTTTCGGTATATTTTGTCTATCCCTTGTCGATAAGTATTTTTTAGGTATTTCAATTCTGTGGGTGGCGGGGTTAGGCATGGCGGGATTTGGCGCGATGCAAAGCACACTCGTCCTCACTTTAGCTCCTAAAAATGCTAGAAGTCGGCTGATGGGAGTATTGTCCGTATGCATCGGGTGCGCGCCGATAGGATTATTAAACTTAGGTTTATTAGCAGACCTATTTGGAGCTCAGATCGCTTTAACAATTATTTCATCTGCTGGACTTGCTACCCTCCTTTTGACTATCATCATTATTCCGCAATTAAGACGGTGACGTTTTTAAAAATTGATGCCCTCCGGTATTTTTTATTTCAAAAAATCAAATTTTAATCATTTGTGCAGTTGCATATTAGTACAATATTCAGTAGTGTTGGTCGATTTGAACACATAATATAGTATAATAAACAATTAAATGATCGTAATTGTGGGGATAAATAATGCCAGACCGAGCTGCCAGCGTGTGGAATGATGAGCGCCTTGAAAAACTAACGAAGTTTTGGGAGCAGGGGCTTTCTATTACCCAGATAGGAATAAGGCTAGGTGTGACTAGAAATGCGGTAGTTGGCAAAGTTCATAGAATGGGTCTTCCAAAGCGTCAGTCTCCTATAGTTCGATCTGATAAGCCGTTTGAGCCGAAGCGCAGAAAGTTGTCTCCCCTTACTTTCGCCAATTGGGATCGCAATAAATGCTCTTGGCCAATAGGAGATCCTCGATCTCCTGATTTCAAGTTTTGCGGAGAACCAATTGAAGAGGGGAAACCCTATTGTACTGCACATTGTAAAATGGCTTACACTACGGTCAATAAAGATGAGCAAGCAGCGTAATAATTAAACTCTGCGTTAGATATATCCTAAAAATGCGTCTGCAACAAAGAGTTATAATAGTTACTGGTGGGGCATCTGGGATAGGTAAAGCAATAGCTATTAAGGCGGCATCCGAAGGTGCGAGTGTCATCATAGCGGATATCTGTGAAAATCCTGTAGAAGGTGGTGAAGCGACGATCAACCTAATTAAGAGGGCAGGGGGCGACGCTTCTTTTAAATTTTGCGATGTGAGTAAGTGGGCAGATGTAGATGCATTGGTCCAGTCCACCGTTGACGCTAAGGGTACTTTAGACGTAATGGTAAATAATGCCGCAGCCCACGGTCGTTCAGCTCTATTAGAAACAACAGAAGAGGAATGGGACGCCGTTATGGCCGTTGGAGCAAAGGGAATGTTCTTTGGTTGCAAAAGAGCAGTTCAGCAGATGCTAAAACAAACAGGAAGAGATAACTCTGAGGTTAGAGGGCGTATTATAAATATCTCGTCGCAACACGGTATGTTGAGGGCTCCATTTGACTTTGCTTATGGCGTAAGTAAGGCATGCGCCGTTTATATGACAAAACAAATAGCGGGTGATTATGCCAGTGATGGAATAGTATGCAATGCAGTGGCGCCAGGTAAAATAATTACTGGAAGAAAAGGGGCACCAATCACCCCTGAAGCAATTTCATATAGTCGCGCACGGACGCCATGGCCCAGACTGGGAAAACCAGAAGATGTTGCCTCCGCTGTTGTATTTCTGGCAAGTGATGATGCCTCGTTTATAACAGGAGAAAACCTGATGGTCGACGGTGGTTGGATGGCGTCATAAGAGGAAAAATAAATTTTGCAAAAAGAAGTGATAAAATTATCTGATTACAAGCCCCCACCGTATACAATAGAAACAATAGACTTAGAATTTGAGTTATCAGCTACAAAAACAGTTGTTACAACGAAAATTGTTGGCCACGGTAATAATTCCTTGGACGATGAAAATTGTCCACTTAAACTGAACGGCGAAAGCCAGAACTTGATCGGTTTAGAGCTTGATGGTGTGGCTCTTTACGAAAATGATTTCGAACTTATTGATGGAATTTTAACACTTGATGTTCCAACTGAACGTTTTGAGCTCAAAGTTACCAGTGAAATAAACCCGTCGAATAACAAGGCGTTAGAGGGGCTGTATCTTTCGGAAGGGATATTTTGTACGCAGTGTGAACCCGAGGGGTTTCGGCGCATAACCTTTTTCCCGGATCGACCCGATATTCTTACCATCTACACCACGACCCTTATTGCTAATAAAAGAGATTATCCAATTCTTCTATCTAACGGAAACTTACAAGATGCTGGGGATCTAGACGATGAACGTCATTTTATGACTTGGCATGACCCGTTTCCAAAACCCTCTTATCTTTTTGCGCTCGTTGGCGGAAAGCTGGATTGTCTTGAAGATGATTTTTTAACGAAGTCGGGTCGTTTTGTGAAATTGCAAATTTTTGTCGAGCCTGGAAATAAACACAAATGCCACTTCGCAATGGAATGCTTGAAAAAAGCGATGAAATGGGATGAGGATAGGTTCGATCTAGAATATGACCTCGATTTATTTATGATTGTGGCTGTTGACCATTTCAATATGGGAGCCATGGAAAATAAAGGACTAAATATCTTTAATAGTCGCTATATCCTGGCCGATAAATTAACAGCTACTGATAAAGATTTTCAAAGAATTGAGGAAATAATCGCCCACGAGTATTTCCACAATTGGACAGGGAACAGAGTCACATGTAGGGATTGGTTTCAATTGAGCCTTAAAGAGGGTTTAACTGTCTTTAGAGATCAAGAGTATACCTCTGATATGTATTCTCGTGGCGTCAAGAGAATCCATGATGTTCAATTACTAAAAACAATTCAATTTTCAGAGGATGCAAGTCCAACCTCTCATCCGATAAAGCCTAGCTCGTATGTTGAAATTAATAATTTTTATACACCCACAGTTTATGAAAAGGGAGCAGAGGTTATAAGGTTAATACATGCAACTGTTGGTGAGAAAAATTTTCAGAAAGGAATGAAGCTATATATATCCAGGCATGATGGAAAGGCGGCAACATGTGATGATTTTCTTCTAGCGATGCAAGATGCCTCGGGCGAAGATCTATCCTTGTTTGAGCATTGGTACACACAGTCGGGAACACCTGAACTAAATGTTGTGATAAAGCATATAGCCAAAAATAATCTTCTGCATGTAACTTTTACCCAAATTAATCCGCCGACAGCAGATCAGGCCTCTAAAAAACCATTGCCTCTTATTATAGATATTGGATTATTAGATCAGCAGGGCAAGCCGTACCCTTTAAAAATTAAAGGAGATATAAATGAGGTAACTTACTCGAAGAAGCTCTGGGTTAATAAAGAACAAGCCTCTTTTACCTTTGAAAATATAAAACGACCTGCGATCCCCGCAATTCTTCGTAACTTTTCCAGCCCAATCAAGCTCTTGAGAATACCACCCAAGGAGGAGCTTCTGGTGCTAATGCGTTATGAACATGATCCATATGTACGTTGGGATGCAACACAAGTCTATGCATTTTCCTTGATAGAGGAGATGTTAAGAAACAAGGGCAGCAAAAATAGTCCTGAAATAGGTAGCGCTTATGAAGAAGCGATTAATGAAATTCTTCTGGGTGAAAATATAGATAGCGCATTAAAAGCATCATTAATTCAGATCCCCACAGAGAGAGAAATAATCGAGAAAATAGATGTGATTGACGTGAATGCTATCCATCAATCTAGAGTGAGCTTATGCAAGATATTAGCTAACAAATTAAAATCAACTTTTGAGGATGTTTACGACACAGCAAAAAATGCAAACAATTTAGATGACCTCTCCAATGAAGCTATGGGTAATAGAGCATTAGCGAATGCAGTGTTGAAAATACTAGTTCAAAATGAAGATTCGAGATCAATTAAATTAGCTTTGGATCAAGCATTAAATGCTACTTCAATGACCATGGTCATTGGTGGTCTAGATGCTTTGAATAACATTGATAAACCTGAACGTAACGAGGCATTAGATCATTTCTACAAAACATGGCTGGAACATCCACTAGAACTTGATAAGTGGTTTGCATTTTATGCAACATCGATACTACCAAATACCTATGAAGATGTAGCGTCTTTGATACGCCATCCTAAATTTGATTTAACAAACCCTAATCGCGTTCGATCTTTGCTGAACAATTTTGCCTCTAATAATCCTCTTCATTTTCACAACGATGATGGTAGTGGTTACGAATTAATTTCTGATAATGTAATTAGTATCGATAAATTTAATCCTCAAGTGGCCGCTAGACTGGCACTTCCCTTAACGCGTTGGCAAAGACATAACGACCAACAAAGAAGATTAATGATAAAGAGTCTGCATAAGATTAAAGCTACGAATCATCTTTCTAATGATGTTGATGAGATTATAAGCAAGGGATTAATTGGAGTGTAAACAAGATGAGCCCAGCAAAGGAAATTATTGTTATAAACCCAAATAGTAATGAGCATGTTACAAGCTCAATGGACACAGCACTAGAACCATTGCGATCAGCCAACGGACCGGTAATTAAAAGTGTGACCAATTTAGACGGACCGCCAGGTATAGAATCGCAGCAGGATGCAGATAGTGCAGCTGTACAGGTTATAGACATCATTAAGCGAAATAATAGTGCTGATGCCTTTGTAATCGCATGTTTTTCAGACCCCGGCATTTATGCGGCACGGGAAGTGACTAATAAACCAGTATTTGGTATTGCTGAAAGTGGTATTCTCACTGCGTTATCACTAGGTTCTTCGTTTGGTATACTAGCAATCTTGGATACGTCTGTTCCCAGACATATACGATATATAAGGTCATTAGGGTTGGAAAAACGACTTGCCGGAGACCTGGCTATAGGACTGGGAGTGGCTGAGTTGAGCAATGAAAAGAAGACCTTTCACAGGCTCCAGGAAGTAGGAAGAAAGTTAAGGGATAATTCTGGGGCATCGGTGTTGATATTAGGGTGTGCAGGTATGGCACGCTATAGACTTAGTTTACAAGAGAGCCTTGGAATGCCAGTTGTAGATCCTTCGCAAGCTGCAGTTTCAATGGCTGTCTCCGCTGTACTTTTAAATTAGTAAGCTATTTATCTAAACTAGCGGCGTAAAAGAAAAGCAGGGACATGGTCACCCATACCAATAGTCGGTTCATTGGTAGGAACTGGCGGAGGGACTCGTTCGCCATAACGATTGTTTTCAACATTTTGGCTCTTTTTTGAAAAACCAGTTTTAGTGCTTCCTGTTTTATCTCTGTGCTCTGGTGTACGCCGTTGCTTGTGTATGCTGGTTTGGGACGTATTCTGTTCTTGATGGTCTTTGAGCGTTTCTATTGGTTTTTTAATTAAGGCTGTAATAGCTTCTATATATTTTTCATCTTCGGAGGTGACAAAAGTGAATGCTTTCCCCTTTTTGCCAGCTCTTCCGGTTCGTCCAATCCTATGAACATAATCTTCAGCATTGCTAGGAACGTCAAAATTAACTACGTGGCTCAAATCCGCAATATCGAGGCCACGTGCCGCTACATCACTGGCAATAAGCAGTTGTATATCTCCTGACTTAAATTTATTTAGCGTAGATGTTCTGGAGCTTTGGGGGAGGTCTCCGTGGAGTTCCGCAGCGTTAAAACCATATTTTAAAAGAGAACGATATAAAATGCCGATATCTCTTTTTCTATTGCAGAATATTACCGCATTAGAAACCTTTTCGTTAGCAAGCAACTCACGTAATATCAGGCGTTTATTCCTCTGTTCAGTATAAATTAATCTTTGTACAACAGTTTCAGCGACTGAAGAAGGTGGCGCTACAGAAATTTCTTTTGGATTTACTAAAAAACTATTAGCAATTTTTCTGATACTTTTGTCTAGCGTAGCGGAAAAAAATAAAGTTTGGCGTTTTTTAGGGAGTAGTGAAACAATACGGTCGACATCGGGTATAAAGCCCATATCGAGCATTCTATCTGCTTCGTCGATCACTAAAATTTTTACATCATTGAGCAAAATTTTTCCGCGTTCAAAATGATCGAGGAGCCGTCCTGGTGTAGCTATCAAGACATCTACGCCCTTATCTAATGCTTGCAATTGACTGGTCATCGTTACCCCACCAATGAGCAGCGCCATTGATAGTGCGTTGTTTTTCCCGTAGGTCTCGAAATTATCCGAAACCTGTGCTGCTAACTCCCTCGTTGGACACAAGATTAGCGATCGTGGCATTCTAGCTTTGGCTCTGCCCGCACTTAAAACGTCTATCATCGGTAGGGTAAAAGACGCAGTTTTTCCCGTCCCTGTCTGCGCACAGCCAAGGATATCGCCCCCCATGAACACAGCCGGTATGGCTTGTTGTTGTATTGGTGTTGGTTCAGAATACCCTGCGTCCGCAACTGAAGCGAGTAATTGCTCACTTAAACCAAGTTCATCAAAGCCTGAGATGTTAAATGGCCCCCTCTAGAATACCCGTTTCGAGATCAGATAAAGCTTTCGCCCTCTGAAGTCAATTGAGATCATCATCTAGGTGTTCACAATCAGTTGGGTGTGACAATTTTGCACCAGAAATTCATTTTCAATAAAGCATGTAAGAAGTGCTAGTTAAATCGTTTAGCGTTTTGCCAATGGAACATAATTGCGCTTAGTAGGGCCAGTATAAAGTTGTCGAGGCCTGCCAATCTTTTGTTTGGGGTCTTCAACCATTTCTTTCCATTGCGCTATCCAGCCAGTTGTTCGGGCAACCGCAAATAATACTGTGAACATACTTGATGGAAAACCCATTGCTTTGAGGATTATTCCAGAATAGAAATCTACGTTCGGATATAAATTACGTTCTACAAAGTACTCATCCTCACGGGCAATTTTTTCCAGCTCCATAGCAAGTTCTAAGAGTGGATCGTTGATCCCTAAATCCTCCAGCACCTCGTGACAACTTTGCATCATCACTGTTGCTCTTGGGTCATAGTTTTTATAAACACGATGCCCAAACCCCATTAAGCGGAAGGGATCATCTTTATCCTTTGCTTTTTTTACATATTCACCGACTCGCGATTTGTCGCCAATTTCGTTGAGCATGTTCAAAACCGCTTCATTTGCCCCCCCATGGGCAGGACCCCATAATGAGGCTATTCCAGCGGCTATACAAGCAAATGGGTTGGCTCCGGAAGAACCAGCAAGCCTAACGGTGGAGGTTGAAGCATTTTGCTCGTGGTCTGCATGTAATATTAAAAGGCGGTCCATCGCTCGAGCGAGCACCGGATTTATCTCATATTCTTCAGAAGGGACACCAAATAGCATTTGAAGAAAGTTCTCAGCATAGGTCAATTTATTTTGAGGGAAATTAAATGGCTGTCCTAGAGAATATTTGAAGGCCATGGCTGCTATTGTTGGCACTTTCGCAATCAATCGGTAGGAAGCTACCATTCTGGCATGTGAGTCGGCTATGTCGGTTGAATCATGATAAAAAGAAGAAAGTGCACCTACAACACCGCACATTATGGCCATAGGGTGAGCATCACGTCTAAACCCCCTGTAGAAATTCATCAATTGATCATGAAGCATTGTGTGGTAGGTTATATCCGTAACAAATTTTTCGGATTCCTGTTGATTGGGTAAATCTCCATATAAAAGAAGGTGAGCAACTTCTAAGAAATTACTATGCTCCGCTAACTGCTCTATCGGGTAACCGCGGTGTAATAAAATACCTTTATCCCCGTCTATATATGTCAGCGCCGATTCACATGAACCCGTCGAAGTATACCCAGGATCGAAGGTGAAGTGATCTGTTTCTCCATAGAGGGTTCTTACGTCAATTACACTTGGGCCAGTCGTGCCATCGATAACTGGAAGTGTATATTTTTCACCCGTTTTATCGTTTATAAGTGTAAACGTTCCCGAGTTTTTCTCGTTCATTCCTTTTTTCCTTCTTTTACTAACCGTTTACTTTGTTAAAACCCTCAAAAAAGGTAATCACAATTACATTGTAACTTCGAAACTCTATTTCAGCAAACTGCCTCAATTCGTTGCACAACTTCTTCCTTCCCAAGAATTTCAATTACCTCAGAAATATCTGGTGACGATGTGGTCCCGGTAAGAGCCGCTCTCAGTGGCTGGGCGACTGAACCAAACTTGATATCACAGTCAGTTGCAAAATTCTTAAGGGTCTCTTCGATCTTAGTTTTGTTCCAATTTGTCAGTTCATTAAATGGTTCTAGAAGACCTCTAATCAACTGTCGAGCATCTTTGCTCAAAATATTACTAGCTTTCTCATCCATGTTTATCGGGGGGCTAACTATATATATCATGGCGCTGGCTGCCAATTCATTAATATTTTTAGCGCGCATTTTTAGTCCACTTAAACCCCTAGTCAGTCGTTCTAATTTGATTGGATCTAAAGTCGCATTTAGATTTTTACGAAGATGAGTTTCGAGCAAATAAGATAACTTCGTCTCGCTCATTTCTCTCATATATGTGGCATTTATATTGTCTAACTTTTTTATATCGAATCTAGAAGGGGATTTACCTACCGCATTTATATCAAATAAGCTTATCGATTGTTTTCTTGTTATAATTTCCTCATTTTCGTGGCTCCAACCAAGCCTCAAAAGGTAGTTGCACAAAGCTTCTGGCAAGTATCCTTGATCCTTATAGGTTTCAATCCCGAGAGCACCGTGCCTTTTTGATAGTTTTGTACCGTCCTGCCCGTGGATTAAAGGGATGTGAGCAAACTTTGGTATTGTCCAATCCATGGCAGTGTAAAGTTGGTATTGTCTAAATGCATTGTTAAGGTGATCGTCTCCACGAATAACATGTGAGATCTTCATGTCGTGGTCGTCAACAACCACTGAAAGCATATATGTGGGCGTACCGTCTGCACGTAAAATTACAAAATCATCCAATTGCTCATTTTTTACCTCTACACGACCTTGTACAAGATCATCTATCGTCGTCGAACCTTTTAATGGGCTTTTTAGACGGACAACTGGGTCAACGTTAGATGGCGCTGTGGAAGGATCCTTTTCTCGCCAGCTACGATCGTATAAAGCGGTTTTACCTTCACGCCGGGCTATGGCGCGCATTTCCTCCAGTTCTTCAGCTGAGCAATAACACTTGTAGGCTTTTCCTTGCTCGACGAGTGTATTTACGATTTGCTTGTGTCGTTCTTGCCGAGAGTACTGGAAAACTGGTTGCTCATCCCCTGAAAGTTCTAACCAGTCTAGTCCATTAATTATGGCTTCAACCGCCTTTTCTGTAGATCGCTGACGATCTGTATCTTCGATACGAAGTAGATATTTTCCATTGTTTTTTTGCGCAAAAAGATAGTTGAATAAAGCAGTTCTTGCACCTCCAATATGCAGAAAACCGGTTGGTGATGGCGCAAAGCGGGTTATTACGGTCATACTTATTATCTCTTCTTTGCTATACTTTGCACTGGCAAACTGCCGTGTCTATTGAAGCGTTACTCAGGTCTTTTGTCTTTACAATGTAGAATTATCTATACAAATCTAGAACCTTGTTGTGAATAGGGATCGTTTATTAAAAATAGTTTTAGATACGCTTTTAATTTTTCAATCTCAATCACCACTATTTATGGTTAATCTGCTTATTTTACAGTTGGGCTACTCTGAAATTTAATATTTTGCTTTAACTAGTTATATTTCCTTATTATGCCAACTAGTTTGCCCTGTAGCTCTACTTGATCGGGACCAAAAATTCTGGTTTCATATAGGGGGTTTGCAGGTTCAAGTGCTATAGAGTTGTTTCTTTTTCTCAACTTTTTAAGCGTTACTTCTTCGTTTTCTACTAAAGCTACAACTATTGTACCATTTTCGGCGCTATCACATTTTTTTATTATAGCGGTGTCACCGTCAAAGATACCCGCGTCTATCATAGAGTCTCCTTCCACCTGTAGAGCATAGTGATCCCCTTGTCCTATTAGGCTACAAGGGATCGAAATGTTCCGTGATGGATCATTTATTGCCTCAATAGGATTACCTGCAGCAATTTTACCATAGAGAGGTAAAGCTATTATTTGATCGTCTTCATTGTCTTCAGATCTGATTGCTTGGGGAAAGTTTCCTGGAATCACATTGGGCGAAAATTGTCTTTGTGGCAAAGTTTCAGTGATATTTTTTATATTTGGTTCTATTGCCTGTGTTTTGATTATTTCTATCGCTCTTGCTCTATTTGGTAGACGTCTTATAAAACCTCTTTCCTCAAGAGCCGAAACTAATCTATGTATTCCGGACTTAGACTTGAGATTTAATGCGTCTTTCATCTCGTCAAATGAGGGAGGGACGTCATTTTTTTTAAGATGGTTCTTTAAAAAAGTTAATAACTCTAGCTGTTTCTTAGTAAGCATGACTAATAACTCCATGCGAGAGAACAAATCATAAACAGAATTATTTTGTTCTACTTTAGTTCTATATGGTTGTCAATTAATCGGTGCTAACAACGATTTAAGAATGGTTAACTTTTAGCAACCGTTAAATATCCAGATTGTAGAAGTTTTTTGCCGTATCATGGAATAGAAAACGTTTTTCAGTAGTTGAAGCATTCAATACTATTCTTTTAAACGTATTCCAGTAGACAGTATAAGAAGACGTTACTTTATCAACAGGAAAATTGCTTTCGAACATGCAACGTTCGGAACCAAAAGCATCTATGGTTGTCTCGAAGAATGGTTTCCATTCGTTTGCTAGCTCATTAGAGCTTGGCGGTAATTGCTGATTTTCGAATTGATAGCCATTGAGAACCATCCCCAAGCCTCCCAGTTTAATATATACGTTCGCCCTTTTTGATAAATTCAAAATTGATTGTTTCCAGGATGCGAAAACTTCAGCTCTTTTATTCTCGTAAGGTCCGATACCTATTGGACCTCCAAAATGATTGAGCACGATATTTTGATTTGGAAAGGCGTCTGCTAGCATGCTGACGTCATTAATTTGAGTATGATAAAGCCACGCATCAAAAGAGAGGTTGTAATCTGCTAGTTTTGCAAATCCTTCCCTAAACTTTTCATTGCTATACAACTCAGGAGGAGGATTGGTGTGGCTGTTATTTATAACTTCACTTTCATTAAAACCCGCACCGTATCTTATACCTTTAAATCGTCCTCCTCCTGCATTGACCTGCGCTTCTAAAACCTCTGAAACTGAAGCACCTAATGTCAAATCAGCAAAACCAACAATTCCAGCACAAATTTTCGATTTTCCATATTTTCCACTTGCGCTCATTGCCGCAATACCGTTAACAAATTCGGTCTCACCGATTGGCCGCATTTGTATTGGTCCACCCGACCGATACATAGCCGCGCATTCAAGAAATACGGTGGCCACAATGTTGTGACCCGAAGCTAAATCTTCTAATAATTCATCCAATAAGTATCTATTTCCCTTCATGTCCCAAAGGTGATGGTGCGGGTCAATTATTGGTATTTCTGGCTCTATTATTTCTTCTTTTATTTGAGACAACCATTCTGCTTTAGGTGAAGGAATGCGTTTTTCTAATAATTGTGATCCATCTTGCTTCATTGGAAAACCTCCAAATTATGCTATTCTATACGACAATTATTTTGCGGACTCGTATTCTAAAGTATTTACTAAGGCAGAAACCTCTAGAAACACGTATCAAGTTTAATTATTTTTACTAAATCGCCCTTTTTTCTTTTTTTATCAAATGATTCTCTGACAATTAAACAATTAGCTTTCGCAAGCGTAGCCATCATCGAACTATCTTGTTTGTTAAAGGGCTCAACAAATTGCTCTCCTGTCTTAGTCTTAAAAGCAAAAGACCTAAGATAATCTTGCCTTTCATCATTTTCGGATAACTCATGAGTGAGTGTGGCAAATTCGGATTCCTGATTTATTTCTAAGCCCAACATGGTTTCGATTGCCGGTTTCAGAAAAATTAAACCACAAATCATTGTTGAAACTGGGTTGCCCGGTAGCCCGATAAAAGGTTTTTTTTGCAACTTGCCAAAAATAAGAGGTTTTCCCGGTCGCATGGCAATTTTCCAAAAATTTAATTTAAGGGCATTTTGGCCAAATTTTTGAGTGCTAAGCGCTTCCTGTATCAAGTCATGTTTTCCCACAGAGGCCCCACCTGTAGTCACTAATAGATCGGATCCTTCCGCCTCTTTTGCTAATGATCCAATCGCATCTGTATCATCTGGTGCGATACCAAGAATTTGAACATCAGCACCCAGAGCCGTCAAAAAGGCGTGCAGAGTATAACTGTTCGAACTTACAATTTGGTGCTTTGAAGTTTGTTCCCCAGGTCGAACAATTTCATCACCAGTGGCGAGAATTGCTACACGAGGCCGACGTCTTACTAATATCCATGGTACATTCATAGCTGCTGCCAAGCCAATATCTCGCGAAGTAAGTCTTTTGTTTTTTGGAATGCCAACATCACCAGTTTTAAAATCTAGGCCGGGTTTTCTTATGTAAGCCCCTCTTTTTGCACCTTTTAAAACGGTAATTTCTGATCCATAAGTTTCTGAGGTAGCAACAACATTTTCTTGTATAACAATTGTGTCGGCCCCTTTAGGGATGGGGGCGCCAGTAAAAATCCTGACGGCTTCCCCGTTTTTGAGTTGTCCACGAAAATTGCTCCCTGCGGGAATGCTGCCAGTGCATACAAGTTTGCTTGGAGACGTCTTAACATCCATACTTTTTACAGCATATCCATCCATAGCCGATACCGCTACAGGAGGTTGGCATCGTCTCGCTCGAACCTCTATAGCAGTCACTCTATTTATGGCTGATGTAAGTGAAGTTTCTTCTGTAGAGACAACAGAAATGTCTTTAATTATCTTTTTCAGTGCACTTTCTACGGATAATAAAGACTTATTTCCCACGCCACTGCCCCGATTTTCCACCTGTTTTTTTAAGAAGCCTTATATTGCTTATTATTATCCCTTTATCTACAGCCTTACACATATCATAGATTGTCAAAGCTGCTATACTGACAGCCATTAAGGCCTCCATTTCTACCCCTGTTCTTGCATTAATTTTGCACTTCGAGGTTATCTCGATGATGCCAAGTTTTTCATCGCACCTTAGACTTAACTCGGCTGATGTGAGAGCTAAAGGATGGCATAGCGGAATAAGTTCGGGGGTTTTTTTTGCACCTAAAATACCAGCTAGTCTCGCCACAGATAACACGTCACCTTTTTTTATGCTACCTTCCAGAACCAACGCCATCGTCGCTGGATTTACGTGCACATCACAAGAAGCGACAGCAATCCTCTCGGTTATTTCTTTGCTGGAAACATCAACCATTACGGCGTTTCCCTTACCATCAAAATGATTAAAATCAGACATTTCTTAAACGTTTTCTTGAGTTGATTTCTTTAAAAGTAACTTCGTAGCGTTCTCTACATCTTTCTGTTTCATTATCGATTCTCCGATTAAAAAACATCGCGCTCCTGCACTCGCCATTCTGTGTAAATCTGCCCGCGTCTGTAACCCACTTTCCGAAATTAAGATTTTTCCGGTGGGCGCAAGAGAAGCAAGTTTTTCTGTCATGCTTATGTCTGTAATCATTGTTTTTAAGTTACGGTTATTTACGCCAAGAAGCTTCGTTTTGAGCTTAAGAGCGCGATGAAGTTCTTTTTCATTATGGATTTCAACAAGAACATCCATTCCTAGCTCAATCGCACAATCCTCTAAATTTTGAGCTGCATCGTCCTCTAATGCTGCCATTATAAGTAGAATGCAATCTGCTCCTAGAACTCGGGATTCTATTACTTGATAAGTGTCTAGCATAAAATCTTTCCTCAAGACCGGAAGCGAAGTGGCCTCTCTAGCTGCAAGCAGGAATTTATCGTCTCCTTGAAAGTATGGAATATCTGTAAGGACCGATAGGCAGGCAGCCCCTCCGTCCTCGTAGGCTTTTGCAAGGTGTACTACATCAAATTCTTTTCTTATAAGGCCTTTGCTAGGAGATGCTTTTTTTATCTCACCAATAAGCCCGTAACCATGTTTACTTTTTCGTTCTAAGGCTTTTAAAAAATCTCTCTGCTTTGATGCGTTCTTAGTCTCTTTCAGTAATTGATTTTCTGTTTTTTGTTGTTTGCACTTCTCTATGTGTATGAGTTTTTGCTGGCAGATTTCTAATAAGACGTTTTTCATATTTCTTTGCCGGTATGCGCGGTAATTGATATTAATTGATCTAATTTTTTTTTCGCTTGGCCGGTATCTATCATTTCTGCGGCTAGTTCGGCCCCTTCCTTAAGATTATCAACTTTTTGTGAGATGATGAAGGCAGCTGCAGAATTAAATAGAACGATATCGCGATAGGGACCCCTTTCACCCTTTAAAAGGTTTGCTAGAGCCATGGCATTTTGTCTAGGGAGACCGCCCTTGAGTTGTTTAGGGTTTGCTAACTCTAGGTTTGCATCTTCTGGATGGATGGTGAATGTCGAAACTGAGCCTTTATCAAGCGCAGCTACTTTTGTGACACCAGTAGTTGTGATCTCATCTAAACCGTCTGAACCGTGAACTACCCATGCTCTTTCAGAGCCTAAGCCTTTTAATACATGCGCCATTGGCTCGACCCACGCCTCTGAAAACACACCGACTAGTTGCTTTTTAACCAAAGCAGGATTAGCCAAAGGACCTAGAATATTGAAAATTGTACGAGTGCCTAGTTCACTTCTACTCGCTGCAACATGGCGCATTGCCATATGGTGTCGTGGCGCCATTAGGAAGCAAATACCAATTTCGTCCATAGCTTTTTGAATAACTGACATGTCACAATCCAGGTTAACTCCAAGTTCGCTCAGAACGTCCGCTGCTCCTGTTTTCGAGGAAAGGGCTTTGTTTCCATGCTTAGCAATAGGCACACCAGCAGCGCTAACAACAAAACTGCTTGCCGTACTGATATTGAAAGTGCCAGATGCATCACCGCCCGTACCAACTGTATCTAGAGCATCTGAAGGAGCGTGAATTTTTATCACTTTCTCTCGCATAGCCCGTGCTGCGCCTGTGATTTCTTCAGTTGTCTCCCCCCTTACCCTCATGGCCATCAAAAAGCCGCCTATTTGTGACGGGGTAGCATTCCCTGTCATTATGATGTCAAAGGCTTCTTTAGACTGGTCTTCAGTTAATGAACATCCGTCGGAAACAATTTGAATTAGTGGCTTTAGGTCTAAATTTTTTCCTTTCATTCTGCTGCTTTCCCAAGATTAAGTTGAAGACTATTCAACTTTTCTAACGAAGCTTTTTTAGATCCACTTATTACAAGGAAATTTGACATTAATGTATAACCATATTCAGAGGCTATACTTTCCGGATGAAATTGAACACCGTGAATTGGCCGAGACGTATGGGATAAGGCCATTATTATACCGTCATGTGTCTCGGCAGTAATTTTTAAACTTGTTGGGAGACTCTCTTTGTCTACGATTAGTGAATGATATCGTGTAGCCGAAAATTTAGTAGGTATTCCGTTAAAGATCTCTGCGTTCGTATGCTTAATCGCGCTTATTTTCCCATGAATAGGTGTTGGACTTCTAATTATTTTGCTCCCAAAAGCCCGACCTATACATTGATGCCCCAAGCAAACCCCAAATATGGGGAGGTTTTTAGGAGCATTCTCTATGACTTCCAAGCTTATTCCAGCCTTATCTGGATCACAGGGGCCGGGCGATATTATGATACCCTCGGGTTCTAGTTCAAGCGCTTCTTTAGCGGTGATTTTATCATTGCGAACGACTCGTACATCAGCACCTAACTGGCCCAAAAAATGCCATAGGTTATACGTAAAACTGTCATAATTATCGATTAACAAAAACATTTCTCGTTTAGCGGCCTTCAGATGATCTGATTTAGTTTGTAAAGTAATATAAGTATATCAATAGGAGAGCCAGGAAGAAAGAGATAGGATAAAGCGACAATGAAGAAGAAAAAATGTGCCCTCCAACTTAGTTTAAGCAATTAATAATTTACAGCTATGTTTTCGTTTCTTAAAATTTCAAAATCTCAAAGGATGATAATTCTATCGCTCGGTGGCTTGCTCGTATTCAGCTTGGGAATTGCGATAGGAATTTATATTGGTCCCCCTGACCATTCAAATAAAATTAGTTCTTCAGCAGAGGAACGAGACCGACTTATCGTAAACAAAGAATTAAAAGAGGGTATAATTGCTGAGCCTCAGAAATCAGTCGATCGAACTAAAACTCTACCCAGTTTAGACCAATTTAAAAATGAAAAAGTTTTTGATTTCAAACGAGATGAAAGAATTGGCAGAGCCAGTTGGATGGCGCACGCTGTACCGTTTGAGAATACAGAAAATAGGCCGTTGGTTTCCATCGTTTTGGATGATATGGGACTTAATCAACTTCATTCAAAGTGGGCTGTTAGTTTAAAAGCTCCTCTAACGTTGTCATATCTCCCTTATGCTAAAGACTTGGCTAATCAGACCCAATCTGCTCGAGCTCAGGGGCATGAACTACTGGTTCATCTGCCTATGGAGCCAAGAGGCGCCGCGGACCCTGGCCCCGGTGCATTGATGGTCAATATGGACCAAATTCAAATTAAAAAGCTATTGGCGAGGGCGTTGTATGCATTTCCGGGGGCGATCGGTGTCAACAATCATATGGGAAGTCTATTCACGGCCGACCACCGAGCAATGTCAATTGTATTAATGCAGATAAAGAGTTCTGGACAACTTTTTCTTGATTCTCTAACGGCGTCAAACTCTCTTGTTGGCCAACTTGGAGATAAACTTAACGTGCCTGTAGTGTCGCGAGATGTTTTTTTGGACGACATTGATAAAGAAGATGAAATAGTTCGTCGTCTGAGAGAAGTTGAGAGGGTGGCCCTTGATAAGGGGACAGCCATTGCAATTGGACACCCAAGAGTAACAACATTGCGTGTCTTGGAGGAATGGTTAGCCAATTTGGCAGAAAAAAAAATAAGGCTGGCGCCACTCAGTGCGATTGCTAAGAAACGTTTAAAGCGAATTCATAAAAATGGAGTTTTAAATTGAATCATTCGGAGGGTTTTACATGGAAATGCCAAGACTTTGGAGCACTGAACAGCCATCAGCTTCACCAGATATTAAAAATGCGCCAGCAAATTTTCATAATTGAACAAAAATGTATTTATGAAGATATAGACGAGTTAGATATAGTTTCACAGCATATACAGGCAATAAATAATGGTAAACTGTTAGCATATTGTCGAGTGCTTCCCGCCGGGTCTTTGTATGAGGAAGTGTCTATCGGACGCGTTATTGTTTCAAAAAACCATAGGAATCGCGGGTTAGGAAGGAAGCTTATGCAAAAAGCTCATGAGTGGTGTGAGTCGAATTATCGACACTGTCCTATTAGATTAAATGCACAGTACTACCTTGAAAACTTCTACCATAGCCTTCACTATCAGACGGTTTCCAAGCCTTATGATGATGAGGGAGTGTTGCATATAGAAATGCATAGACGAGGAAGTTTATAAAGGCAGGTTTTTGCTTGTTTTAGTGGAGAAGTGGTATGAGGTTTTGTGTGATAGGAGCAGGAGCGATGGGGGGTGTTTACGGATTAAGTCTCATCGAAGCTGGTTACAAGGTGAATTTTTTAGATGTTAATCGAGATCATGTAAATGCAGTTAAAGAAAACGGATTCCGTTTGTCGGGGATAGGAAAACAAAAAGTTCATAAAATAAACATTAGTGATAATGAGAATGATTTTAAAAATAGCGCCGATGTTGTCTTATTCCACGCACATACTACGGGAACAAAATCTGCAGCTCTTTCTGCATCCACTGTGCTTAAACCGGACGGTTACGCTATAACCCTTCAAAACGGCATCGGTAATATTGAAGCTTTGACGGAAGTTCTCGGAGCAAAGAGGGTCGTGGGGGGAATTAGTTATCATAGTGCTGCACTAGAAGATCTTGGCCACGTGAACCATACTAATGATGGGTCGACATTTATTGGGGAACTAGATGGGGCTAACTCACCAAGATTGAAAAGCTTAGAAAACGTATTTCAAAACGCGTTATTAAGTCCGCAAATAACAAATGATATACTTGGCGTTATATGGGGCAAGTTCATAGTAAATTGTGGTATTAATCCGTTGTGTGCCGTAACGGGACTTCGCTCTGGTGAAATAACCCAAAACACTGCTGCGGATGAAATGCAAACAAAGATACTAGAGGAGATTATGGCTGTCGTAAAAGCAAAAGGTATTCGACCACCAAATAAAGATATGATTACTTACGTCAAAGATTTATCAAGCAGTCGATATAATAAACCCTCAATGTTACAGCATATTGAGGCAGGCCGCTTAACGGAAATCGACTCATTAAATGGTGCGTTGGTATCAGAAGCAAAATCTCTGAATATAAGTGTTCCTTTCAATCAAGCTTTAGTTGCAATGGTTAAAGCGAGGGAATTCGCGATGCAACAGTTGTTCAAAGAGCCAAAAGTTGATTACGAAAAATTGGAAAGGCTTGCCCTTCAGAGAAAATAATAAATTGAAAATTTAAACATCAATGGATGTTACAAATTTAGCGTTTTCCTGCAGGTATGCAAATCTAAGCTCAGGTTTTTTGCCCATCAGCGTATCTACAGTTTTATCAACCTCCAGGCGGGTCATTGGTTTGGACTTCATGGAATTAGTCTCTAAACAATCTAAATTCGGCACTGTTATTTTAAGCAGGTTCCTTTTTTCTGGACACATCGTTGTCTCTTTTAATTGAGACGCGGGCATTTCTCCCAATCCCTTGAAACGGCTTATTTCAATTTTTGTTTTTGATGATAATTGTTCATTGATTATTTCGTCCTTATGGGCTTCGTCTTTCGCATAATAAGTCTTGCCTCCTTGTGTTATTCTAAAAAGTGGAGGCATCGCTAGGAAAAGATGGCCATTCTCAATAAGCTTGGGTGTTTGTCTGTAAAAGAACGTCATAAGTAATGAGGCTATATGTGCGCCGTCCACGTCAGCGTCGGTCATTATTATTATTTTTTCGTATCTTAATGAATTTTCGCTGTAATTTTCACCAGTGCCGCAACCGATTGCTTGCATCAAATCATTAAGTTCTTGGTTTGCACGAAGCTTTTCGGCCGATGCGCTTGCGACATTAAGTATTTTCCCTCTGAGTGGAAGTATTGCTTGGGTCTTTCGATCACGAGCTTGTTTAGCCGACCCGCCAGCAGAATCACCTTCTACGATAAAAAGTTCTGTGCCACTAGCATCCCCAAGACTGCAGTCGGTCAGTTTTCCTGGGAGGCGTAGCTTGCGAGTTGCCGATTTCCGGCTGACCTCCTTTTGCTGGCGTCTACGTTGTCTTTCCTCTGCCTTCACTATAAAGTGCTCAATTAGCCGTTTGCCTAGTTCTGGAGAGCCTGACAACCAATGATCAAAGTGGTCTTTAATGGCTTGCTCTACCAATTTATTTGCATGTGCACTTACTAACTTTTCTTTTGTTTGGCCCTGAAATTGTGGGTCACGTATAAAAGTCGACAAAGCGATGCAACAGCCTATTGTTATATCTTCCGTAGTTATTTGAGATACCCGTTTGGTCATACCGGATAGGTCTGAATATGTTCTTATTCCTTTAAGAAGGGCAGCTTTAAGTCCAGCTTCATGCGTTCCACCCTGTGGCGTAGGAATCGTATTGCAATAGGAGCTTAAAAAGCCATCGTCATTGTCTTCAGGCCAAGCAATAGCCCATTCAATTCTTTCATTTTTTTCAGTGTCTTTTTCGTTTGAAAATACAGCGTTACCAATGATTTTTCTTTCTTGTAATTCGCTTTTTAGATAATCGGTTAACCCATTTGGATAGTGAATTATTTCGGCATCAGGAGTTTTTGGATCACTCGCGGTTAATTCTGTATCACATGACCATCTTATCTCCACACCTCTGAATAAATATGCTTTGGATTTTGCCATTTGATACAAAGTAGAAGGCTTAAATTTCAGATTTTTTCCAAAGATTTCTGGGTCTGGATGAAAACAAATTTTAGTCCCTCGTCTATTTCTGACAGGGCCTTCATCTTTAAGATTACTACAAGCCGCGCCTTGTCTAAACTGTTGGGAAAATAATCTTTGTTCTCTAGCGATTTCCACAATAAAGCTATCAGATAATGCATTAACCACGGATATTCCTACTCCGTGCAACCCTCCCGAAGTACTGTAGACGTTATCTGAAAACTTACCTCCAGCGTGCAGCGTTGTTAATATAACCTCCAGGGCAGATTTGTTTTTAAACTTTGGATGCGGATCAACAGGAATACCCCGACCATTATCCGTGACTATTACTGATTGGTCCTTCGTTAAATGTAATTCAATTCTGTTTGCGTGTCCGGCTACCGCCTCATCCATCGAGTTGTCCAACACTTCAGCAACTAAATGATGCATTGCCTGCTGGTCAGTACCTCCAATATACATTCCTGGACGCCGCCTTACCGGTTCTAAACCCTCTAAAACTTCAATATCTTTAGCGGAATAATTCGTCTCTTTTGTCTTAGATAAAGATTGAAATAAGTCGTTCATAAGTTACCGGTCCAACATAATGGTTGCAGGGTGATGCACACTCGGTAAAGTATATGTGTAGCTTGTAAAATACAACATCTTGTTATTATATACCAGTCGTGAGCTATCCTTTGGCAGTTTAGTCGGCCTCGTCGAACAGGGAATTTGGGACTATGAAAGAAGCTTTCCTAGTTGATGAAAATAGTGGGAAGAAGTATGACTTATGGGAGCCTCGTTGGTGCTCGGAAGAAAAATCGCCATTAAGTTTTTCTAAGACTGAAGGAATTACCCCACAATCAATCAAAAACAGTACCAGATCAATCTGGCGTTATGAGAAAGCGTTTCCGTGCAAAATACCGAATCCAGTTAGTTTAGGAGAGGGATGTACACCATTAGTGCCATTTCGCTATAGAGGAACAAAAGCCTTATTTAAATTGGAGTGGTTCTCGCCAACCGGTTCCTTTAAGGATCGCGGAGCTTCGGTAATGATGTCATTTTTAAAGCAGCAAGATATCCAAGAAGTGGTGGAAGATAGTTCAGGAAATGGGGGGGCTGCAATAGCTGCCTACGGTGCAGCCGCAGGTATCTCTGTTAATATAGTAGCTCCATCAAACGCCTCACCTCCTAAGATCGCACAGATAAAGTCTTACGGAGCAAAAATTCATTTAATCCCTGGCACTAGAGAGAATACGGAACAAGCTGCCTTGGAGATGGCAAAAAATATTTTCTATGCGAGCCACAATTGGCACCCCTTTTTTTTACAAGGGACAAAAACATTGGGTTATGAGTTGTGGGAAGACCTTGGCTTCAACGCACCTGATAACATAATAATTCCCACGGGCGCTGGAAGCAACGTTTTGGGATGTTACATGGCGTTTATGGAGTTATTAGAAGCAAAACAAATTTTGAAGTTGCCTAAAATATTCGTTGTCCAGCCGAAAAACTGTTGTCCAATAGTCGCGTGCTGGAAAGATGGAATGGGGGCTCTAGAAAGCTTGATCTTTACAAAAACAATTGCTGAAGGGACTGCGATTAAGAAACCCATCAGACTCCCGAAAATCATCGATATTCTGAAAAAAACGAGGGGGGGGGGCTTAGCCGTTACTGAAGAGGAGATTTTGAAAGCTACACTTGAGTTATCAAAAAATGGGTTTTTCGTCGAACCAACATGCGCCAGCGCTGCTGTTGGATTGGAGAAGTTACGGGCAATGAATTTAATTGGTTCCGATCAAACTACCGTTGTAGTTTTAACAGGCAGTGGCCTAAAATCTAGTGACTTTTTTACAGAAAATGTTGAGTTACAGTAAAAGAGGAAAGGCTTGTGAAGGAAGCCCCGTTTAATACAAGGGCTTCCTGCTAACACAAAATTTTTAGGATCTTAAACTGAATAGTACATTTGAAATTCTATTGGATGCGGAGTTTGTTCAAAAGCTAGAACTTCCTCCATTTTTAACTCAATGTAAGCGTCGATTTGATCGTCATCAAAAACACCGCCTTGCGTTAAGAAGGATCTATCCGCGTCAAGTGCAGAGAGAGCTTCCCTCAGTGAGCCGCATACTGTCGGAATATCTTTCAATTCCTCCGGAGGGAGTTCATATAGATCTTTATCCATCGGTTCACCGGGGTGTATCTTATTTTTTATCCCGTCTAGTCCTGCCATAAGCATCGCCGAAAAAGCCAAATAGGGATTGCTTGCAGCGTCAGGAAAACGGACTTCAACGCGCTTTCCTTTTGGATTGCTTACGAAGGGAATTCGGCAGGAAGCTGACCGGTTACGAGATGAGTAAGCTAAAAGAACGGGTGCCTCAAATCCCGGAACTAACCTCTTGTAGCTATTCGTTATCGAATTACTAAAAGCATTTATAGCTCTTGCATGCTTGATTATTCCTCCAATGTAATGCAAGCAGGTCTCCGATAAATCCGCGTATTCTGATCCTGCAAACATCGGTTCGTTATTTTTCCAAATTGACTGATGTACGTGCATGCCCGATCCGTTATCGCCTGCCACAGGTTTTGGCATAAATGTAGCTGTTTTCCCATAAGAGGCAGCTACTTGGTGTACCACGTATTTGTATGTCTGAAGGCTGTCAGCTGTTTCTATGAGAGTTCCAAACTTCATTCCTAACTCATGTTGCGATGGTGCAACCTCGTGGTGATGCTTTTCCACTTCGACGCCCATCTCTTCCATGACCGCCAACATTTCACTTCTCAGATCTTGTTCTGAGTCGACAGGAGGAACCGGAAAATAACCACCCTTTACTCCTGGTCGGTGGCCTGGATTCCCTTCTTCATACTCTCGGGCTGTATTGTAAGGCCCTTCAGAGCTATCGACCTCGTAATATCCCCGGTTCATTTGAACATCGAATTTAACATCGTCAAAGACAAAGAATTCCGCTTCTGGACCAAAAAATGCCGTATCTCCAATACCTTGACTAGCCATATAGTCGATGGCGGCTTTAGCTGTCGATCTTGGATCTCGGTTGTAAGCGGCGCCTGTGGTAGGTTCCGAAATATCGCAGACCAGCACCAAAGTAGCTTGCGCGAAAAACGGATCTATTGTTGCTGTAGAAAGATCGGGTTTGAGGCACATGTCTGACTCGTTTATTGCTTTCCATCCTGCTATAGATGAACCATCAAACATGAACCCTTCTACTAAAGACTCTTCGTCAATTGTTGATACTGCCTGGGTTAAGTGTTGCCATTTTCCTCGCGGATCGGTGAACCGAAGGTCAACGAACCGTATATCGTTCTCTTTAATCATTTCTAGAACTGAGCTAACGTCTGACATAATTTTCCTTTCCTATGGTGATTTATAACTTTACAAGGCCTCCTGGCCCTTTTCTCCGGTTCTAATTCGGATAGCTTGATCAATCGTCGAAACAAAAATCTTGCCGTCACCAATCCGACCGGTAAAAGCAGAGGTTTGAATAGCCTCAACCGCTTGGTCTACTTGGTCATCCTCCATTACAACTTCTATTTTAATTTTCGGTAAAAAGTCGACTGCATACTCGGCTCCTCGGTAGAGCTCTGTATGACCTTTTTGTCGACCAAAACCTTTTGCTTCTGTGACTGTAATGCCTTTAATGCCAACTTCGTGTAGCCTCTCCTTCACTTCATCAAGTTTAAAGGGCTTTATGATAGCCTCTACTTTTTTCATCGCTCTGTCCGCTCTGCAATACAACGAACTGCAAAATGCAGTAATTATGCCACAAAGAAATTTCTAAAAAGTTATTTGATAACAGTATGTTAAAAAAGGTTTTTAAAGTTTCTCGGACGCTTTAATTGATGAAATATTGAGCAATCGATCAAAATTTAGGCAGTTGAGTTCTACAGACATCCCTTAATTAAATCTACCGCTTTTAAAATATTCTCAGTCGAATTTGCGTATGAAAACCTGAGGTAGCCTTCACCGTGCTCTCCAAAACTCGTTCCGGATATTATCGCAACTCCAGCTTCTTCAAGTATTTTCTTTTGTAGCTCGTCTGATCGGAAGCCTGTCTGGGTGATGTTGGGGAAAGCGTAAAAGGCTCCCCCTGGTTGAATGCAACTAAAACCGGGAATTTTATTTAATTCATTTACGATAACGGTACGTCGTTCATCGAAAGCGGAAACCATTGCTTTTACTGGGGATTGGTCACCCGTTAACGCGGTTATGCCAGCAAATTGCGCCGAGGAATTTACGCAAGAGTGAATATTCACGCACAACTTTTCCGCATGCGGCGCAACCTTTTCAGGCCAAACACTGTAGCCTAACCTCCACCCAGTCATGGCGTAAGTTTTTGACCAGCCATCTAAAAGGATAAGTCTATCAGCTATCTCAGGATATCGTATTAGGCTAACATGTTCTCGATTATCGTACAGCATTTGTCCATATATTTCGTCGCTCATTATCGCAACTTCTGGCCACTCGCAAAGGCCCTCGATTAATGCGTTAAATTCCCCGCGGGGTACTACACCACCCGTTGGATTTGCCGGACTGTTTAAGATTATTAATCGAGTTCTCTCATTAATTTTTGACAACACTTCTTCAGCAGAAAAAGCAAATCCATTTTGTTCGTGGAGTGGTATTGGTATTGGTTTTGCACCCGAAAATCTAATTGTGGACTCGTAAATGGGGAAGCCTGGATTGGGATAGAGAATTTCGCAACCTGGTTCGCCGTAAATCATCATAGCGAGGAACATTGTCACTTTACCTCCAGGAACGGCTAATATTCTGTCGGGCTCTATCTTGGCATCATGTCTTCTGTAAAGATCGTCCGAAATAGCTTGTCGAAGTGGAGGGATACCGCTTGCAGGCGTGTAACCGTGGTGCCCATCTCGTAGTGCTTTAATTGCCGCTTCAACAATATGCTCTGGAGTTTGAAAGTCTGGCTGGCCTATACCTAGGTTGATGATTTCCCTCCCCTCTGCTTCCAATGCGTTGGCCCTAGCAAGAACTTCAAAAGCTGTTTCTGTTCCCAAATAGTTCATCCGTTCTGCTAGCATAAATTATTCTCCTTGCTTGTTTTGCTTTAGTTTACAAAGCTTTTAGTCACCATTTCGTCGTTATAGCGCATGCTTCTCAATGAAAATTATATAATTGTAAAACATCTTTACATCTAGACTTAATTCTATAGAGATTTATTTGGTTGGCCTTCACCAGCCGTAGAAATTAGCTTTAAGAAAGATGCTAGATGTATACGACTAATTCAACTTTTAATTCATACGGCACTACCGTTTTTGAACTGATGTCGCGCCTTGCTGTAGAGCACAAGTCTATAAATCTTGGGCAAGGCTTTCCGGATGATTATGGCCCTAATGCGGTTCTGCAAAAAGCATCAGAATACCTTTTTGATTTGCCTAATCAATATCCTCCAATGCTGGGGGTTCCTGAATTACGACAGGCTGTTGCTGCTCATAACAAGCGTTTTTATGGTCTCGATATTGATTGGAAAACAGAAACAATGGTCTCGTCTGGTGCGACTGAGGGATTAGCAGCTTGTTTCTTAGGGCTTCTAAACCAAGGTGATGAAGTAGTTGTAATTGAGCCGCTATACGATTGTTATTTGCCGATGATTGAGCGTGCTGGAGGAATCCCTAAGCGAGTATCAATTGAGCCACCTGACTGGAAATTGAACGGCTCGGCTTTACGTGCAGCTTTTTCAAATAAAACGAAGCTTGTGCTTATTAATACGCCGCAGAATCCATCGTCGAAAGTTTATCACAGTGAAGAGTTGCTGCTAATTGCTGATTTGGTAAAAGAATATAATGCTATAGCAATATGCGATGAAGTTTATGAACACATGGTGTACGATCACCGAGAACATATCCCACTCATGACATTGCCTGGCATGCGTGATAGGTCGATACGAATAGGTTCGGCAGGTAAAACTTTTTCTTTAACAGGTTGGAAGGTAGGTTATTTGACAGGAAGCGAGGAGCTATTAAAGGCTGTTTCGAAGGCACATCAGTTTTTGGTATTTACAACCCCTCCAAATCTGCAACGAGCAGTTGCTGACGGCCTAAATGGTGACAGTACATATTTTGATCGTTTAAATAGTGATATGCGATCTAAAAGAGATCGATTAGCTGAAGGATTGTCAAAAATTTCAGGCTTCAACCCGATAGTCTGTGAAGGAACCTATTTTCTGTTTGTAGATGTTGAGAATGTGGGATTTTCTGACACCGATATTAAATTTTGCGAATATCTGACGACAGAGGTGGGGGTTACCGGGGTGCCTGTTAGTGCATTTTACAATAAGTCACTTGAAAAAAAATATATAAGATTATGTTTCGCAAAGAAAAATTCAGTATTGGATGAGGCCATTGAAAAATTATCTGGGCATTTTAGTTGACTGAAATAGTAGCCTAGATTACTAAATCATTGGAAGTTTGTGGCGGGTGTAGCTCAGCTGGTTAGAGCGCCAGATTGTGATTCTGGAAGCCGTGGGTTCAAGTCCCATCACTCGCCCCACTTCAATACTGTCCAGAAGTTGATGCTGTGCTAGTTTTGTCCTGGTTGGTTTTGAAAAAAACTGGAGCAAAAGGCTAGATGAGTTTTAGCTTTTAATAGGATGTCAATTCGATTGGTTAAACCTAATGGCCAACTTAAACAAAACAAACTTAATAGATAAAACGATAGCTAATTTATGGAAAGCTTGGGACGAGCTTTCTAGTTCAACGGCACATTACATATCAGGCAAACCAAGGCCCGACCTTCCTCAAGATGATCTCATAAAAGTGATGGCCGAGGTGGCTGATTGTATCAAAGGAAAGAGTGATGAGGCCTCATTGCGGGCAAAAGCCGCAGCTATAGGTAAAACTTATCTTGAGCTTAACGAAGATGGGCGGAGTAAATTCCTTAAAGCACTTGCAGCTGATTTTGGTGTGGATCGACAGTTAGTTGATGAAAAAATTGAGTTCGTTAAAAATTCCTCCGACGATAAAACTTTACGATTGAGAGCAGAAGAAGAATTGAAAATAGCGCTTCAGCCGACCTGGCGCGTTCTTTTAGGGCGTTTTACTACTCTACCAGATGGGGTTAAGTTTTTAGTCGATATGAGGACGGAAATGTTATCTTTAGTAAAAACCTATCCAGAAATAAAAATTCTTTCAAACGACTTACGCTCTATGCTGTCGGCTTGGTTTGACATTGGTTTATTAGAGTTAGTTCAGATTGATTGGGGATCCCCTGCGAGTTTACTGGAAAAGCTGATCGCCTATGAATCTGTCCATGCAATACGTTCATGGAATGATTTAAAAAATCGTCTCGGTCCAGATCGGAGATGTTTTGGTTTCTTCCATCCAAATATGCCACATGAACCTCTAATTTTTGTCCAGGTTGCCTTAGTTGAGGGAATTTCAAATAATATTGATGATCTGCTAGATGAATCTAAGTCAAACGATAATTCGATAAAAGCTGATACAGCGGTTTTCTATTCAATATCAAATGCCCAGAGAGGACTTGACGGGATAAGTTTTGGTAATTTTCTTATAAAGACTGTCGTGGAAAAATTGAGTATTGAAACGCCTAATTTAAGAACTTTTGCAACACTCTCACCGATTCCCGGATTTACTAATTGGTTGAATGAGCAAGTTGAATCAAGGCAGGATAACCTACTCAAGCAGACTGAGAAAAAAAATCTAACTAAATATACAACCTATTTCACTGATGCCGATATTTTGAAGGATTTGCTGCCAAAACTGAATCAAATAGAAAAAGGGCAACAAAAGCAGTTGTTTAAAGAGCTAGAAGCTCCCCTTACACGGTTAGCTGCGGAATATATTTGTAACATCAGGAATGACAGAGGGAGGGCTATTGATCCGGTCGCGCACTTTCATTTATCAAATGGAGCCGCGGTTTACAGATTGAATTGGGCGGCGGATACGTCAACAAAGGGTAAGGCGCAATCTTTTGGCTTGATGGTTAATTACGAGTACAATTTAAAGGAAATACAAATTAATAGTTCAGCGTATGAGGTGGAAAAAAAAGTGGCTGCTTCCAGCATTATTAAAAATATTTTAAAGAAATAAACCATGTTTTTTTAATAAGTATTATTGACGTATAAGCTCGCATCCGGTAGCCATGCTGATAAATGTTAAATACAGCGATCGGCTCTATGAGTTAAATCGTTTTGAGCGGGTGTGGTGGAATTGGTAGACACGCCAGATTTAGGTTCTGGTGGCGAAAGCCGTGGGGGTTCAAGTCCCTTCACCCGCACCAAACGGTAAAATTCGGGCCAATATTATTAAGATAGATGAGGCGATCGGTGTAAGTTTGAAATCGTAATCTGACGCTATGGTTTTTTTAGCCTGCTGGTAAATGAATTAGATCGGACAAGTTTATGGAAGTTACAGAAACGATTACGGAGGGTTTAAAGAGAGAGTTTAAGGTTACTATCTCTGCCTCCGAAATAGATAATAAGGTTGATGAGCGTCTGAAGGAGATCGCTCCAACCCTGCAGCTTCCCGGCTTTAGACCAGGCAAAGTGCCCCCGGCGCTGGTGAAAAAGAGATTCGGCCAGTCTCTTTTGGGTGAGGTTTTAGAAAAATCGGTAAACGAAACGTCACAAAAGACCCTTGATGAGCGTGGGTTGCGTCCTGCTGCCCAGCCGAATATAGAGGTGGTTTCTTTCGATGAGGGTAAGGATTTAGAGTTTAATCTCTCCGTAGAATTAATGCCGGAGATCAAACCGCTGGATTTCTCGGATATCAGACTAGAAAAGCTTGTCGCGGAGGCCAATGAGAACGACATAGATGAGGCGTTGTCGAAGTTGGCTGAGCAGCATAAGGGTTCAGAGCCAATAAAAACAAAGCGAGCGTCGAAAAATGGCGATATCGTCGTAATTGACTTCGTTGGCTCAGTAGATGGAGAAAAATTTGACGGTGGAAGTGCTGAGAACCACCACCTTGAGTTAGGTTCCAGTCAATTCATCCCGGGTTTTGAAGAGCAGTTGGTTGGTAAAAAGGCCGGTTCAAAATTAGAAGTTAAGGTAACGTTCCCCGATAACTACGGGCAGGCAAATTTGTCTGGGAAAGATGCTGTTTTTGAAACCGAAATCAAAGAAATACGCCAGGCAACTGATATAAAAATCGACGACGATTTCGCTAAATTATTTGGTATGGATGAACTTTCGGCTCTGCGGGATGCCCTCAAAACTCAAATTGAACAAGAGTTGGGGCAGGCTACAAAAGCGAGGCTCAAAAGAGAGCTGTTGGACAAGCTGGAGGAAGTGGAGCCGTTTGATGTTCCACAGAGTATGTCCGACCAAGAGTACGAATCAATCTGCCGGGCTGTCAATGCTAATCAGGACAATCCAACACCAGCAGACCTAAATGAAAAAAATGATGATGGTGAGGGCGATGCGTCGAAGGAATCTAGTCTAGCTCCAGTTGATGAAGGGCTTTCGGATGATGATAAAACGGAGTACAGACAGATTGCTGAGCGGAGAGTCCGGCTTGCTCTGGTTCTGCAAGAGGTGGGCAGGCTGAACAACATAGAAGTTTCTGATGAAGAGGTGCAGCGAGCTCTTTTTCAAGAGGTGTCCCGTTATCCTGGGCAAGAAAAACAAATCATGGAGTTGTATCAAAAAAATCCTCAGGCCATGGCGAGCATTCGTGCGCCTTTATATGAAGATAAAATTGTAGATTTTATAACAGAAATGGCTGAAGTTTCCGAAAAAAAGGTAACTCGTGAGGCGCTCTTAGCAGAACCGTCCAGCGAAACGCCCGAAAAGCCAAAAAAATCTAAGTCAAAAAAGGCATCGGCCCAAAAGGCTTCTGCAAAAAAAACATCAGCTAAACCAAGCCCAAAAAAAGGCAAAAAAATAGTTAAAAAGAAATAAGCGAAAAACATTCAAAATCTTGCGATTTTTGATGTTTTTAAGGCCAGCGCAATATAATTCTAAAGGAGATTTAAATGAGTAGCTTGATACCCATGGTGGTAGAGCAAACCAGCAGAGGTGAAAGAGCTTTCGATATATATTCGCGTCTACTTAAAGAGCGGATCATTTTTGTTGTCGGTCCGATAGATGATGCTGTTGCAAGTGTTGTTTGTGCTCAGTTGCTATTTCTTGAAGCTGATAATCCGACAAAAGATATTTCAATGTATATAAATTCGCCGGGAGGTATAGTCACTTCTGGGCTGGCTATGTATGATACGATGGAGTATATTCGACCCGAGATTTCGACCGTATGTATTGGGCAAGCGGCCTCAATGGGTTCTTTGTTACTTACTGCTGGGGCGAAGGGGAAGCGTTACAGTTTGCCAAACTCAAAAATAATGATCCACCAGCCTTCAGGTGGTTTTCAAGGCCAAGCCACAGACATTGAAATACATGCAAAAGAGATTTTGTCGACGCGCTCACGGCTGAACGAGATATATGTTAAGCATACTGGGCAAAAATTAGACAAAATAGAAAAAGCGATGGAGCGAGATAACTTTATGACCCCTGAGGAGGCGTTGTCATTTGGCTTGATCGACGAAGTTGTTGAAAAGAGACCGGCAGATCAAGAGTAGCGGCGACTTTTTTAAATACAGATTTGGTGATTCTGGCGAAAATTTGCCATAAAGATTTAATTATTGTTAAACGTCGGTGGCTGGGACATAATTAGTTAAAGACGATTATTTTGGACGGAATGAAATGACCAAGGCAACAGGTGGCGGATCCAACGGGGCAGATGCCAAAAATACGCTGTATTGCTCTTTTTGCGGTAAAAGTCAGCACGAGGTGCGTAAATTGATAGCTGGACCCACAGTATTTATTTGCGATGAATGTGTAGAGCTGTGCATGGATATTATCCGCGAGGAGAATAAGTCGACTTTTGTGAAAGATGGAGACGGGGTTCCTACGCCTCAGGCTATCTGTGACGTTTTGAACGATTATGTAATAGGCCAATCTCAAGCAAAGAGAATTCTTTCTGTTGCAGTCCATAATCACTACAAGCGCCTCTCACACGACCAGAAAAATGGTGAAGTTGAACTTGCGAAGTCGAACATCTTGTTAATTGGTCCAACCGGTTGTGGTAAAACGCTGTTAGCACAGACGCTCGCAAGGATCATAGACGTACCTTTCACCATGGCTGACGCGACAACACTAACTGAAGCGGGGTATGTTGGAGAGGATGTGGAAAACATCATTCTTAAGCTCTTGCAAGCTGCTGATTATAATGTTGAGAGAGCTCAGCGTGGGATCGTTTACATAGATGAGGTAGACAAAATAAGCAGAAAAGCAGATAACCCATCAATTACACGAGATGTATCTGGTGAGGGTGTGCAACAGGCGCTTCTGAAAATTATGGAGGGAACGATAGCGAGTGTTCCGCCTCAGGGTGGTAGAAAGCATCCACAGCAAGAGTTTTTGCAGGTGGATACAACGAACATCTTGTTCATTTGTGGGGGTGCATTCTCCGGATTGGATCAGATAATTTCCAATAGAAGTAAAGGTTCGTCAATTGGCTTTAATGCCGAAGTTAGTTCTCCCGACGACCGTCGAACGGGCGACGTTTTGAGAGAGGTTGAACCTGAAGACTTATTGAAATTTGGTTTGATCCCAGAGTTTGTGGGGAGGCTACCGGTGCTCGCAACACTTGAAGACTTAGATGAAGAGGCTTTGATAGACATTTTGAGCAAACCTAAAAACGCCCTCACCAAACAGTATCAGAGACTTTTCGAGATGGAAAAAGTAAAGTTGGAGTTTAGGGAGGAGGCTCTGAGAAGTATCGCGATTAAAGCGATTGAGAGAAAAACAGGAGCTAGGGGGTTGAGATCAATATTGGAAACAATTCTCCTCGATTCCATGTTTGAGCTGCCGGAAATGAACGATGTAGAAGAAATAATCATCAACTCAGACGTTGTTGAAAATGGCAGTAAACCCATCTCTGTCCATTCAGAACGTAGAGAAGACATAGAAACTAGCGCCTAACATCTTATGGCTTAAAAGATTTTGCACTCAGCGTCTTGATTTTTTAGAAGTTCGACGCCAACTATTAACGAGAACATGGTTCGACTTCTTTATGATATCCATGGCATGTAGCAGTGAGGTGCAAAGATTATGACAACTACAGAGACGAAATACCCCGTACTTCCTTTGAGAGATATAGTGGTTTTTCCACATATGATAGTTCCTCTGTTTGTTGGGCGGGAAAAGTCAATCAAAGCACTAGAAGATGTCATGAATGACGACAAACAGATTCTTTTGACAGCACAGAAGGATGCTGCGAACGATGACCCAGGGAAGGACGACGTCTATCAGATAGGCACTGTTGGAACTGTGCTACAGCTTCTCAAGTTGCCTGATGGAACTGTGAAGGTCCTAGTGGAAGGCGCTTTCAGGGCAAGAATTTCCAACTTCACAGACAACGAGACGTTCTTTGAGGCATATGCAGAAAAAATTGAAGAAGCTGACGGTGACCATCAGGAGCAAACGGCACTCGGTAGAGCTGTAGTGAAGCAGTTCGAACAATATATAAAGCTGAATAAAAAAATTCCCCCGGAAGTGCTGACCTCTGTAAAACAGATAGAGGACACGGCTAAGCTAGCCGACACTATTTCCTCTCATTTGGCGGTAAAGATATCTGAAAAACAGGAGCTTTTAGAGCTACATATCATACTTGAAAGACTGGAAAAAGTTTACGCTCATATGGAAGGGGAAATAGGGGTTCTTCAGGTGGAGAAAAGGATTCGAAACCGCGTAAAGAGACAGATGGAGAAAACACAGAGAGAGTACTATTTAAATGAGCAAATGAAGGCGATCCAAAAAGAGTTGGGAGAAGGTGAAGAAGGAAGTGATGAACTCACTGATATTGCGGAACGAATAAAAAAAGTACGCCTCACAAAAGAGGCTCGCGAAAAGGCGACGGCAGAGCTGAAAAAGCTAAAAAATATGAGCCAGATGTCGGCGGAAGCGACAGTTGTAAGGAATTACTTGGACTGGTTGCTCGGTATTCCTTGGAAAAAGAAATCAAAAGTAAAGAAAGACTTGTCCCTAGCTCAGCAAGTTTTGGATAGAGACCACCATGGTTTAGAGAAAGTCAAAGAGAGAATAGTAGAGTACCTTGCAGTACAACAGAGGACCGGAAAGGTAAAGGGTCCCATCCTATGTTTGGTGGGCCCGCCGGGAGTAGGTAAAACTTCCCTAGGCAAGTCAATAGCAGATTCGACAGGTCGAAACTTCGTTAGGATGTCTCTCGGGGGTGTTAGAGATGAGGCCGAAATTAGAGGGCATAGGCGTACCTACATAGGATCTCTGCCTGGCAAAATTATCCACAGTATGAAGAAAGCGAAGACGTCTAACCCCTTATTCCTCTTAGATGAAATAGATAAACTAGGAAATGACTATCGGGGAGACCCGTCATCCGCCCTGTTGGAGGTTCTAGATCCAGAGCAAAATAACACATTTCAGGATCACTATTTAGAGGTGGACTACGATCTATCGGATGTCATGTTCGTTACTACGGCGAACACATTGAGGATGCCGCAACCATTATTAGACCGGATGGAAATAATCAGGTTGTCTGGATACACCGAAGACGAGAAGGTTGAAATCGCAAATAAACATCTCATCAAAAAACAGCAAGAACAGCATGGTCTTAAAAATGGAGAATGGGAAGTTGCGGAGTCCGGATTACGAGACCTCATTCGTTATTATACGAGGGAGGCAGGGGTAAGAAACTTAGAACGCGAGATAGCTAATCTTGCAAGAAAGGCTGTGAAAGAAATTCTTACCGAGGGTGTGGCCAAGGTAGTTGTAACGGACCAAAATTTAGAGGATTACGCTGGTGTTAGAAAATATAGGTTTGGAGAGGTTGAGGAAAGCGACCTAATCGGAGTGACAACAGGGCTAGCATGGACCGAAGTAGGAGGAGAGATCCTCTCTATCGAGTCGGTAACCGTCCCTGGCAAAGGCAAGGTGACGTCTACAGGTAAGTTAGGCGATGTTATGCGTGAGTCGGTCCAGGCCGCTGAAAGTTTTGTTAAATCACGAGCGCCGTCATTTGGTATCGTGCCAAAGACTCTTGAAAACAAGGACATTCATGTTCACGTGCCAGAAGGGGCAACTCCCAAAGATGGTCCTAGTGCAGGAGTTGCGATGGTTACTTCCATTGTTTCTGTGCTAACGGAGATACCGGTAAAGAAGAGTGTTGCTATGACCGGTGAAATAACACTCAGGGGCCGCGTCTTACCGATCGGTGGTCTGAAGGAAAAGCTTTTGGCGGCACTTCGCGCTGGAATCAAAACAGTTTTGATTCCCAAGGATAACGAGAAAGACTTAGCTGAGATACCTGAAAATGTGAAAAGCGGGTTAAAGATCATACCCGTAAGCATGGTGGACGAAGTAATCTCAAATGCTTTAACTTCCGAACCTCTGCCAGTCGAAATCGAAGAGGAGAAGCAAGATCAGGCTCTGGCGAAAAACGAACGAGAAGCGCGAGGCGAGATAGTAAAGCACTAAAAAAATGCATAGACCACTAAAACGGTAGTTCGCAACTCTTTTTCTTTTTTTTTTAATTTTTAGCCTAGAATCACGCCATTTTCTCTTAACTTTGATTGACTGGGATGATGCAGGGATTTAAACTGTTTTTACTTGTTTAGGAAACAGTGTACTGCTGTCATAAACCAAATAATATTTTTTTAAACTGGGAAGGGGCGTAGCGTGAATAAAAATGATCTAATCTCAAAAGTTGCCGATACCTCGGGGCTGTCGAAAACGGATGCAAGCAACGCGGTTGATGCTGTAATTGAATCTATTATTGGCGCTATGAAATCAGGCGACGACGTGCGTTTGGTTGGTTTCGGTACTTTCAGTGTGGCGGACAGAAAGGCTAGCGAAGGACGAAACCCTCGTACCGGAGAGAAAATTAGTATACCAGCATCTAGACAACCAAAGTTCAAAGCTGGTAAAGGGCTTAAAGACGCTTTAAATTAAGGTATTGGGCGCTTAGCTCAGCTGGGAGAGCATCTCGTTTACACCGAGAGGGTCGGCGGTTCGATCCCGTCAGCGCCCACCAGATTTATATACTGGTGTCTACAAGATTAGGTGTTCTTTGATCCAGTAGTACACCATTTAGATGCGTTTGGGTTTCGTGGGGGTGTAGCTCAGTTGGTTAGAGCGCCGGCCTGTCACGCCGGAGGCCGCGGGTTCGAGTCCCGTCACTCCCGCCATTATGTTGAAACCTGCTATTATGTTGAGCATAGTTTATGGCAACTGTTTTCTCGGCAGCTTTGTGGTGCTTGGAGCAGAAAACCAGTCTGTTATCCGTGCTATGTTTGTTTGTACTGGTGGCTATTGTATTTACTTTACTGTTTTAGCCGTTATTTTTGCACGGAGGTGGCGCTTGTTTAACGTTGGTTCTCTTTGGTGTAAGCTTGACAATCACAACAAATGGCGACCCTAGCATCCCGCGACATTGGTATATTGTTTAGATTTAAAATTTTGCAATCCGATTAAATTTCTGGCTATTAAAACAGACTTTTAAAGCGATATTTTGCTAAACTGCCAGCGACACTTTGCCTCCATTTTGTTATTTCGGTCGTTATGGGGTTTTATTGCGGGTAAATGCTATATATATTCTGCGGCATATACATTTTATGGGAGGTCAGTTACTGGTATAAGTTCTACCATAATTGTGTTGTTGGGGGTCAACTAGAGAGTTATCAATAATGGAACATTTGCTGAAAGAGTATTTGCCAATTTTAATTTTTCTTTGCATTGCCGTTGCTATGGCTGTCGGAATGGTAATTGCTTCTTTTTTGATTGCCTCACAAAAACCAGATTCGGAGAAGGTGTCACCATATGAGTGCGGTTTCGAAGCTTTTGACGATAGTCGGGGTCAGTTTGATGTGAGGTTTTATTTGGTAGCAATACTATTCATTATTTTTGATCTGGAGGTTGCGTTTCTGTTTCCCTGGGCAATATCCCTGGGTGCTATAGGGATGTTTGGCTTTTGGTCAATGATCTGCTTTTTGGGGATCTTAACAATTGGGTTCGTTTATGAATGGCGGAAGGGTGCGCTGGAATGGGAATAGATAAAATATCGTATGAAAGTCAGCGCCCTATATCACCAGGTGCAGATCAGGATGCCATTTTACAGGCGGTTGGGGATGAGATTAGAGAAAAAGGTTTCATAGTCGCTCAAGCAGATAAATTGTTTAACTGGGCTCGTACAGGGTCCCTCTGGCCAATGACTTTTGGTTTAGCGTGTTGCGCCGTTGAAATGATGCACTCCGCTGCCAGCAGATACGATTTGGACAGATTTGGCATGGTGTTTAGGCCAAGCCCGCGCCAATCAGATGTGATGATTGTTGCCGGCACCTTAACAAATAAGATGGCTCCAGCTCTTCGCAAGGTTTACGACCAAATGGCGGAGCCTAGATGGGTGGTGTCGATGGGCTCGTGTGCTAATGGAGGCGGCTATTATCACTATTCGTACTCAGTTGTTAGAGGATGCGATAGGATAGTGCCCGTTGACGTTTATGTTCCCGGTTGCCCACCCACCGCTGAAGCTCTTATCTACGGTTTGATGCAATTGCAGCGGAAGATCCGGCGGACAGGGTCAATCTCGCGTTAGATGAGACTCAAATTTAACGTTGCTATGGAGTAAATATGCTTGGGTCTAATGTTAAAGAATACTTGAATGAGCTCGCGGCTCACATAGAAGAGCACTTAAGCGACAGTCTTTTGGCAATTGAATGGGAAAAAGACGAACTGGTTCTTCGTGCACAACGTCAAACTTTAATTACCGTCATGACCTTTTTAAGAGATGACAGTAAATGCCTCTTCCGAACTCTTGTTGATTTGTGTGGTGTAGATTATCCAGAGGAAGAGTATCGGTTTGAGGTAGTCTACAATCTCCTGAGTTTGAAAAGAAATATGCGAATAAGAGTTAAAGTTCGTACGGATACAGAGACCGCGGTCCCCTCGTTAACAAACTTGTTTCTGTCGGCAGAATGGAACGAGCGAGAAGCATGGGATATGTACGGTATATTTTTTTCGGATCATCCGGATTTGAGACGCTTGCTCACCGACTATGGCTTTGATGGTCATCCGTTACGAAAGGATTTTCCATTAACGGGGTATGTTGAGGTCCGTTATGATGATGAACAAAAGAGAGTGGTTTACGACCCTGTGAAACTCACGCAAGAATTTAGAACCTTCGATTTTTTAAGCCCCTGGGAAGGCGCTGAAGGCGGCATGGCCATTTTAAATGATGGCACCTCAAAGCCTAAGGAAGGGGCCAGTTAATGGTCGAGTCACACATTAAGCCACTTACCCTAAATTTTGGCCCGCAACACCCGGCTGCGCACGGTGTTTTGAGACTAGTTATGGAAATGGACGGGGAAATCGTTGAAAGGGCAGATCCGCATATAGGTTTGCTTCACAGAGGTACTGAAAAGCTCATAGAGCATAAAACATACTTGCAGGCCGTTCCCTATTTTGATCGGTTGGACTACGTGTCTCCCATGTGCCAAGAGCATGCCTATGCGCTAGCTGTAGAAAAGCTTTTAGATATAGAGGTGCCCAAACGGGGACAATATATAAGGGTTTTGTTTTCCGAGTTGTCTAGGGTTTTGAACCATATTCTGAATATTACAACGTTTGCTCTAGATGTTGGCGCCATGACCCCATTATTGTGGGGATTTGAAGAACGCGAGTTTTTGATGGAGTTTTATGAGCGAGCATCAGGTGCTCGTCTCCATGCAGCATATTTCAGGCCTGGGGGGGTTCATCAGGACTTACCAGACGGATTGTTAGATGATATTGCAAAGTGGTCTGAAAGTTTTCCCAGCTTTGTAGAGGATATGGAGAACCTCCTCACTAATAACAGAATATTTAAACAGAGGACAGTTGATATAGGGGCGGTTAACCAGGATGAAGCCCAATCTCTTGGGTTCACTGGACCGTGCATCCGTGCTTCTGGTTTGCCCTGGGATTTAAGAAAATCGCGTCCTTACGACTGCTACTCTGAGGTCGACTTTGATATTCCTGTTGGCAAAACAGGCGATTGTTATGCACGTTATCTTGTTCGGGTGGAAGAGATGCGGCAAAGCTTAAGAATTATAAAACAATGTTTAGAAAATATTCCCGACGGGCCTGTGAAAAGCACTGATAACAAAATCGCTCCGCCTAAAAGGGGAGATATGAAGAAGAGTATGGAAGCACTAATTCATCACTTCAAACTCTATACAGAGGGATATCATGTTCCCGCGGGAGAGACTTACACGGCTGTAGAGGCTCCAAAGGGTGAGTTTGCAGTTTATTTAGTTTCGGATGGTTCAAATAAGCCTTATCGCTGTAAAATAAGGGCTCCGGGTTTCGCTTTTCTATCTGCGATGGATTATCTCTCAAAAGGGCATATGTTGGCTGATACGGTGGCCATTATCGGTTCTTTAGATATTGTTTTTGGGGAGATTGACAGATGACCGGTAATGAGTTGGCCAGCGACCAGCCAGAGGTATTCGAATTCTCTGAAGAAAATCAAAAATTGATTGAAGGTATAATAGCAAAGTACCCTGAAGGGCGTCAGGCGAGTGCTGTCATACCTCTTTTAGATATTGCGCAAAGACAGCACGAGAACTGGCTGCCAAAAGTGGCAATTGAAAAGGTTGCAGAAATTTTAGATATGGCCCCAATTCGAGTTTTGGAGGTGGCCACATTCTATACCATGTTCAACTTAAAGCCGGTAGGTAGACACTTTCTACAGGTCTGTAAAACAACGCCTTGTTGGCTTAGAGGTTCTGATAACGTTTTGAAATGCATTAGTGATAAGCTAGGCATTTCTAATGGAGAAACGTCTTCCGACGGGCTCTTCACATTACTAGAGGTCGAGTGTTTAGGTGCTTGTGTGAATGCTCCCATCATTCAAATCAATGACGATTTTTATGAAGATCTTGATTATGAAACGACCTCTATGTTGCTTGATAACTTAAGAAACGGTGAAACTACAAAGCCAGGTTCCGTTATCGGAAGAAACCAGTCCGAAAATATAGATGGTGCGACTACACTCACTAGTCTCAAGGAAACAGATGGCGTTGTTCCAGCTTTTTCAAAAACAATTGATTCAAAATAAAAATTATCTGAGGTAAGTGATCAATGTTGAAAGATGAAGATAGAATTTTTACGAACCTATACGGATGGTTTGATAGAGGCCTAGCTGGTGCGCGAAAACGAGGCGATTGGTCTAATACTAGAGAGTTACTGAAAAATACTCCGGATGAAATTGTAGAATTGGTAAAGGCTTCAGGGTTGCGCGGAAGAGGCGGGGCGGGTTTTTCAACCGGTTTAAAGTGGTCATTTATGCCTAAGGAAGTCACTGATCGACCTCATTACCTAATCGTAAATGCAGATGAAAGTGAGCCCGGCACATGTAAAGATCGTGAAATTATGCGTAACGATCCCCATAAATTGGTAGAAGGTTGCCTAATTGGTGGTTACGCAATTAGGGCATGTGCCGCATTCATTTACATTCGCGGGGAGTTTTACAACGAAGCACAGAAGTTACAAACAGCCATTGATGAAGCGTATGACGCAGGACTTATAGGTAAAAACGCTTGCGGCTCTGGGTATGACTTTGATGTGGTTCTTCATAGAGGGGCAGGGGCATATATTTGTGGAGAAGAAACGGCTCTTCTCGAAAGCTTGGAAGGTAAAAAAGGTCAACCTCGCCTGAAGCCCCCGTTTCCTGCAGCCGCTGGGTTATATGGATGCCCTTCTACAGTGAATAATGTGGAAAGTATTGCCGTAGTGCCGACTATATTAAGAAGAGGACCGGAATGGTTCGCTGGTCTGGGTCGAGAAAAAAATGTGGGGACCAAATTATTTTGCATATCGGGCCATGTAAACAATCCATGTAATGTAGAAGAAGAAATGGGAATACCATTGAAGGATTTGATCGAAAAACATGCAGGAGGCGTCGTAGGCGGTTGGGATAACTTATTGGCGGTAATACCGGGCGGCTCATCAGTCAGGTGTATTCCCAAGTCAATATGTGATGATATCTTAATGGATTTTGACTCACTAATGTCGGTTAAATCGGGATTGGGGACAGCTGCTGTTATCGTAATGAATAGACAAACCGATATCATTAAAGCTATAGCAAGATTGTCATACTTTTATAAGCATGAAAGCTGTGGTCAATGTACTCCTTGTAGAGAAGGCACTGGTTGGATGTGGCGAGTTATGGAAAGATTGGTAAGTGGTGAAGCAGAGATAGAAGAGATTGATGCATTAGAGAAGGTAACTAAACAAATAGAGGGACATACAATCTGTGCCCTTGGTGACGCTGCAGCTTGGCCTATACAAGGACTGCTAGCACACTTTAGGGATGAAATTGAGGATAGAATCAGGAATCGAAAAGGCAGGTTAACAGAATTACAGGCTGCAGAATAAAGTCATTAACTTCTGGATTTAAAAAGATAGCGTAATGCGGGGAAAATAATGCCAAAGGTTATTGTTGATGGAATTGAAGTTGAAGTCCCAGAGGGCTCGACTGTGCTTCAGGCTTGTGAGGCGGCAGGTAAAGAAATTCCGCGCTTTTGTTACCATGATCGTCTCTCAATTGCCGGAAATTGTCGAATGTGCCTGGTTGAGGTTTCACCAGGGCCTCCTAAACCTCAGGCTAGCTGTGCCCTCCCCGCAATGGATAACCAGGAAATAAAAACGAATAGCGAAATGGTTGTATCCGCTCGAAAAGGGGTAATGGAGTTTTTGCTCATTAATCATCCCCTAGACTGCCCAATTTGCGACCAGGGTGGGGAATGCGACCTGCAAGATCAAGCTATGGGTTACGGGAACGATGCGACAAGATACCTTGAGCAAAAGAGAGCAGTAACTAGCAAAGAAATGGGCCCTCTTATCAAAACAATAATGACGCGTTGTATTCACTGCACCCGGTGTGTGAGGTTTTCTACGGAGGTTGCTGGGGTAACTGATATGGGGGCCTTGGGTCGGGGGGAGTCCATGGAGATTACAACTTATCTCGAAAAAGCATTAGAATCGGAACTCTCTGGTAACGTAATAGATTTGTGTCCTGTCGGAGCATTAACATCGAAGCCTTATTCCTTTGTTTCAAGGCCTTGGGAATTAAAGAAGACTGAAACAATCGATGTGATGGATGCTATAGGTTCAAATATTCGCGTTGACACCCGCGGAGGGGAAGTGCTCAGGGTGTTACCTCGGGTTAATGAGGATATTAACGAAGAATGGATTTCAGACAAGGCCCGCTTTGCGTGTGACGGCTTAAAACGGCAGAGGTTAGATAAGCCTTTTGTTCGAAAGGATGGAAAGTTAGTCCCTGCAAGTTGGGATGAAGCACTATCAGTCGTGGCAGATAAAATGAAACAAATATCACCAGAGGCTATTGCCGTATTAGTAGGTGACCAGTGTGAGGCGGAATCAATGTTTGCGCTGAAATGTCTTGCGGAAAAGCTTGGGATTGAAAATATAGATTGTCGTCAGGACGGTGCTAAGATCAATGCCGATAGTCGTGCGAGTTATTTGTTTAATTCAAGGATCGCCGGTATTGAAGATGCTGACGCCGCCTTATTAATAGGAACTAATCCAAGATGGGAGGCACCTGTTTTAAACGCAAGGATTAGAAAACGGTGGTTGGAAACACGACTGCCAATTGCCCTGATTGGGGAAGAATACGATTTAACGTATGACGTCGACTATTTAGGTAATTCAGCGTTATTGCTGAAACAAATTTTACAGGGGCAACATAGTTTTTCTAAGGTTTTAGCAGAGGCAAAACGACCCATGTTAATAGTTGGTATGAACGCATTAACAAGAGCGGATGGTGACGTAGTTTTAGGGTTGTGCCGAAGAATTGCTGAGCAATTCGACCTTATAATAGAAGATGATAATGAAAGTTGGAATGGTTTTAACGTCCTGCATACCGCAGCGTCACGTGTTGCCGGCTTAGATATGAAATTTGTACCAAAAGATAGGGCTAGGTATCTTGAAGATATATTAGATGATGCCAGCAATGGTATTATCGAGATGGTTTATCTTATGGCTGCCGATGAAATAGATATGTCTAGATTGGGTAAAGCATTTGTAGTCTATCAGGGGCACCACGGCGATGCAGGTGCACACAGAGCTGATGTTATACTGCCTGGAGCAGCCTATACCGAGAAAGATGGACTATACGTGAATACTGAAGGGCGCCCTCAATTTGCGGTTCGAGCAGTTTTCCCTCCTGGCGATGCCCGAGAAGATTGGCGAATTGTGCGCGCCTTATCTGATGTAGTTGGTTCCGCTTTGGAATTTGACACGCATGAGGAATTGCATCATAGCCTATCAAAAGCTTATAAAATATTTGAAAACATAGAAGTCGTGCAAAGCTCCGTTGTAACGGACTTTGGCCGAGAGGGTGATGTTGAACAAGCACCTTTTGATCGCGGAATAAAGGACTTTTATATGACCGATCCAATAAGCCGTGCTTCCAAGGTGATGGCGGAGTGTAGTGAGGTTTTTGGGAACACAAAAAATGCTTAATATCACTTGCACTGCCTTAAAGTTTACAAGCTGGATCTTAGATCATGGAATTTAGCGAATTTCTTGATACGTATTTATTACCTACCGCGATTATAGTGGCGCAAATCTTTGCGATCATTGTGCCTCTATTGGTTGCTGTTGCTTACTTGACGTATTTTGAAAGAAAAGTGATTGCGAGTATGCAGCTACGAAAAGGGCCTAATGTCGTTGGGCCCTTTGGTTTGTTGCAACCTCTTGCAGATGGCGCGAAGCTTTTTATAAAGGAGACAATTCTACCGTCCGGAGCTAACAAAATTTTATTTGCTATGGCTCCTATGCTTACATTCATTTTGAGTTTGATTGCTTGGGCTGTGATTCCATTTGATGCGGGCATGGTTTTGGCAGATATAAATGTCGGCATTCTCTACCTTTTTGCTATTTCTTCCTTGGGCGTTTACGGGGTGATTATGGCTGGTTGGGCTAGTAACTCCAAATATGCGTTTTTAGGCGCATTGCGCTCCGCAGCACAAATGGTTTCTTACGAAGTGTCAATTGGCTTTGTGATAATCACAGTCCTCCTATGTGTAGGGTCATTAAACTTAAGTGCGATTGTTGAAGCACAAAAAACGGTTTGGTTTGCAATCCCTTTATTACCTATGTTTGTGATTTTCTTTGTTTCAGCCTTGGCGGAGACGAACAGAGCTCCTTTTGATTTACCAGAGGGTGAGTCCGAACTAGTTGCAGGTTATTTTGTAGAATATTCGTCAATGACGTTCGCGTTATTCTTCTTGGGCGAATATGCAAACATGATTTTGATGAGCGGTATGACAGCAGTTCTGTTCTTGGGGGGATGGTTGCCGCCGATAGACATAGCACCGTTTAATTGGATCCCAGGGCCAATATGGTTTTTTATAAAAATAAGTTTAGTGCTCTTCTGTTTCTTATGGGTTAGAGCAACGTTCCCGCGTTATCGATATGATCAATTAATGCGACTTGGATGGAAAGTTTTTCTTCCACTTTCTTTAGCGTGGGTAGTAATTACGGCTGGCGTGCTGGTTGCTTTCGATATAGTTCCCACACCTTTATCTGGCTGAACACCGGAGGTTGAAAATTGAATATTCTTCAAAATAGTACCAAAGCACTTTTGTTATCAGAGTTAATTAGCGGTATGTATCTTACGCTTAAGTATTTTTTTAAACCAAAGGTAACTATAAACTATCCGTATGAAAAAGGTCCGCTTTCGCCTCGTTTTAGGGGAGAACACGCTCTTCGTAGATATCCAAACGGGGAAGAAAGATGTATCGCGTGTAAACTTTGTGAGGCTATTTGTCCAGCTCAAGCAATTACAATAGAAGCCGAGCCGCGTTTGGATGGAAGTCGCAGAACTACCCGTTACGACATTGATATGACAAAATGTATTTATTGCGGGTTTTGCCAGGAGGCTTGTCCTGTTGATGCAATTGTAGAAGGTCCAAATTACGAGTTCGCAGCCGAAACTAGAGAAGAACTTTTCTATAATAAGGAGAAGCTCTTAGCAAACGGCGATAGATGGGAGACGGAAATTGCCAATAACTTGTCTATTGATGCGCCTTATCGTTGATGTGCGAGTTCGAAAGCAGCAATAAAATAAATAAAGTTTAACTAAACTAAGCGGGGGGGGAGAAAATTGGTTCAAGCAATAGCGTTTTATGCGTTTGCCTTTGTTACCATTGCTGCTGGGGTAATGGTGGTATCTTCACGAAACCCTGTACATTCAGTCTTGTATCTCATTCTAGCATTTTTTAACGCTGCAGGCCTTTTCGTTTTAATTGGTGCTGAGTTTATAGCCATGATTCTTGTCGTGGTATATGTGGGGGCTGTAGCAGTTCTTTTTCTTTTCGTAGTCATGATGTTAGACATAAATTTCGTGGAATTAAGACAGGGGTTTATGCAGTACCTTCCAATAGGTGCTTTACTTGGGTTAATTTTGCTCGTGGAACTGTTCTTCGTTATTGGCATTTGGTCCTTTTCTGAAGATGGAAGCATGCTTGCGGCAGTCATTCCCATTCAAAATATTACTAATACGCACGCACTGGGCAATGTCCTTTACACCAAATATGTATATTTGTTTCAAGCAGCAGGGTTAATTCTTCTCATCGCTATGATTGGGGCTATAGTTCTTACACTACGGAGTCGGCCAGGGGTTAGAAAACAGAAAATAGCTGATCAGTTATCTCGTAGATCAGAGGATGTTCTGGATGTGGTAAAGGTCAAAGAAGGTGAAGGGGTTTAATTATGATTGAAATTGGATTAGCTCATTACCTTGCTGTCGCAGCTATTTTATTTACCTTGGGTATCTTCGGCATTTTTCTAAATCGAAAAAATGTTATTATCATTCTAATGTCTGTAGAGTTAATGCTGCTAGCTGTAAACATCAACTTAGTGGCTTTTTCAGCTTATGCAGGTGACCTTGTCGGACAGATTTTTGCCCTGTTCATTTTAACTGTAGCCGCGGCGGAAGCCGCTATTGGACTAGCAATTCTAGTGGTATTTTTCAGAAATCGTGGTTCGATAGCTGTCGAAGACGTTAATCTCATGAAAGGGTAACGGTACTATGTATGCCGCAATTGTCTTCTTGCCACTTGTCGGGGCGCTTTTAGCAGGGTTTTTTGGCAAAATTATTGGCGATCGAGGAGCTCACTTAGTTACCTGTATTTTTATGGCTGCTTCTATGTTGCTCGGTGCAATATGCTTCTACGATGTAGCTCTGCAACAGAATGCTCAGACTATTCAACTCTTTACTTGGATAGAGTCTGGTAATCTTAAAGCTGAATGGGCCCTTAAAATCGATACTTTGACAGCTATAATGATACTGGTTGTGACATCCGTTTCAACAATGGTCCATGTATACTCAATTGGTTACATGCATCATGACCCGCATAACCCCCGCTTTTTCGCGTATCTATCACTTTTTACGTTCGCAATGCTAATGTTAGTGACGGCTGACAATCTCGTGCAAATGTTTTTTGGTTGGGAGGGTGTTGGCCTCGCCTCCTATCTTCTCATAGGGTTTTGGTATCAGAAGCCGACAGCAAACGCAGCCGCGATCAAAGCTTTTCTGGTAAACAGGGTAGGAGATTTTGGGTTTGCACTTGGTATTTTTGGTACCTATTTGCTCTTTGACACTATTGTTTTAGATGAAATTTTTATTTTGGCTCCAAAGTATGTAGAGACGGAACTTACT